>JBQCCX010000319.1:0-30715 GCA_051961815.1 Xanthobacteraceae bacterium
GTATTGATCATGTCCTCGACTTTGGCGGCGAGCATCGCCTTGCGCTCTTTTTTGTTTCGCGTCGCCGCCAGCAGTTTCTGGAACGTCAGCATTTCGCCGAACACGCTCGCCGTTTCCGCCAGCGTCAGCGGTGTCGGCGCCATCAATGCCCCGTTCGGGGCAGCGAGCACCTGGTGCACGCCGTGGCCGAGCTCGTGCGCAAGCGTCATCACGTCGCGCGGCTTGCCTTGATAATTCACCAGCACATAAGGATGGGCCGACGGCGTGGTCGGATGCGAGAATGCGCCCGGCGCCTTGCCCGGGCGCACCGGGGCATCGATCCAGCGCTCATTGAAGAAGCGCGCGGCGATATCCGCCATCTTCGGCGAGAACGCGCGATAGGCTGAAAGCACGGTGTCCCTGGCTTCGTGCCACGGCACGCTCCGCATCGGCACTTGCGGCAAAGGCGCATTGCGATCCCAATGCGGCAGCCGCTTTTTGCCGAACCATTTTGCTTTCAGGGCATAGTAGCGATGCGACAGCCGCGGATAGGCGGCGCGCACGGCGGCGACCAGCGCGTCGACCACTTCGCGCTCGACGCGGTTCGCCAGATGGCGCTCGTCGGCGATGTCGGCAAAGCCGCGCCAGCGGTCCGAGATTTCCTTGTCCTTGGCGAGCGTATTGGTGACAAGTGCGAACTGCTGGACGTTGTTCTGAAACGTGTGCGCGAGCGCCTGGGCGGCGGTCTTGCGCTTTGCTCCGGAGCGGTCCTGAAGAAAAGTGAGTGTGGGCTCGATCGCCAACGATTTTCCCGCGACCTTGAACCGCAAATTCGCAATGGTCGCATCGAAGTGACGATTCCACGCCGAATACGCGGTCACCGATTTTTCGTGAAACAGCTGCTCGACGCGGTCTTCGAGCTGATAAGGCCGATATCGTCGCACGTCTTCGAGCCAGGGCCGGTAATGGCCGAGCGCGGGATCGGCCATGGCCTTGTCGAGCAACACATCGTCAATGCGGTTGAGTTCAAGGGTAAAGAACAACAAATGGATCGACGCCGCCGTGAGCCGCTCCTGGACGTCGCCAAAAAACTTGGTGCGTGCGGGATCGAGCGTGTTGCCGGCGTGGATGAGCCCGGCGAAAGAGGACAGCCGGCCCATCAGATCGTCGATGCCTTCATAGCGCCGCACTGCGGCAGCGAGCCCGGCGCCGCCGTCGGCACCGGCAGCAATGCCGGCAAGCTTGCCTTTGTAAGACTCCTCGAACGCCGCGCATTCGGCATCGGTGCGGTCGAGGTCGCGCTTGATCGCCGGATCGTCGAGCCCGCGATAAAGATCGTCCAGATTCCATTCCGGGAGATGACGAACCCCTCCCGTATTGGACCGAATCGTGCGCCCGGCGGCGGATTTGCTCGCAATCTTGCTCATGCGTCGCTTTGGTCTATCGGGATTTCCGCCTTGCGGCGCTGACCCTCACTCCCCGTCTCCATGTGGCGCACCACGGCGGCAGCCGCAAGAGCGGCCTCAACCGCTCCATCCCGGCGCATGCGTCCCGAGCGGGACGCTCAGGCGCGTCCAATGCGGCGGCGTCTCCGACATTTCGGCAGCGTGACGCACGGCCGTGAGGCGGCCAAAGCCGGACGGCGTTTCGTACAAACGATCGCCCACGTCGTCAAAACCGGGATCGCTGCAATGCATCCCGTCGATGCGGCCGAGCTGGCGCAGCCAGTGACCGGTTTGTGCGAGCGAAACGCGCACGTGCCATGAACCGCCTCGTTCGGCACGGCGTTTGAGCGCCGCCATGATCGCGAGGGCCAACAAAAAGCCGGTCGCGTAATCGAGCACTTGTGCCGGCAAGGCTCGCGGCTCGGACGAACCAAATGCCTCCGCTTCGGCGAGATTGAATCCGCTCGCCGTTTGCACGAGCGAATCGAAGCCGCGGCGATGCGCCCACGGACCGGCATGGCCGTAGGCGGATAGCGAGGCATAAACGATGCCCGGACGGATGCGGGCGACCTCCTCCGGGCCAAATCCGTGCGCGGCAACCGCGCCAGGGCGGTAGCCCTGAATGAACACATCGGCTTCGCGCACCAGCTCAGCCAAGGTCTCGCGGCCGCCGGCCTGACGCAGATCGATCTGGGTCGACAATTTTCCTCGGCCGTTGTCGACGACGAGCGGCAGCATCGCGGGTCGATGCGCGGCGGTGACGAGCAGCACGTCGGCGCCGTGGCTGGCGAGAACCCGGCCGCCGACCGGTCCGGCGATGACATGGGTCAGTTCCAAGACCTTGATGCCGGACAGCGGGCGCTCCGCCGGCGCAAACTTCAACGCCGGCGCGTCGCCGATCTGGTCGACGCTGAACAGCGGCAGGCTGGCGACCGCGCGGCCCTGGCCGTGAGCGTCCCACTCGGCGAACGACCGGCACGCGGTGACCACGAGGCCCGCCTCGGCCGCAACAGTTTCCAGCTTCTCTGCCGGCCACCGCTCGAGCGCTCGCTGCACCGCAGCCTTGTCGTGATCGCAGCCGAGAAATGCGATCAATCCATCGCGATGATGCGGCAAATTCGTATGCAGCCGAGCCCACCGGCCGTCGCCGCAGCGATACAGCCCGGCAACGCCGTCGTGATGATCGCCGAGGTCTTTGCCATCGAGGCGCAAATATCGCTCGCTGCGAAATTCGATTCCCGCATCGCGCATCTCGACGGCCACGCGCTGCCGGCGTCCGCTGCGCAGCCGCCAAAGCTCGGCTGCAGCGAGCGCCGCCGCGCCGATTGTGGCCTGTGCTGCCGTGCCGACCGCAAATGATGATGGCAGCACCGGCTCATTGCCGGTGAAGGCGATATCCTCCAACGCCCCATCGTCGAGCCTGGCATCGTTCCAGAGCTCGATCAGCACGTCTGCAGGATCGAGAGCGGCCATTGCAGCACCCGCAGCCGACCACCGTTATGAGCAGCTCTACTTGGCCACGCCGCACGCGAGGCGCGCGCCGCCGCCGCCCAAGGGCGCCGGCTGGTCAGAGTAATTATCGCCGCCCGCATGGACCATGATCGAGCGCCCTTTAACATCGGCGACAGTGAGGTGCGGCACCGTCACGGCCTTGGCGGCATTGCCGCTGGCGTCGACGGTCAGCACCGGCATGTCGCCCTTGTGGCCCTCGCCATTCGGCCCGAGGTGTTTGCCGGTATTGGCCGGGTCGTAATGGCCACCTGCCGCCATGCCAGCCGCGGGCTGACCGTTCGGTCCAGGGCCCGGGCCACAATTGGGATTAACGTGCACATGGAATCCGTGATCGCCCGGCGGCAGGCCGGCCAATTGCGGCGTGACCTGTAAGCCTGCCTGGCTGTCGGACAAAACAATCGTACCGATCTCCTTGCCGACGCCGTTGGCGTCGATTGCATTCATGGTGATCGTCTCGCTAGCGGCATAAGCAGCGCTCCCACCGGTCGTTATGATGGCGGCAACCAGAGCGACGATGGTGGATTTCATCTGATCCTCCCATTCCAAGTGTCGTTGCGAATTAAATCAGCACGCTGAGAGCGTCCGAGATCGCAGCGTTTAAATTTAGGGCTATCATCCGGGCAGGAAAAGATGTTTTCGTTCATTCCAGGCTGTTTGAAGAATATTACGGCTCCCGCTAAAGGTGGCGCGGGCTCATTTCAAGAAACATGAGACCCGTCATAATTGCCCCGGCGTCGGTCTTGAAGTGATTCGATTAGCGCCAGCGCGGCAATTTTTGCCGGCCTTTGCGCACCGCCCGTCGGGCCGCAATAACAAACTCCCCATGACCGAGTTTTCTGGTCGCGCCGCCAAATCATGAGCGGCGCGAAGTAGATAGCAAACCGTTGCTGCCAAGCGACAGGCGCTGAAAATCGGCTTCACCACCGCGTGTTCGCGGCTGCAACAGGACAAAATGCCTTGGCTCGCTTAATTTGGCTCGCGTAGAGTGCCGCCGCCGCGGCGGATCTGGTGGGGTTTCTGCCATAAATTGAGGCCAATCATCGTCGAGTAGTAGAGCTTCGCTTCGCGCAGGCTGGGAAGGAGATTTTGCAATGCCGGGATTTCGAGTCGATCGATTGCTAGCTTCGACCGCCATTGCTCTCCTGCTCGCCCTGCCCGTCAACGCAACCTTTGCTGAAAACAGCCCGACCGCCGACGCCAGCGCCGCGCCGCGCCAGGATTCGCAACCCGGCAGCCAGCCGGCATTGTCCGAGCCGGCAGCCAAAGCGACAAACGACGCGGCCAGGCCTGCGGAAGCCACCCCTCCAGCAAGCAAAGCGGCCGAACAGCCGGCCAGCGAAGCCAAGCCGGCCGCGGCCAGCGATGCCGCCCGACCGACCGAAACCGCCAAGCCCACCGCGGAAGCAAAGCCGGCGGAAAGCCAGGCTGCAGAAACCAAGCCTACGGAAACCAAGCCCGCCGAGGGCAAACCGAGCGATGCCGCGGTCACCCGCGCGCCCGCAAATCCCGAAGCGCCGCCGGCCGCCGCGACCGCAGCTGCGCCTGCAGCACCGGGACCGGACGCGGCGCTCGCCGAACAGCTGCGCGAAATCGGCAACGGCAAGTTCGACCGCGTCATCGGCAGCAAGAAGGACCGCACCCAGATCGAGGCGTTCTATTCCAGCCGCAACTACGCGCCGTTGTGGATCGCCGACGGCAAGGCCAATGCGCGCGCCACGGCGGCGATCGAATACCTACGCCACGTCGATGCTGACGGGCTCGATCCGGCGGATTATCCGGTGCCGAATTTTGCAAGCTTGAACACGCCGGCAGATCTGGCCGATGCGGAAATAAAACTGACGGCCACAGTCATTACCTATGCCCGTCACGCCAGCGTCGGACGCGTGCACTGGTCGCGCGTTAGCGCCGACATCGAATATGCGACGCCCGCCGCCGAGCCGAGCGACGTCCTGGCTGCCATTGCCGGCGCGAGCGACGTTGCGGCAGCCCTCGATTCCTACGAACCGCAAACCCCGGGCTACCGCGCGCTCAAGGCCAAGCTTGCCGAGATCCGCGGCGGAAAGATCGACAAATCGAAGCCTCCGATCCCAAGTGGCCCGGTACTTAAAGTCGGGATGGCGGACGAGCGCGTGCCGGCGCTGCGCGAGCGGCTTGGCGTAACCGGGAGCACCGGCACGACCTACGACAAAGCGCTGGCCGAGGCGGTTAAGAAATTCCAACAGCAGCATGACCTGTCGGGAACCGGAATACTGGGCGCTGCAACCCTCGATACGCTCAACGGCAGGCCGCAGCCCGATCACGCCACCGATATCATCATCGCCAATATGGAGCGCTGGCGATGGGCGCCGCATCGCTTTCCGGACACTTACGTGATCGTCAATTTGCCCGACTTCACACTGCGGGTGATGCATAACGGTAAACAATTGTGGACGACGCGAATCGTGATCGGCAAGCCGGAAATGCCGACGCCGATCATGACGGCGGAGATGAAATACATCACCGTCAATCCGACCTGGAACGTGCCGCCTTCGATCGTCAATCGCGAATATCTGCCGGCGCTGGCGCAGGATCCGACGGTGCTCGCTCGCATGGGTTTGCGAGTCGATTACGGCCCAGACGGCGTCCATATCTCTCAACCACCGGGCGACAAGAACGCGCTTGGCCGGATTCGCTTCAACTTCCCGAACAAATTCCTGGTGTACCAGCACGATACGCCCGACAAATACATGTTTGCCAACGACAAGCGCGCGTTCAGCCATGGCTGCATGCGCGTGCAGGATCCGGTGCACTATGCCGAGGTGCTGCTGTCGCTGGTGCGGCCGAGCGACGGCTATACCGAGGATCGCATCCGGCGCATGTTCGGTCCGAGCGAGGTCGACATCCAGTTTCCGACCTTCATCCCGGTCAACCTGACTTATCAAACCGCTTTCGTCGACGACGCCGGAAAGCTTGAGCTGCGCGACGACGTCTACGGCCGCGATCGGGCTTTGCTGGCGGTCCTCAAGGGCAGCGACCGCAAAGTGGCGGACATCCCGGTCGAGCACAAAATCGATGCCTCCCACCGCGAGGTCATGGCTATTCCCGACGAGCCGTCCTGGTTCGGCGGGCGCGGCTATTATCCGGGCGGAGGGCGCGGCTACTATCAGGGCGGCGGCTCTTATTACGGCGGCGGCGGCTTCTTCTCGCGGCTGTTCGGCGGCGGGTATTACGGACAACCGCCGGCCCCGCCCGCGCCGATACGCCATCGCAACGCTGATCGGCCCCGGAAGGTCACCAATTCAGGGCAGACGGTCGAGCGCTGAGGCAAAAACCTCCGCTTCCCGGGCCCTAAACGACATTTCCCGGCCGCCCGCCAACGGCGGCCGGGAACAGGCCATTTTTTGCCACACTACGGCTTTAGCCCTATTGGCGGTTTCGGGGGTGGGGTGACGGGTTCGCGTTAACCCTTCCCAAATTGACAATGCGTTAGTTAGCGTCACCGGCGCAGCCATAGCTGCGGCGGATCGCTGCCAACGCGCCGATGCGAGATCAAGTCAGTGCACGTTAGCAACGCGCAACTGAACACTAGTGCCATGATTCCGAAGTTTGTGAGCGGCTGCAGCGAGCTCGTACAAACTTCGGATTCGATAAGGGCACTAGCAAAATCTATCCTTGCGAGTGCCGCCTTTGAACCCGAAGTTCGCATCGGAGGCTGCGGAAACTCGTGCGAACTTCGGGTTCGCGGCACTCGTCGATTGTCCGCAGCACGCACCGGTTATTCGTGCGGCTTGGCGCTGCTCATTTTCGTCCTCGGGGCGAAGGCGCTGCAAAACGCGGTCGCGGAAGGCGACACGCGCAGCATCACGATGCATCACCTGCATACCGGCGAAGACATCACCATCACCTACAAGCACAACGGGCGCTACGACGAGGCGGCGCTGGAAAAACTGAACTGGTTCTTGCGCGACTGGCGGCGCGGCGAGCAGACCCGGATGGATCCGCATCTGATCGATCTGGTCTGGGAAGTGCAGCGCGAGGCCGACGGTAAAGAACCAATCCAGGTCGTCTGCGGTTATCGGGCGCCGCAGACCAATGCGATGCTGCGGCGGCGCAGCGGCGGCGTGGCGCGTTTTTCGCAGCACATGCTCGGTCATGCGCTCGACTTTTACATTCCGGGCGTCTCGCTCGAGCACCTGCGTGAAGTGGGCTTGCGGCTGCAGCGCGGCGGCGTCGGATTTTATCCGACCTCCGGCTCGCCTTTCGTCCACATGGATACTGGCGGAGTGCGGATGTGGCCGCGCATGACGCATGAGGAATTGGCGCGAGTATTCCCGGACGGGCGCACCGTGCATATTCCAAGCGACGGCAAGCCGTTGCCAGGTTATGCGGTGGCGCTCGCCGAGATCAGAAAGCGCGGCGCCACGCCGTCGGATCTTTCGCTTGATGCAGCGCGCGGCGCCGGCGTCAATGTTGAAACCGTGCTGGCGAGCAACGACCACGCGCCGGCCAATCCGTTTGCCAGGCTTTTAAACCTCGCCCATGACGATGACGAGGACGAAGTGGCCCCCGCCGTCACCGCCACCGTCGCATCGAGGGCGCCCACCGCATCGACGCCGGCCGCGGCGATCAGAATTGCCAGCGCGCAAGCCACAATCGAAAACCGGCCGGGCGGTACCGATTCAATTGCCGACAAGATTGCGAGCGACGCCGCCAAACCAAAACTCGTGCAGGTCGCCGGGTTGTTGCCGCCGGCGCCCTCGAGCGCGGCGCAGGACCGAACCGACGCGGCGTCGGCAAACGATAGCATTCGCGTGCGTGGCTATTGGCAGGGTCCGCCCGATGGAATGGCGACCGCCTCATCCGCTCGCTCGCCGGCGCGCGATGCGCCGACAAAACCGAACAACGCCAAAGCGGCGACGGCCGCGATCGGCGGACCGTTCCGCGATCCGCGCGACGCCGGGCCTGAAGTTACTCTGGCTTATGCCGAGCAACCCCCCGCGCACCCGCCCGTGGCGACAACGGCAGCAGTCATCGGGACGGCCGCGCAGCGCACCAAGGCAATTTCCGCTGAACCGCAGGTGCGCAGCGAACAGGCGGTCCATCCGCAACCCGATCCCGCGGCGCCGCTGGTGCCGAATGGCACGACCGTTGTGATCAAGCGGGTCGCCAACCAGATCGCCTCGACGATGCTGAGCGCGAGCGCGTCATCGGTGATCGCGATCAAGGCCGGCGCGCGGCTGGAAAATCCCTGGCTGCGCGCGGTGCTCGTGGCGCCGAGCGTGCACCGCTTCCTGACGACACTGGCGCTAGGCGTCCGTGATTTCCGGACATTGTCGACGCTGATGGTCAAGCCGCAGAGCGCTGTGATGATGCGTTTCGCCGCGGACCCCAATCCCGGCCTCGACCATGAACATTTCGCCGGACCCGCTGTGGTGTTCGTCTCCACCGTGAGCTATCCGGCGGCGCGCGCCGCGATTTTGCAGTAAGCGATTCGGCGTTTACGCGCTGACGGCTCTGTCACAGTACCGGTCGGCTTGCGCATTGGACGCCGACCTGAGTGCCGCGCCGCCACGTGACCGATGCGTGGTGCCGAGGGCCGTCTTTTGCGAATAGCAAAAAAAACTTATCGGGAACAGTATCGGGGTTCGCCACTTCGAGGCGGACGTCGGTTTTGGACACTTCGAGGACGCGGCATTGCTGGGTCGCAAACGAATCGGGTTGCCGAATCCACGCATTGACGTTGTCGCGGCGTCGGAGCGCTCGCTCGATAAGAGTTTTCGCCAGACTCATCAAAATTCATCCCGGTTCAGACTGATAATGGGATTGACCGGTCGCGCCGCGACACCAGGATTGCCTTCCATGCAAGCGCAAGGGTACGGCAACTCCGCCGAAAGCTTGCGAAAATAATCGTCGAGCGCGCTGCGCACGATATCGTGTCGTTTGGTGCCTTTCTTAATTGCTGCGATATCGAGCCTCTCCAGCTCTTCCGGCGTGATGCAAACCATGACCCGACGCAGCTTTTCGGCGGTGTCCGCTGGGCTCGGCTCGGAAGCAAGGGAGAGGCTGTCGCGCGCGACCAGCGCCGGTCGCGGCGGTGGGGTGGCGGGGGCGGCAGGCGCAACGATCGATGGCGTGGCGTCGCCCTTGCGGGCAAGCAGGCTTGCGGTGATGGCTGCGAATTTCGTCGAACTCACGGACGATTCTCCCGAAATGGTGCGTCAGTACTATGGTAGGGCAACTCGGCCGAAGGGCTTCACAACGCGGCGGTTATCGAAGCGAGGCGGCGCTTCACCAGCGGTGCGCTTTCGGTCGGTGCCCGAACCACGCTCGGCGCCGGCGTGCGACTTTGGTGACGGCGCCGGCGCGACAGGCAGCTCTATGGGCTCGAGTTTGTCGGCGTCAGCCGGTTCGCCGGCGTCGGCCGGCGAAAGGCTGCTGACGGCGAAATTCTGCCGTCCGGCTTCGGGCGCGAAAGCAGCATCGTCCTTCAGCCGCGCCAGGCGGCCCTGCACATAGATCCAGAGTTTTTGGATTTCCTCGGCGGATGCGGCGCCCGACGTCACTTCGCCCACCGTGCGTCCATCGACCATCGAGGCAGCGAAATCGACCCGCTGATGCAGTGTGATGGGCGCCACGGTTCCATGCTGCGACAACGCCACAGCGGTTTCGCCAGTAATGCGTGCACGCTGCGTGGCTGCGTTAACGACGAACAGCACCGGCTTGCGATGGCGATTGGCGATCTCCACCGTGGCGCCGACTGCGCGCAGATCATGCGGGCTCGGACGTGTCGGCACGATGACCAGATCGGCCTGGCCGATCACGTAGGAGATCGATTCCGTAATTGCCGGCGGCGTATCGATCACCGCGAGCTTGACGCCCGAAGCGGTGAGATGCTCGATGGCCTCTGCCAGTTCGAACGGCCCGACTTTTACGAACACAGGTTCGGCCGCCGCGCGGGCGTTCCACCAATGCGATAGGCTGCCTTGCGGATCGGTATCGATCAGCGCAACCGGGCCTATCCCGGCATTATGCGCCTCTACTGCCAGATGCCCGGATAGGGTGGTCTTTCCCGTTCCGCCCTTTTGCGACGCCAAAACTAGAACGTGCACTTGTGCGCTCTCCGTAAGCAGACGCCGTGAGCCAAAAAGATTCGTCCGGGTTCTAGAGCATCGGCGCTTGCTGGGGCGTGAAGAGCGCACGCTGTAATTGCAGCTATTTCGATGCAAATCTGCTGGAAGCTGAATCAGTAGGTTTTCTGCGGGCGCTGGGATCGAAAATCGACTACGCAGGCACTGATGGGCGGCACATGCTTCAATCGGGTGATGAGCGACGGTCAAGTCAGGTCCGCACGTGGGGGCGATTTTGCTTTATGCGTCACGCGCATCGCGGCGCGATATCGACCGCAGGCTCGCCTACGCGACCAGCTTATCGACTTTGGCAAACGGGCTCAGGCTGAACCAGGTCTTCATTGTCGTTTCTAGCTGCTTGTTTCCGCTGATGAAGAGCTTGCCCCGATCTTTGGCGCGGGCGATCGTGGTGTAGCCCATCCAGATTTCAGTCATGGTGCGGACGTCGGTGGACAAATAAAGATCCACGTTGAATCCCGGATCGACAGAACACAGGTCGACCTCGCGGTTCGGCTCCACAATCAGCCACCAGCTTTGCCGCGACTTTGGCAGATCCTTGAAGATGATCTGGATCGTGGTCCGTCGCCGCGGCAGCGGTTTCGGATCGATATTGCGCCGGATGTCCCACATCAGCAGCTCGGGATCCAAGTGTTCGAGCGACGCTTCGGTTTCGACCCATCGTTGACCCCAGTTACCGACGGCCTCGACCACATTTCGTAAGTCTCGTCCGGCATCGGTCAACTGATATTCGAAAACGCCGGGATCCCCGGGCGCCTCGCAACGAGTGACGATTCCCGCGGTCTCAAGATCCTTCAGGCGCTTGGACAACAAGGCGGGCGACATCCGCGGCACACCGCGCCTGAGATCGTTGAAACGGGTCGAGCCGACGAGCAGTTCGCGCAGCAAAACAAGCGTCCAACGCGCGCCGAGCACCTCGGCGGCCATCGCGACCGGACAGAATTGATTATAGCCGCTGTCGGGCATCACACCCTCCATCGTTCGACCATCGGAACGCAGGATACGGAGCAACGACCGAGCAGGCTAGTACATTTTCTGTACTGGGCAGATTCAGTTCCTGAACTAGCCGAGCAAGCCCGCTCGTGCGATTTCGGGCCAGCTCACGGGATCAGCCCCGAGCACGAGCAAAGAAAGGAACGTGTCATGCCCCTCGTTGATATTCATCTGATCGAAGGCGTTTTCGACAAGAGCCAAAAGCAAGCGATGATCAACAAGGTCACGAATGCAATGGTGGAAATCGAAGGCGAAGCCATGCGTGGCGTCACCTGGGTCCGCGTGTACGAAGTTGCCAGCGGAGAATGGGCGATCGGCGGAAAAGCGCTGAGTGCAGCCGATGTCAAAGCATTGCAAGCCAGAACGCAGTAGCACGGCACCGGTTCAGACACTTGTCAGACATTTGGCGGTGTCTGAGCCGCTCACGCCCAGCGCTCATTCGATCACCTCGCCGGCTTCCGCAAGCAGCATTGGGGGCACTTTCAATCCGAGCGCCTTGGCGGTCTTGAGATTAATCACAAAATCGAATTTTGTCGGCTGCAGGATCGGGAGGCTTGCAGGCTTTTCGCCTTTGAGTATCCGACCGACATAGACGCCGGCATTGCGATAGCTTTCGACGATATTTGGTCCGTAGCTCATCAGGCCGCCAGCGGCGGCATATTCGCGAAACTGATAAATCGCCGGCAAGCGATTTTGCGCCGCAAAGCTGATAATGCGTTCGTGTCGTGTGTCGAAGTACGGAGCGGCGGTGACCAAAACCGCACCGGCGCCCTGCTTTACAAATGCGGAAAGCGCTCCATCCAGTTCCGCGTCATTGTTGGCCCGCGCGACGAACAGCCGTTGACCGACCGCTTTGGCCGCGGGTTCGAGATCTTGCAATTCTTGCTCGGTCGGCGGGAATTGCGGGTTCACGAGCACGCCGATCAATCCGACTCCCGGCACGAGTTCGCGCAGCAAGCCGAGGCGCTTCGATTCCATCTCGCTGGTCCAAAGCGTATATCCCGTGGCATTGCCGCCGGGCTCATTGAAGCTCGCAACCATACCGGCCTTGACCGGGTCGCCTCCCATCCCAAACACGACCGGGATCGTCTTGGTCGCCTGGGCAGCGGCGACCGCCGAAACATCGCCACCGACGCCGACAATGACGGCAACCTTTCGGCCGACGAGATCGGCGGCGAGCGCGGGCAACCGATCGTAATTGCCCTCCGCCCACCGAAATTCGATCGCAACGGTTTGGCCTTCCACAAACCCTGTTTCAGCCAGACCTTGCCGGAAGGCGGCGACGAGGTGCGCGGAATCGTTCGTTGCCCGACCGCTCATGAAGCCGACGACCGGCATCGCCCGCTGTTGTGCGCGGGCGCCCACCGGCCATGCGATCGCGCCGCCGAAAAATTTCAAGAATTCGCGTCGTTGCATTGCTTCCCAGCCTCAAAACCAAGCCGACATTTCGCTTGCGGCGGGGCGATTACAGCAGGGATTTGCGGCCCGCGGAATGGGGTTTTGGGACGCTCCAAATCCTTCCGCTCATATCGATACGTCAAATGCCCGGCGATCGCCGGGCAGCGCCTTGAAGTTTCCGGCCGATGCAATCTACTGTGCGTCACCCATGCGCTCGAAAGTTTAAATCCAGGACCAAGATTGCGATGGTGCGCCGCGACCTGAAGCACGACACGACAATCACCGCGGCCAAGTTCGCTCGATTGCAATGGGATCCGCAGCTGCGCGAACGTAAGACCATCACCGATTATCTCGCCACCGCGCTGCGGACGGCGATCTATGACGGACAATTCGCCGATCAGGAAGAACTCAATCAGGTCGAACTGGCAGCGTTTTTTGGCACCTCGCGTGTGCCGATCCGGGAAGCGCTACGTCAGCTACAAGCTGAAGGACTGGTCCAAAACATCGCCCATCATCGCACCATCGTCACCGGCCTTAGCTTGCCGGAACTCCTCGAAGCCGTGGAGATGCGGGCGGTTCTTGAAGCTTATCTGCTGCGCAAAGCGGCGCCAAAAATGGACAAGGCAGATATCGCTCGTCTGCGCAAATTGTGCGAAGAATCCGGCCGCATCCGGGATTATGGCTCACAGTGGGTGCTGAAGAACTGGGATTTTCATCGCTCACTCTACAGCCGTTCCGAATCGCCGCGCATTGTCAGCACCGTCGAGCGTTTGCAGCTCAACATCGAGCGTTATGCGCGGCGGGCGGGCAATCTCCAGCGCCTGCGCGAGGCGGCTGACGAACATCGGCAAATCGCTAAAGCCATCGAGCGCAAGGACATTGCCAAAGCGTGCAGCCTGCTCGAGCGCCATATCATGAATACCGGCCGCGATATCGAGCGCGACCGGATGAAAAAACCGGCGCCTGCGATCGAGGCGCCGGCCACAAAAATCAGGCGGCGACGCGATTACAAACCAGCTTCTCGTAGTTCGCGTTAGGTCCGACCAGATCCCAGGTCAGCATCCAGTTATAGGCTCGATCAAATTCTTCCTTGGTATATGGCGCCGGGTCCACGTAGCGCAGCCGCGGCAGATAGAAATCATCCGGCGTCAGCTGCTTGGCGTATTGCGGCGCTATCTCCTCGATCATGTAGTGTACATATTTGCGCTTATCGGCATTGATCAACTTCACTGCCTTTTTCACGGCGCGCATTGCCGAGTCCCAGATCTTTGGATCGAGGCTGGCGCTGGAATTTTCGGTGCCCTGATAGAACGTACCGACAATCTCCTTGCAGCCGTTCTTATGCGCCAGCGTGACCCATGGCTCCATCAGCGTCGCCGCGTCGCTCTCGCCGCTCATCAGCGCCTCGTAGCGCTCGCCGACCGTGCCGGAATGCACGAGTTTGATCTCGTTGCGCGGCATGAAGCCCTCGAGCATTGCCAGCGTCGCGTAGTGCGAGCCTTGGTGGAACTGGACGCCGACGCTCTTGTTGGCCAATGCGATCGTGGCATTCACCGGTGAATCGCCGCGCACGAAAATCGATTGATAGACCATGGCGGGGCGACGGGCGACGATCGGTCCATCGGGATTGTCGTAGGTGCGCCGGATCTGACCCCATTCGCACGCGCGATAAATGTCGGCCTGGCCCTGCTCGAAGGCCTTTTGATAATTGGTCGAGCTGACGAGATGGTGATCGCGGCTGCGCGGATCGGTCAATTCAAACTTGGTCTTGATGCCGGGCGTGATGATCTCGAATTCGAGGCCCTCGTCCTTGGCCGTGTAGTCGCGGGCCACGAACCAATGCAGGCCGAGCACGGCCTCGGCGCTCTCGACGATGAGCTTGGTCCGCTCTGCGGTCATTGTCACCATGGGGGTTCTCCTTGTCGGCAGGCCGAGACTACGGAAGCTGTCCAAAAGTGTCTACAGTATTCAGCGCGCAATTGGTTGCAATGAGGACGGCAACAACCGCTGCGTCGTCGCTCACGAGCTGCGCCAGCACGTCACTCACGGCAATGCGGTGCTATTTCAGCGCCACCAATTCATTGCGCTCGCTTGCGTCGATCAGGACGGGACATTCGGCCGGGATATCCCGCGCGCGCCGGAAGCGCCGCCGCCTTCCCAGGGATCCAGCCGCGCGTAATGACCCCAAACGTGGCTGTAGAATTCCTCTTTACGCGCGCCGGTCAGCACACTACGCACTTCACCGGTCGAAATCTTCTGCACCGGACCGATTTGCGCCGCGATCCAATGAAGCTGCGCGGTCTCTTCCAGCGAAAAGGTGGCGATCACGGCATTTTCGATCGAGTCGCCGCAAACGGCCACACCGTGGTTCTTAAGTACGACCGCCATGCCATCGCCCATGGCGTCACGCACCATGCGGCCACGCTCCGGCGTATCAATCTGACGGTCAAAATCGAGGATCGGCACTTGGGGCGCAAAAATCGCGCCGCGATTTCCGACTGGAAGGATGTTGACGCCGGCAATCCCGAATGCGGTCGCATAGGTCGGATGTGCATGGACCACCGACGTGATCTCCGGTCGCGCCTTCATGATTTCCAAGTGCAAGAAGCGCTCGTCGACGGGTTCGATGCGGCCTTCGAGCCAATTTCCTTCAAGGTCAACAGTCACGAGATCGTCGACGTCGGTGTCGATGAGAGAACGTCCCTCCGAATGGATGTGGCCGAGGATCAGCACTTTGTCGGTGCTGGGAATACGAGCGCTGACATGCCCTTTGGTGAGCGGCCAGATGCCGCCAGCGGTGAGAATACGGTGCGCCTTGGCGAGGCGCTGACGTAAGCTCAAGACCTCGGTCTCAATCGTCGTTTTGGCATCAGCATGAATAGGACGGTGCATGGTCATGGCCGGCTGCTCCGACGAGGTTCTGATTTGCCGTTTAAGCTTGCGATGACGGTAATCCGCGCTTGCCGACAACAATAGCCGCTTCGGTCATCGTTCTGAAGACGCTTTGATCTATTGGGTCGCAATGTGGTTGGTGCGAATGACGTCACCCCAAAGTTTGATGTCGTGTTTGAGCAGGGCGGCTGCGGCCTCCGGCGTCTCTTGGTCGTCCGGATATAGATCCATGCCGCCCTCGGCAAAAGTTTTGCGAACCCTGGCATCGGTCAATGCGACACGCAGCGCCTTGTTGATTTTGTCCACGATCGGCCGCGGCGTCCTCGCCGGCGCCAACAGCATGTGCCAGAAATCATTATCAAGGCTCTGGTAGCCGAGTTCGGTCATTGTTGTTAGTTGTGGAAGTCCCGCGAATCGTTGCTTGCCGATAATTGCGTAGGCTTTGAGCTTGCCGGTATTGACCAGGGGTCCAGCGACCACCGCGGAAATCGGTCCTAAGTCCATTTGCCCGGCCAACAGATCGACGAGCGCCGGACCGGCGCCGCGATAGGGCACCTGCGTCACCTTCACCCCGAGCTCTTGGAAGATCAGAACTTCGACCAAATGACCGAACGAGCCCACGCCGGGATGACCGACCTTGATGGCCTGGCCGGGCTCCTTCATCCACTTCAACAGCTCGTCAAAGTTGTCAGGCGGCAATGTTGGCCGCCCGGCCAGAGTGAGCGCCGTGGTGTTGATCAGGCCGATAGGAACAAAATCCTTTTCCGCATCGAAAGTGCGGTCGGGATAAAGCGTCATCCCGGCAGCGAGCGCGTCCTGATGCAGCAGGATGGTGTAACCATCGGGGTCAGCGCGGGCGACCTTGGCGGCTGCGACCATGCCGCCGGCGCCGCCAATATTTTCAATCACGATCGGCTGGCCCAACGCTTTCTGCATCGCGTCCTGAATAATGCGCGCCGTCGCGTCATCCACGCCGCCCGGTGGAAATCCCACAACCATGGTGACTGGGCGTTCGGGATAATTTTGCGCGGAAACAGCGCTGGCGGCAAAACTACACGCTGCACAAAGAACGAATCCCAATATACGGGCAACAAACATCGTGTCCTCCCGCACATCAGTCAGCGCTTTGGTTGCTGACTTCAACGGGGATGGTGAGCGCTTCCGTACCCCCTCGCAAGATGAAATAAATCAGGTGCGACTTCACGTCCGCGAACGCAGGCTCGATTGGCCTCGACCAGCGGACTGGCTGGGTATCGGCGCTTGGCCGCGGGTGGGCAATATCTGCGCGCCCGCGGCGACTAAAGGCCATTTGGAGGCGTCACCGGGCTACGTAATCGGTGCTGCGGCCCTCACCCTCTCTGCCGCGCCGCATCGATGCGGTCGATCAGTTTTTCGATGGTCGGGTTTCGCGACAGCGGCAGTAATCGGAGTGGCGCACAGAACACAATCGAGTCGCCGAATACGCTCGGGCGCCTCAGCGACAAGGTGACCTGCGGCGGGCTCATATAGGGAAAGAAGTTCACGTTTTTGATGTCGGCGAGTGCCACGCGTTCTTCTTGACCGCCGCTACGCACGAGGAGCGCGTCACCGAGGTCGACCACTTCATCGACCAGATTGAACGCCATCCTTTTCATGAACTGGTAGCCGATGACCGCCATTACCACCGGCACGATCAGAAACGGCAAAAATGCAATCGATTGCGCAGCAAGGCCTTGGATCAAGGCGATGAGAAAAAACACTGCAAGCAAGCCGAACCAGATGACCGGGAAAATCCGCTTGTAGAAGAAGGTCATCTTCGAGGACATGAGTTGCATGCGAATAACCCACGCCCTCAATGCTCGCGGGTGGAGACGAACTCCCTAAGCCAGCATGCCGAGCGCGTGCATATAGGTTTCGAGCAGCGCCTCCTGCTCCTTGCGTTCGTTGATGTCCTGTTTGCGCAACCTGACGACAACGCGCAAAGTCTTGATGTCAAAACCGTTGCCTTTGGCCTCGGCATAGACGTCGCGGATATCGTCGGCGATCGCCTTTTTTTCTTCCTCGAGCCGTTCGACCCGCTCGACAAAGGCTTTGAGCTGATCCTTGGCGAATCGGCGGGCGGGTTGATCGTCTTTGACGGCGGCGGCAGTAGCCATTGGAACACTCCGTGGCGCATTCTCGCAATCCGCCATCAGCATTCGAAGCTGTCCGCGTTGCGGTCAAGCGACCAGGGCGCTCATCCACAGCACTGCACAGGCGGATCGCACCGCGCTGCGAATGTCAGTGCTTTTGGCTTGCTTTTTCGAAGGCGGCCTTCTGTTCGGCCGAGGCGTCCTTCTGGTGTTTGGCGCGCCATTCATCGTAGGGCATGCCGTAGACGATCTCGCGGCTTTGCTCCTTGCTCATCGGTATGCCTTTGGCGTCGGCGGCATCCTTCATCCAGTTGGAGAGACAGTTGCGGCAAAAGCCGGCCAGATTCATCATATCGATGTTCTGCACGTCGGTGCGCGCGCGCAAATGCTCGACCAGGCGGCGGTAGACGGCGGCTTCGAGTTCCGTGCGGGTATTTTGATCGATAGCCATAATCTCCTCCGCAAGCTACCTATGGAAAGGACAAAGATAGAGATGCGTCACGGATCTTTCCATACGGTGCTGCGCTCGGCCTGATTTTCAAATGCCCACCGGGTGAATTTCATTGAGGCGATGGTGACGACCAAATCGAGTGATTTTCTCGAATCCCTGTTTCGGGCCGCCGTCGCTACCGCGCATCCCTCGCGCTGCCTGCCGCCGCATCTGCCGGACGCGCCGGCGCGCGGACGCCTAATCGTGCTCGCCGCCGGCAAAGCCGCCGGTTCGCTTACCGAGACGGCTGAACGCCATTATCCGGCGCTGATCGGACAAGGCCGCCTCGACGGCGTCGCCGTGGCGCGGCATGGCTACGGCCGGCCAACCCAGCGCATCGCGATGGTCGAAGCCGGACACCCGGTGCCCGACGAGGCGGGCATCGCCGGGACTGAACGGGCCCTGGCATTCGCCAACGCGGCGGGCGCCGAGGACCTCATCCTGGTTCTGCTCTCCGGGGGCGCCTCGGCCAATTGGATCGCGCCGGCGCCAGGCGTGACGCTTGCAGAAAAGCAGGCGACCACGCGCGCGTTACTGCGCAGCGGCGCCAATATCGGTGAGATCAATTGCGTTCGGAAGCATCTCTCCCGCATCAAAGGCGGCCGGCTCGCCCGCCGCGCCCATCCGGCGCGCGTCATGACGCTGGCCATCTCCGATGTGCCCGGCGACGATCCCGCAGTGATCGGTTCCGGGCCGACGGTGCCGGACCCGACGACGCTGAACGATGCCCGCGCCATCGTGGACAAATACCGGCTCGATTTGCCGCAGGCGGTCACGCACGCGCTCGTCGATCCGAAGAACGAATCGCCCAAGCCGGGAGAGCCGATTTTCGCCGCCGGCGCCTATCGCATTCTGGCCCGGCCGGCCGATGCGCTGGCGGCCGCGGAGCGGCGCGCCCGGGAGGCAGGCTATGACTGCGTCGTGCTCGGCGACCGCCTCCAAGGGGAGGCGCGAGAGGTCGCGGCCCAACACGCCAAGCTGGCGCGAGACTACGCTGCGGCGGGCCGTCGCATCGCGATCCTCTCCGGCGGTGAGCTGACCGTGACGCTCAAAGGCGGCGGGCGCGGCGGCCCAAACCAGGAATATGCGCTGGCGCTCGCCACCCACCTCTCCGGCAGCAAAGGCATCGCTGCGATGGCCGCCGATACCGATGGAACCGACGGCGGCCGGGGCCGCCCGGACGACCCTGCCGGGGCTTTTATCGACGACACCACCCTGGAACGGGCCAAAGGGCTCGGCCTCGATCCCGCCGCGTTTCTCGCCGACAACGATTCCACGGGGTTTTTCAATGCCATCGGCGACCTGTTCGTACCGGGGCCGACGTTCACCAACGTCACGGACTTCCGCGCCATCGTTGTTGACAGCCCCGCCGATTGAAAACGAACCTGCCTGAGATGAGCCAAGCGATTGTCGCAAACAGGTTAGGCGGAGCGTTCCTGGCGAGTGTGATCGCCGCGCTTCCGCTCACCATTTCATTCACCGGACCGGCGGCGGCCGATTTCCGTCTGTGCAACAACACAGCGAGCCGGGTCGGCATTGCCATCGGTTACAAGGACAACGATGGCTGGACCACCGAAGGCTGGTGGAACCTGCCGGCGCGGAGCTGCGAAACTGTGCTGAAAGGCAATCTCGTCGCCCGTTTTTATTATGTCTACGCCATCGACTACGATCGTGGCGGTGAATGGATGGGCCAAGCTTACATGTGCACCCGCGACAAGGAATTCACGATCCGCGGCATCGGCGACTGCCTGGCGCGCGGTTATGATCGTAGCGGGTTCTTCGAAGTGGACACCGGTGAGCAGCGGGCCTGGACCGTGCAATTGACGGAATCGAGCGAGCAGCCGAAGCAAAGCCCCGGGCCGCTGAGCAGTAATCCTCTCGGCGGAGGTTCACTCGGTCCACCGGGCACAGTTTCGCCCGGGATCGGAACACCCGCGATTGCACTGCCGCCTGGCCGCGCCGGCTCAGCGCCCGGCGCCCCGCCTGCGGGAGCACGGACGCAATGAGGCGGCAACGCCGCACCAAGGTCGTTGCCACGCTCGGACCGGCTTCTTCGGATCGCGTGACGATCAGCCGTCTGTTCGCGGCTGGCGCCGATGTGTTCCGGATCAATATGAGCCACACCAATCCCGACCGCATGCGCGAACTGGTCACCACGATCCGTGCTGTCGAAAGCGAGCACGGCCGGCCGATCGGTATCCTGGTCGATCTGCAAGGTCCGAAACTGCGGGTCGGGACGTTCAAGGACGGCGCGGCCGAAATCGACAGCGGACAGGATTTCACGCTCGACGCCAGTGCCGCGCCTGGCGATGCGTCTCGCGTGCAGCTTCCGCATCCGGAAATCTTCGCCGCGATCAAAGAAGGCGATGCGCTTTTGATCGACGACGGCAAGCTGCGGCTCAAAGCCACCGCGGTAAGTCCCGAGCGGATCGTCGCGCGGGTCGAGATCGGCGGCAAAGTTTCGAACCGCAAGGGCGTTAGCCTGCCGGACACGGTGGTGCCGCTCGCGGCGCTGGCGCCGAAAGATGTCGCCGATCTCGAAGCCGCGCTCGATGCCGGCGTCGACTGGATCGCCCTGTCGTTCATTCAACGTCCCGAGGATATCGCCGAAGCAAAAAAGCTCACGCGCGGCCGCGCTGCGGTGATGGCCAAGATCGAGAAACCGCAAGCGGTAGCCAAGCTAGGCGACATTCTCGAAATGGCCGATGCGCTGATGGTGGCCCGCGGCGATCTTGGCGTCGAAATGCCGCTGGAGCGGGTGCCTGGCGTGCAGAAGGAAATGACGCGCGCTTGCCGGCGCGCCGGCAAGCCGGTCGTGGTCGCGACCCAGATGCTGGAATCGATGATCTCAAGCCCGGTGCCGACGCGGGCCGAGGTTTCCGACGTCGCCACCGCTATCTTCGACGGCGCCGATGCGATCATGCTGTCGGCGGAATCGGCTTCGGGACAATACCCGGTAGAGGCGGTCGCAACCATGAACCGCATCGCCGAAGAGGTCGAGGACGACGGCGCCTATTTGCCATCGCTGCATGTGCTGCACACTGAGCCTGAGCGAACCGGCGCCGATGCCATTGCCGCCGCTGCGCGGCAGGTGGCCGAAACGCTCGATCTCTCTGCGATTGTCTGCTGGACCCGCTCCGGTTCGACCGGTTTGCGGGTGTCGCGCGAACGGCCGAAATGCCCGATCGTCGCTATTTCGCCGGCCGACGCGGCGGGCCGCAAGCTGTCAATGGTCTGGGGCATTCATTGCGTGATCGACGAGGACGCGCGCGATCAGAACGACATGGTGGAGCGCGCCTGCCGCATTGCGTTCAGGGAGCGCTTTGCCGCGCCGGGACAGCGCGTCATCATCGTCGCCGGCCTGCCGCTCGGCACGCCGGGCGCGACCAACTTCATGCGCATCGCCTATATAGCCGACGGCGGTGGCGAGTAGCGTCCGCGCTCATTGCCAGCGCAGCAAAAATTTCTCCAGCCGTCCGGCAATACCAAAAATGAGCAGCACCACGATCAGGATCAGGACAATCAGCGCAAACATCAGCGCGGCATTGTAGGTGCTTTGCGCAAACGACAAGAGATAGCCAAGGCCGTGCGTCGCGGCCACGAACTCGCCCACCAGCGCGCCGGTGAAAGCAAAACCGACGGCAATTTTCAGATTGCTCAAAATCCAGGCGGTGACCGACGGCAGGTAAACGTGGCGCACCAGAGCCCAGCGATCGCCACCAAGGGTGACGACGCGCTCAACCATTCTTCGATCGACTTGCCGGATGCCGGTATAGACGGTGAAGAAGATCAGCACCGCCACCAGAATGAACGACAGCGCGATCTTGGAGGCGAGCCCGATGCCGAGCCAGATCACGAACAACGGCGCCAGGATGACGCGCGGCACGGCATTGAGCAGCGTCATCACCGGCTCGAGCAGCTCGGCGACGATGGGCGCCAGTGCCGCGGCCACCCCAAGCACGACGCCGACCGCAATGCCGAGTACGAGACCGCCAAGCGCGGCGGTAAAGGTGGCTTCAAGATGCGGCCAGATCCGGCCGTCGGAGAACAAGTCGTAGAGCGCCGCGCCGATCTGGCTCGGAGCCGGCAGATAAAGCGGATTGAGCATGCCGGCGCGGCCCGCCGCCTCCCACAGCGCGAGCAGCACCACCAAGGCGGCAGCCTGGCGAGCCCAAGCAAAGTGCGAGGCGCCAGCCATCAGGCCGCCTCCGCCCGTTGATCCACCTCGCGCGACAGATCCGCCCAGATTTTTTCGTGGAGCGGCGCGAAGGCCGGATGCATGCGCGAACCCACCGGATCGCGCGGCCGCGGGATCGGCACCATGTAATGCTGGGTGATGTGTGCGCGCGGTCCCTGTGACAAGAGATAGACCTCGTCGGACAGGCTGAGCGCCTCTTCGAGGTCGTGGGTGACCAGAAGGACGCCGATCTGCTCGCGTTCGACCAGCGCCACGAGGTCCTTGACGACACGGGCGCGCACGATGGCGTCGAGCGAAGCGAACGGCTCGTCCATCAGGATCAGTCTCGGTTTTAAGGCCAGCACTTGCGCGAGCGCCACGCGCTTGCGCTGGCCGCCGCTCAAGTGCCGCGGAAACCGATCGCCGAATCCGGCAAGGTCGAGCCGCGCCAGCCAAGTCTCGGCCTCGGCGCGCGCCCTGTTGCGATCGACACCGTTCAAGATCAGACCCAGGGCGACATTGTCGCGCGCGGTCTTCCACGGCAACAGCGCATCGTCCTGGAACAGGATGCCGACTTGCGAGCGCGGCAGGCCGGTCTCGACGCTCCCCGAAATCGGCTGCTGTAGACCGATCGCGGCGCGCAGCAAGCTTGATTTGCCCGAACCCGACGGCCCCACCAGGCTGACGAAGCGGCCGTCCTCGACGGCGAGGCTTGCTCCCTCAAGAACCGGTTCCCCGCCGTACGAGATCGTCAGATCGCGAACGCGCAGCGTCAGCCTCCGGCAATCGAGGTATCGTAAATGCCGGCGATATCCGTGCCAGGCTTGATCAATCCGCCGGCGATCAGGCTCTGCTCGACCCGTTTGCCGGCATCGACATCGATCGTCACTGTCTCGGGATACAAAGCGTCGCGGCGATGCTCGAGAATATCGCCGAGCTCCTTGAGATCGAGCCCGGTGGTCATTTCTTTCGGCAGCGCGGCGGTCAGCTGCGCTCCGCTCATCGCGCGCAGCGCTTTGAGCGAATCCGCCAACGCCGCGGTCAGCGCCACCATTTCCGGCCGGCGCTGCCCGACGTCCTTGCCGCGCACCGCGACACCCATGAATTCATAAGCGCCGCCGAGATAGCGCTTGGCGTCGTCGAGATCCATGGCGTTTACAAGCACGTGCGCGCC
Organism: Xanthobacteraceae bacterium; assembly: GCA_051961815.1. Taxonomy (GTDB): domain Bacteria; phylum Pseudomonadota; class Alphaproteobacteria; order Rhizobiales; family Xanthobacteraceae; genus BOG-931. The sequence continues at coordinate 23,296 of JBQCCX010000319.1, forward strand.
GGCGCGGCGCAACAATGTCAGCGCCGGCTCCTGCACGACGCCGGCATCGATCTGACCTTGGCGCAGAGCTTCGAAAAGGTTCACGCCCATGGTGGCAAATTGCACTTTCGCAGGATCGGCGCCGGCTTCTTTGAGAAGATAGATTGTCAATGAATGATCGGCATTGCCGAGCGCCGAAACGCCGACGGTTTTTCCCTCAAGGTCCTTGATCGATTGGATCTGGCTTGCCGCTTTGGGCGACGTGACCACGGCTAACTGCGGCAACCGCCCGGTCACCGCGAAGCGGCGGATATCGGCGTGGACATTGACATAGGCCTGCAGCGCCACATCCAGAGCCGTTGCAGCGTAGTCGACCGCGCCGCCGATCAGCGCTTGCATCGCTGCATTGCCGCCGCGGGTATAAACAAGCTGTACGTCGAGGCCATGATTCTTGAAATAGCCGTCGGTGCGCGCGACTTCGTATGGCACGCCGCACAAGAGCTGGCTGCAATAAGCAAGCTTGATCGACCGGCCTTGCGCCTTCGCTCCGCCGGCACGCGCCGCGGGAAGCGCACCCGCTGCAACGCTCGCCCCCTTGAGCAAGGCGCGCCGCGAGAAGTCGGTGCTGGGCGGGCGGGCAGTGTTTTCGTCGCAGCAGCTCATCATGGCCTCGCTTCGGTCTCATTGTCGCAAGGCTACGGGCATAAGCAAGGGCATCGCTGATCGCAATGCGGCGGAATGGACGTCGTCCAGCCTGCGCAATCAAATCCCATCCTGTGCTAAGCTGCCCGTTCCGTTGCGAAACTCATCAGGATCGACACAGTCAGGAGAAACTCATGCGGGTGCCAGCCTTCGTATTCACGTCTGCGGCAGCTGTCGCACTTGGCGTTGCTATGACCGTGGCACCGGTGAGCACCGCCAGCGCCCAAACCAAGTTGACGATGGGGAAAGTTGTCGGCGGCGACGGTTTCCACATTCCGACCTATGTGGCGCTCGACGAAAATTTCTTCAAAGCCGAGGGTCTTGATGCGACCTTGATCGAACTGCCGGCGAGTTCCATCGTGTCCGCGGTCATTTCCGGCAATCTCGACTGCGCGCCGATTCCTTCCGGCGGCGCGCAAGCGGCGCTCAGCGGCGCAAAGATCATGTACATCGTCGGTGAATCGCTCAAATCGCAATGGACGGTGACGACCCGACAGGACATCGGCAAGCCGGACGATCTCAAAGGCAAGACGCTGGGCTTGGGTCGTCCCGGCGGCGCCGATTATGACGAAGCGCAGGCCGTGCTGCACCGCGTCTTTCAGATGGATGCCGGGCGGGATTACAAGGTGATCTCGTTTCAAGGCGAACCCGAACGCATTGCCGCCATGGTCAACAACGACATTCAGGCGGCTTCGCTCTCGGTTCCCCACGCCGTGGTTGCCGCAGCAGCCGGACTGAAAATTCTGCTGCGCACCGGCGATTATATTCCGCGCGCCGGCGGCACCGTCTGGTGCATGCAGAGCCTGGTCGAGCAGCATCCCGACACCGCCAAGAAGATCATCCGCGCGATCGCCAAGGCGGTGATGTATTTCCGCACCAACAAAGAGGGCTCGATCAAAGTGATGGAGCACCATATCGGCAGCATCAAATCGGACGAGGAAGCCGGTTTGATCTGGGATCAGCTGCACGATTCCTTTGGCGCCGAGGTACCGCCCGACCTGTTCCGCGAAATCCTGGACTCGCGCCGCCTCACCATGATTGCCGCGCGGCAGTGGCCGGCTGAGAAGCCGCTGCCGGATCCGGAGCAGTTTATGGCGCGCTCGCTGCTTGAGTCGACGCTGAAGGAAATGAACTACGTGCCGGCAGCAATCGCTCCACCGGCAAAATCGAATTGAGCCGTATCTTCCCGCTCATTCCCGCGAAGGCGGGAATCCAGCCTTCGTCGAATTGCGAAGTTTAAGGTGTACTGGGTCCCCGCTTTCGCGGAGACGAGCGGCTAGCTCAATGCTCACTCGTTCTCCGCACGTTGCGGGCGCCAGCGGCTCATGCGGTTCTCGATGATCTTGACCAGGCCGGTCATCACCAGCGACAGCGCCGCAAATACGATCAGTCCGGCAAACACGACATCGATCTTGAAGCTGCTCGCGGCGCGGACCATGACGACGCCGAGGCCGTCCTGGGCGCCGAAGAACTCCGCCACCACGACCCCGAGAATGGCGCGGCCGATGGCGAGCCGCAGCCCGACGACAATGAACGGCAACGCATTCGGGATGACGACGAGCCGCGCGACATCGAAGCCTGAAGCGCCGAACGAGCGGACCACATTGATCAAAAGCTTATCGGCATTGCGCACACCCTCGTGCGTATTGATCAAAAGCGGAAACAGCGCGCCGAGGAAGACGACGGCGACTTTCGACCACAAGCCAATGCCAAGCCACAGCATCAATAACGGAAGAAAAACCAGCCGCGGCGTCGCATTGAACGCAGTGACGAAGGGATCGAACATCGCGTTCAGCGTCGCCGACCGGCCGAGCAGAATGCCGAGCGGCAGGCCGACCAAAATCGCCAAAGCAAGCCCGATCGCGAAGGCGCTGGCGCTCACCCCGAGCGGCGCCCAGATCGTGCCGGTGGCGAACATCTGCCACAGCGTGGCGAAAATCCGGCTCGGCACCGCCAGGAATAATCTAGTGCCCGCCTGCAGCGGCAGGATCCGCGGCAGCAATTCCCAGATCACCAGCACGAGCGCGATAGTGGCAGTTCCGAACGCGAGCGATTCGATGCGCTGGCGGAGCGCGGGCGTCAGTAATCGCTTGGGACCCGCGTTGAATTCCAGATCAAGTGCTGGGCTGTCGGCCATGTCTGTCCCCACTATTGGCCGGCGCGCCAAGGGAAGGCGGCGCGTTCCGCGAAGCGGATGCCTTCGGTCAGCACCACGGCAATGACCATGACGGTGAGGATGCAGGCGAACATGCGGTCAATGGCAAAGATGTCGCCGAACCGCGAAATGGCGTAGCCGATCCCTTCCGAGGCGGCGAAGAACTCGCCGACCAGCACCCCGATCAAGGCACGGCCGACCGCGATGCGCGCGCCGGCAACGATATAGGGCAGTACGCTGGGAAAAAGGATCTTAACATAGATGTCGCGTTCGCGGCCGCCGAGCGAACGCACCACATTGATCAGGAGCCGGTCGACGGCGCGCACGCCGGAGGCAACGTTGAAGATGAACGGAAACACGGCAAGCGAAAAGACGATGATCGTCTTTCCCGAAATGCCGACCCCGAAGAAAATCACCAGGAGCGGCGCCAGCGCTGCCAGCGGGCTCGCATAAAACACCGTCATCAGCGGATCGAGCGCATAGCCGACCCGCGCCCGCCAGCCCATCAGGATGCCGAGCGGCACGCCGACGATCACCGCCATGGCCAGCCCGAACCCAAACGGCACGGCGCTGACCGCGAGATCGTGAAACAGATCGCCGCTTTCGACCAAATCGATAAAACCGACCGCGATCTGTTCCGGCGTCGTGAAAAACAGCGGGTTAAGTGGAACGACGAGAAAAATCGCCTGCCAGACTACGAAGAACGACACCACCGCAAGCACGCCCAACAAAACGCCGCGGTGGCGCTGCATGAAAGCGGCGCTCTGCCCCGCGGCCACAGATTCCGCCGTCAAGCTTTGCGTTGTCATCGTCTAGACCGCGATTTCGTCTTTCAGCGTATTCCAGATTTCAAGCTTGAGGTCGTTGAATTCCGGCGCGACCCGCATCTCGTAGTCGCGCGGGCGCGGCAGCTTGACCTTGAAAATTTTCTTGGTCCGGCCCGGGCGTTTGCTCATGACCAGCACGCGATCGGACAAATAAATCGCTTCGTCGATCTGGTGCGTCACGAACAGCACGGTCTTGCGCGCCTCGCGCCAAATGCGAAGGAGCTCGACCTGCATCAGGTCGCGGGTTTGCGCATCGAGCGCGGCGAACGGCTCGTCCATCAACAGCACGTCGGGATCGGTGGCGAGCGCGCGCGCCAGGCCGACGCGCTGCTTCATGCCGCCCGATAATTCGTGCGGATAATGGCCTTCAAAGCCGCCAAGCCCGACCAGCGCGATCAGCCGCTCGGCAACGGTATGACGCTTGGCCGCCGCGGTGCGCTTTAGTTCGAGGCCGAGCTCGATATTGTGTTGTACCGTCCGCCACGGCAGCAGCCCGAATTCCTGGAACACCATGGCGCGGTCGCTCCCTGGCCCGGCGATCTTTTTGCCGCGGATGAGCACATCGCCGGAATCCGGCTTGAGCAGCCCGAGCAGAACGTTGAGGAACGTGCTTTTGCCGCAGCCGGACGGACCGACGATCGACAGGAACTCGCCCTCCTCGACGTCCATATCGAAGGCATCGAGAGCGGACACCGCCGCGCGGTTCGGCGGCCGAAAGGTCAGCTTGACGTTGCGGGCTTGAATGTAGGCGGGCATGCGGACTATCGGGGTGAGCCCAAGGCGGGGCTTTGAGGCCCCGCCATCATTGCCGCAAGTCCCTCGATCTCCGCAAGCACCCGATCTGCCGCCGTGTGATGCAGCATATGGCCGATGCCGGGAAGCATCACGAGCCGCGCATGCGGCACCGCCGCGGCAAAAGGCACGGCATGCAGTCGCGGCGCCACGACGAAATCCGAGCTGCCGCTCATCACGAGCGTTGGCATCGAAAGCGTCCGATAACGCGCCGGCTGCGGCTCGAGGTTTTTTTTCAGATCGGCCATGTCGCGAGAATTGGAGAGAAAACTCGCGGGCCGCAGCAGCAGGCGCGCCGCCGAGCGCTTGAGATAATCGCGCGGCGGAAATTGCGGCAGGAAGGCGGACCACAGGGCCGGGCCGAGGAACAAATAGCCGATCGGCAGCGACAGGGTTCGCGCGTAGATCCAGCCCAAAACCGGCGTCGCGAACAGCGCATACATTGTCGTCGTCGGATGCGGGTGCGGATAGAGCGGTGAGGCCAGCAACGCTAGCGCCGCGGTGCGATCCGGATGGTCGAGCGCAAAACTTGCGGCCACGGCGCCGCCCCAGGAATGGCCGACGATGATCGCGCGATCGATCCGCAGCGCATCCAGCACCTCGCGCAGGATCGCCGCCTGATATTGCGGCGAGCTGCCGTCGCGGCCGCGGCGTTTGCTCCAGCCCAGACCCGGCCGGTCGATGAGGATGATGCGATGGTGTGTGGCCAGGCGTTCGCCCAAATCGAGCCGCATGTCTTCGAGGTTGCAGCCGGCGCCATGAACGAGAACGATCGGCAGTGCATCGGCTTGCGCTTCGCCGATCTCAACCACGTGCTGGCCTAAACGCCGAGCTTTGACAAAGCGTCCGCGCGGCGGATGCGCGCGCCCGATCAGCCATGAGCCGATTGCGGTGGCGAGCGCCGCGAGCGCGAGAACAACGGCGATGACGAGAAGCGTTTCCATCGTTCAATGTCTCTCGCAGACCCGCGCATGCAACGAGTTCTTTTCCCTTCCCCCCGCGCAGCGGTGGGGAGGGAAGGCGAATATCGCGTCAGCGATATGAGCCAGGGTGGGGGCGGTTAACAAATAAAATCCCCCCACCACCAACCGATGCTTCGCATCGGCACTGTTAAACCAAGTACGGCGGCCGAAGGCCGCCTACGCCCCTCCCCACCACGCGCTACGCGCGTGGGCGGGAGGGGGGTTTTGAATCTTACAGCGCCTCGCCCTTGAGCCAGCGCGCGCCTTGCGCGTAGAGCGCGTCGAGGTCAGGCCCTTCGAGACCGGGCATGTCGGTCTTCACTTTGTAGCCGATCTTGCTCTGCAGATAAGCGAGATGGCGATAACCTTCCGGGAAACGCTTGAGCAGATCCTGGTCGAGCGCCAGTTTGGCCGACGGGTCTACAGGATCGAGGCGATCTCTTTCGTAGGCGAGCCGGCGCAGCACCAATCCCCAGCGGCCGCCGCGATTTTCGAAGAAATCGTAGAAGCGTCCGGTGCACACCACATCGCAAACGACGCCGTCGACCGGTGCGCGCTGCGCAATGGTCATTTTGGTTTGCGCGATCGCACGCGCGCCGGCAATGTCGATGGCGCTGCCGCCGAGAAAGTGCAGGATGCGCACGCCTCGCGCCCAGCCCTGCTCGTTGGCGGCGATGAACTCCTCGAACGTGCCCTGAAACCACGTCGCCATCATGCGGCCGTCGGTGTGCCAGACGGTGCGGAAACGGTCCCATAGCCGCGCGTCGCGCCACACCGCCCAATTTTCCACGAGCTCGCGGATGATGCGTTTGTCGTCGTCGATGCTCATTGCGTCGAACCGCTATTGTGAAGACGAATGGTGAGGGTAAAGGCGCGGCACGGCATGCAGAAACATGCCGTCACAAAACGAGCTTGATCAAATATCCCGGCCCTCGACTTTTTCGCGCAGGGTTTTGACCGTGTCAGGCACGTTGCGCAGGTGTGGGTCGATCGCCAGCGCCGCCTGATAGGCTTGCAGCGCGTGCTTGTCGTCGCCGATGTCTTGCAGGATCAGGCCAAGGCCGGCGAGCGCGCCGAAGTGGCGCGGTTCGCGCGCCAGCACTTCACGAATATCGGCGAGCGCCCGGCCATATTCGTGCTTGAGATAGTGCAGCGTCGCCCGGCGATTCCAGGCCTCTACATAAGCGGGCTTGATGGTGACGATCGCATCGAGAAGCTTGATCGCGAGGTCGTAATCTTTGTCCTCGGTCGCGTCTTTGACCCGGCTCATCAGCAGCGTGCAGGTGTCGCTGTCGGACGACATCCAGATCGCCCAGATGCGATCCTCGATGGCCTTGGCGCTCGCTTCATCGGGAGCGATCTTGAGCGCCCCGAATAGTGTATCAAGATTGAGGGCCGCGGCGCCGCGGCCAGACTGCGGCGCGTTGGGAGCGGTGGCCGGATCGCGCGGGCTCTGTGCCGAAGCGGACGAACCAAGCAGCAAAACGGTCGTTAATGCGGCGGCCAAAACCAGGACCGGGAATCGTGGGCTCATCCCACTCAATCTATTCTCCCGCAGCCGCGCGGCAAGCGGGAAAACAGCGATAGAGCGCCCGCCGGCCGGACGGACCAGCGGCGAAATCGGTGATGCAGGATGGGGCCGCGGGACTATGGGCCGCCTTGGCAGGCGGACTAGCAGCCGGATATCAGCCTTGTCGGGCCTTGAACCGGCGCTGCGTCTTGTTGATCACATAGACGCGGCCTTTGCGCCGCACGATGCGATTGTCGCGATGGCGGCCGCGCAGCGATTTCAGTGAATTACGGACTTTCATGGCACAGTTCCTAAGCTGCGCGGTTGATTAGGGGGGCTCGCCAGGCTTGTCAATCTTGGCTGGCAAACGCCCGGCGAATGGGTTTGAAACGATCATGGATCGGGATCGGGCACTGCTGCGGATTATTTCCGGGGTCGGCAAGAAAGGGCCGGCCTGCTTTGCCTTACAGGCGCAGGGCAAACGGCTGGTGCT
>JBQCCX010000320.1:0-24206 GCA_051961815.1 Xanthobacteraceae bacterium
TGCAGCGCGAGGCTCCCTCTCCCATTGGGAGAGGGATGGGGTGAGGGGTTTCGGCTTAAGGAAGTCTCTCTGCGGCGGGTCCCCCTCACCCCGACCCTCTCCCCAACGTGGAGAGGGAGTGATGATAAGGAAATCACGCCATGCCCAAAGCCTATTTCGTCGTGCGTTCCATCGTCGAGCCGCCGCTGCGGCAACGATTCGATCGCTGGTATTCGGAGCACCACCTGCCGATTGCGCTCGCCGAATTCAAAGCCGAGAAGTGCTGGCGGTTCTGGAGCGCGCACGAGGCCGGCGTGCATTACGCCGCCTATCAGTTCGCCGACATGACGCGGCTTGACGCGGCGCTCGCCTCCGATGGCTTCAAGATGCTGGTCGCCGATTTCGACGCCGCCTGGCCGCATGGCGTGTCGCGCACCCGCGACCGCGTCGAAATGGTGGAGGAGCGCGGGGGGTAAGAGGCACGTTCGTCCGCTCGTCCCCGCGTGGGGTCCCCATCGCGCTCACGCGATGGGGCGCCCCGCAGGCGGGGACCCGGACTGGATTCCCGCTTTCGCGGGAATGAGCGGAAACCATCAACCTCGCTCACCCGCTAAGGCAACACATGCCGCGCACGTTGGAAGACTTCGCCGTATTCGCGGCGCCCGCGGTTTTCGTGCTGCTGTGGGCCTCGGGCTTTATCGGCGCCAAGCTCGGGCTCGGCTATGCCGAGCCGCTGACGTTTTTGGCTTTGCGCATGGGCACGGTCGTCGTGCTGCTCGGCGCGGTCATGGCGCTCACCCGGCCGCGCTGGCCGAGCGCGCGCGACGCCGGGCACAGCGTGGTGGCCGGGCTTCTGGTGCACGGGCTCTATCTCGGCGGCGTGTTCGTCGCGATCGAGCATGGGCTGTCCGCCGGAATGATCGCGCTGGTGGTGAGCCTGCAGCCGGCGCTGACCTCGACCATCGCCAATCGCTGGCTCGGCGAGCGCGTGCACCTTAGGCAATGGGTCGGGCTCGCGCTCGGCGTGCTCGGGGTTTATCTGATCGTGCGCGACAAGGCGACCACCGGCGGCGCCAGCGCCTTCGCCTGGTTCGCCGGCGCGGTGGCTTTATTCGGCATCACTGTCGGCACGCTCTATCAGAAGCGCTTCGGCGGCGGCATCGACTGGCGGCCGGCGCTCGGGCTGCAATATGCGGCCGCGGGATTGTTGTTCGGCTTCGGCGCGCTTGCGTGGGAAACCCGCGCGGTGGAGTGGACGCCGCAATTTGTCTTCGCGCTCGGCTGGCTGGTTCTGGTTCTGTCGTTCGGCGCGGTCTGGCTCCTTTATTTTCTGATCCGCCGCGCCGCGGCGACCCGCGTGGTGAGTCTTTTTTATCTGACGCCGCCGGTCACCGCGCTAATGGCGTGGGCGCTGTTCGATGAGCGCCTGGCGCCGCTGGCGCTGATCGGCATGGCGGTCTGCGTCCTTGGCGTTTTCCTGGTGAACTGGAGGCGGAAATGACTTGGTCACCGCCAGCCGCCCCCGCCGTTCACATAGACGGTGTCGGCGGTCATGAACGAGCAGGCGTCGGAGCACATGAACAGGACCAGTTCGCCGATCTCCTCGGGCTCGCCGAAGCGCTTCATCGGCACGTCTTCGAGGAAGCGCTGGATCAGTTCGGGCGAAGACTGCGCCGCCGCCTGAAACGGCGTCTGGATCGGTCCGGGCGAGATCGACAGCGCGCGGATGCCCTGCGTGGCGAATTCGCGGGCGACGCCCATGGTCATCGACACCACTGCGCCCTTGGCCGCGGCGTAGTGAATCGAGGTGCCAGGACCGCCGCGCCGATGCGCCATGCTCGCCATATTGACGATGACGCCGTGCTTGTTCTTGAGCATATGCGGCAGCACCGCCTGCATGGCGTAAAGCGTGCCGTTGACGTTGAGCGCGAAGGTCTTCTCCAGAAGCGCGTCGTCGATCTCGAGGAATTTGGCGCGCCGGATCGCCGCGCCGGCCGAGTTGAAGAGAAAGTGCACGGCGCCGAACGCGGCCACCGCGCGCGCGGCCATGTCGTCGACTTGCGCGCGGGAGGTGACGTCCGCTCTCACCGCCAGCGCCTGGCTGCCGGCCGTGTTGACGGCGGCTGCGGTATCGCGCGCGCCTTGCTCGTTGATGTCGGCGCAGACGACGTTGGCGCCTTCGCGGGCAAAGATCAGTGCGGTGGCGCGGCCGATGCCGCTCGCCGCGCCGGTGATGAGGATGGTCTTCCCGGCGAAATAGTCCGGCGTCCTTGGCATGTCCCGCTCCCGCTCGTTGCCGCCTTCACTTGGCTGCGCCGATTGTGCCCGCTCATCGCGCTTGCGACAATCGGCGTCCAACCGGGCCAGGAGAAAACCAATGCCGCGAACGCCGATCGAATACCGCAACGCGAAGCCGGAGGTCCGCGCCGTGTTCGACGATATCAAGCGCACGCGGCAGGTCGAAGACGTCAACAATTTCTGGAAGTACCTGGCGCACGATCCGGCGCTGCTCCAGCGCACTTGGGCGAGCATCAAGGCGGTCATGGCGCCGGGCGCGCTCGATCCGCTGATCAAGGAGATGATCTATGTCGCGGTCAGCGTCAGCAATGGTTGCGATTATTGCATCGCCAGCCACACGGCGGCGGCGCGCAAAGCCGGAATGACCGAAGCGATGTTCGGCGAATTGATGGGCGTCGTCGGCATGGCCAACGAGACCAATCGGCTGGCGAATGGCTATCGCGTGCCGATCGATCCGGCGTTCGAGTGAGTGAGCCAGGAGGCCGGGCATTCAACCGGGGATCTCCGAGTTCCAAATTGCGCGCCGCTGCCACGTAAAAGGCCGCGCGTAAAAAAGCCCCGGCGCGAGCGCCGGGGCTTCAATTCGGATCCTCTGCCGTTAATGTTGCGCGCCGTTGCTTGGCGCCGGGGTGACCGGCGGCGCGGGATTAGCGGGCGCCGGCGTTGCCGGCGAAGGAGTTGCCGGCGAAGGACTGGTCGTCGGATTGGTCGTTGCCGGCGGCGCCATCGTGGTTGCCGGCGGCTTCGATTGGTTCATTGCGGTATTGGTTCCGTTCTGGCCGGGCTGGTGGCCCATGCCGAACACAACCGCCAGGACGATTGCCACAAAGACCGCGGCCGCGACCCAGCCCCAGGCCGAGTTGCCGGTCCGCACATTGGGATCGTACGCGGTATCGCGCTGGAACGGGTCTTCCGGATTGCGATAGTCATAGTCAGACATTTGGGCCTCCGTCGTCCGAAGTCGGACTAGGGAGTCAACCGACCCGCGCTGGCAGCCGTTCCGCCTCGCTTACCGAATACCGCCTGCGCTGTCCTGACATGGCGCGATTTTGTCATGGAACTTTGCGGCCGCGGCATCACCGTCGGTGTCGCGTAAATTGGCCGCGCAAGTGCTGAACCGGTCCAGCCGGTGACTTTTGCCGGGAACTCGCTATTGTGCGCCCCGCCTTTCCTTTTTTGCGCTCGTAGCTCAGCTGGATAGAGCACCAGACTTCGAATCTGGGGGTCGGGAGTTCGAATCTCTCCGAGCGCGCCAGATCGTTCATGATGACGGCGAGCACGCGGTTGAATTTGGACGCAAGCCGGGCATCAAGCGAACGGCGCGTCACTCCTTCAGATTGGCGGCGCTCACGACTTTGGACCAGCGCGTCTCTTCGCTCTTGATGAACGCGGCGAACTGATCGGGCCCCATATCTTCCGGCGCGAATCCGTTCTTGCTCAACAGGTCTACGGCATCCGGCGCATGCATCGCCTTTTTTGCCGCTGCGGCAAGCTTGTCAACCACGGGACGCGCCGTGCCCGCGGGCGCCAACAGGCCAAACCAGAGCGGCGTGTCAAAGTCCGCAATGCCCGCTTCCGCCATGGTCGGCACATCCGGTATGAGTTCGGATCGCTTTGCGGTCGCCACAGCCAACGCCTTGATCTGACCGGCTCTGATCTGACCGATAATCGCAGACGTGATCTGAAAGCTCATCATGATGCGGCTGCCGATCAGGTCGGTCGTGATTTGCGGGCTGCCGGGATATGGCACTTCGACGAGCTTGATGCCGGCGCGCTGCGCGTAGAGCTGGCCGCAAAGACCGGGCAGGCTGCCCGGCCCGACCGAGCCGAACAGGATTTGGCCCGGCTTGGACTTGGCGAGTGCGGTAAACTCCTTGACGCTGTTCACGCCGAGTTTCGGATCGACCGCCATGACCAACGGGCCGCTGGCAAGGAGCGCAACCGGCACAAAATCCTTGACGATGTCCAATGGCAGCTCCGGATGAACGATCGAGTAGGTGAGCGTCGATAGCGCCGGGACCAAGAGCGTGTAGCCGTCATTGCTGGCGTGGGCGACGTAGCCAGCGGCAATGCTGGATCCGGCGCCGGTCTTGTTCTCGACCACCATCTCCTGCCCGACGATCGCGCCGGCGCCCTTGGCGAAGAGACGGGCGACGATGTCCGAGGAGGCTCCCGGCGTGAAGCCGACGATCAAATGAATCGGACGGGTCGGGTAATCCGCAGCGATTGCGGAGGCGGGCGACAGCATCGCCGCCAGACCCAGTAGCGATAAAGACCTGCGATCGATGCCACTCATCCGTTCCCCCGACGGTTTCGGCTTCCCGAATTGCCGTGAATGCATCCGCTACACACTAAACGCTGCGGGCGCCATCTGTAACATTAGCGCAGCCGGCAGCGTTTTCGAAAGTGCTCAGTCATGCACAATAGGATTCAAGGATTTGGCCAACAAGATCGCGGTCGCCGCATTTCGATCGCGACGTTTCGCATCCTTCCTATGCTTGCCGATATGGTTCGGGCGGCAGGACTAATGCTCCGCCGCCCGAGCTCCCGTTCGTTGTCAAACCCGCGATCGCTAGGTGGTGAGCATGGGATCGCGCGCTTGCGCAGGTTGCTCCTGCTTGCTGCCGCCTTGATCATGCGGCGCGGCCGGCAACTGCAGCACCGTCGCCGTTTGGCCGGGAACCAACCGCGTCACCATCACAATCTGACCGCCGGGAAATTCCAGCGCGTCATGATGGACATGCGGGTCATCCATGTTGACCTGGCGGAATCGAGCCACGCGGTGCTCGACCCGTGCTTTGCCAAACATGCTGAAGGCGCGGTCAAACTGGACCTCGTTGTCGAAAGCGAGCTCAGTGCCCGGGAGCAGGCAGACCGCGACGTCGGGATGACCGATTTCGGTGAAGCCGCGTGTGATCGACTTCACGAAATCGGTGGAAACGAGCCTATCCGCGACCTTGGCCGGCCGCGACGCGATGAGATGCAGACTATAGTCGCACATGGGGAAAGCACTCCTGTGAAGGCCGTGTTCCGGCTCTCTTTCTCCTGAACCCTGCTCTTGACCAATAGTTCCTGTGACTGAGTTTTCGCCGGACGAGCCGGCGCGACTTCGTCCATCGGCCATGATCCGCAGGCGATCCGAAAAGATATGTTGCGGACGAGACATATGGCATCATTGCCGATCGGCAGAGTGCGAGCGGGAATGGACGATCGGGCGATCGACAAGCGCGGGTCACAATCAACAGCCGCGGGCGGCATCGATCGCAAAGGGGGCAGGGCCCGCAGCGATGACGTGCCCCGCGGCATCGTCTGCATGGTAATCGCCACAATTTTATTTGCCGGCGCGTCCGCCGCGAGCAAGTGGCTGGTCGGCGTTTATCCGGTCGGGGAGGTGCTTTGCCTGCGTTCGTTCGCCTCGCTTATCGCCGGCGCGGCGGTGATTTTGCCGGTCAGCGGACTCTCCGCCTTTGTGACACGCCGGCCGCGCGATCATCTGGCGCGCGGCCTTTCGCAATCGATCTCGCAGCTCTGCCTGCTCCTTGCGTTCAGTTTGATGCCGCTTGCCGGCGCTGTCGCCATCAATTTTTCCGCGCCGCTCTTTGCCGCCCTGGTATCGATCGTCTGGCTCAAGGAGCCGGCCGGTCTTGTGAGAGGCGCAGCCCTCGCGATCGGTTTTGCCGGCGTGCTCATCGTGACCAATCCCGGCAGCAATTCGCTCACGCTTGGCGCCCTGTTCGCGCTCACCAATGCGGTGATGTACGGCACGGTCACCGTCGCGGTGCGCGGGATGACAAGGACGGAATCGGCCAACACGCTGGTGATCTGGCAATTGGTAGTGCTCGCCTTCTTTCATAGTTTTCTTTTGTTGTTTGGCTGGCGCTCACCTAACGCCGTCGATGCGGCGATGCTGTTCGGTACCGGCTTCACCAACGCGATCGGACAGTGGTTCTGGACCAAGGCGTTGCAATTGGCCCCGGCTCCGGCGGTGACGCCGTTCTACTATCTGATGCTGGTCTGGGCCTTGATGTTCGGGTTTTTCATCTGGGGCGATGTTCCTTCGGCGAGCCTCTTGGTGGGCTCGGCGATCGTGGTCACGACCGGTTTGTTTTTGTTCTTGCGGGAGGCCCGGTTGCAGCGCAGCTTGCGGCGCGCCGATCCGGCCGATATGGGCTTGCGGCAAAATGCTAAGCTGCCGCCGCCCGGGGATTTCGATAAAGCAGGGAAGGGGTGAATCGTGAAACGCCGTAATTTTCTTAAATTGGGCGCGGCAATAGCGGCAATGCCGGTTGCGGCACGCAACGCGCTTGCGCTCGACTATCCGACGCGGCCCGTCCAAGTGATCGTCGGCCAGGCAGCCGCGAGCTCCTCCGATATCACGGCGCGGCTCATCTCCCAGTTTCTGTCGCAGCATCTCGGCCAGCAGTTCGTCGTTGAGGTGCGCCCGGGAGCGACGGGCAACATCGCTACCGAGCAGGTCGTGCGCGCAACGCCGGACGGCCACACGCTGTTGCTGGTGAATTCGCAGAATACGATCAATGCTGCGCTATTTCCCAACCTGCCATTTGATTTCGTGCGCGATATCGCGCGGATTGCCGGTGTCTTCCGTGTTCCGCTGGTGATGGAAGTGCTGCCGAGTTTTCCGGCGCAGACCGTGCCCGAATTCATCGCCTACGCCAAAGCCAATCCGGGAAAGATCAACATGGCCTCGGCCGGTGTCGGCGGGCCGCAGCACGTTGCCGGCGAATTGTTCAAGTTCATGGCCGGCGTCGACCTCGTCCATGTGCCGTATCACGGCTCGACGCCGGCCGTGACCGATTTGCTTGCCGGACAGGTCCAGGTGATGTTCGACGTCACGCCGACCTCGCTGCCGCAGGTGCGGGCCGGTAGGTTACGTGCGCTGGCGGTCACCATGCCGGAGCGGCTCGACATGCTGCCCGGCGTGCCGGCGATGGCGGAATTTCTCCCCGGCTATGAAGCGTTCGGCTGGATCGGTTTTGGCGCCCCCCGAAAAACCTCAACGCCGATCATCGAGACGCTCAACAAGACGATCAACGAAGCGATTGCCGAACCTGCGATCAAGGCGCGGCTGCTCGATCTCGGCGGTCTCGTGATGCCGCCCAACTCGCCGGCCGATTTCGGCAAATTCATTGCCGCCGATACCGAAAAGTGGGTCAAGGTCGTCAAATTCGCCAATCTCAAGCCGGAGTGAATGAACGGAGAGTGGACCGAAGCGAGGAGGGGACGATGACGCTTGCGCGCAGGAGATTTCTGCATTTGGCGGCCGGCGCGACGGCCGCTGTAAACTATCCCTATTCGGCCTCCGCGCTCGATTATCCCACGCGTCCGATTACTATCGTGGTGCCGTTCGCCGCCGGTGGCGCCACCGACGTGCTGGCCCGCGTGCTGGCCGACGCCATGGGCAAATCGCTCGGCCAAAGCATCATTGTCGAAAATGTCACTGGAGCTGCCGGTACGATCGGCGTTTCCCGTGTCGTCCGTGCGCCAGCCGACGGCTATACACTCAGTATCGGCACTTTGACGTCACATGTTTTGGTCGGTGGCCTTTACAAGCTTGATTTCGATCTGCTCACCGATCTGACGCCGATCAGCGAACTGGCCTACGAGCCGCTGCTCATATGTATAAAGAACAGTTTGCCCGCCAAAAACCTGCAAGAGCTGATTGCGTGGCTCAAGGCCAATCCCGGCAAGGCAAGCGTCGGTATCCCCGGCGCGGGATCGACCGGAAATCTCGCCGGCATTTCGTTCCAGAACATCACCGGCACCAGCTTTCAATTCGTGCCGTATCGCGGCGACGCTCCGGCGGTGCAGGACATGATGGCCGGGCAAATCGATATGATGATCGAGCCGTCATCAAACTTTACCGCGCAGGTGCAGGCCGGCACGATCAGGGCGATCGCGCTGCCCGCCAAGACCCGCCTGTTCAGCCTGCCCGACGTGCCGACCACGGATGAGGCCGGTCTTCCTGGATATTATGCTTCGATCTGGTTCGGCTTGTGGGCGCCGAAGAACACGCCCAAAGACATCGTGACCAAGCTCAACGGGGCGGCCGTTGCCGCTTTGGCGGACGAAAACGTCAAAGCCAGGCTCAACAAGCTTGGGCAACAGGTCGCTGCACGCGAGCTGCAGGATCCGGCGGCTTTCGCCGCCTTCGAAAAATCCGAAGCGGACAAATGGTGGCCGATTATCAAGGCGGCCAATCTGAAGGTCGATTGATTGCTTGCGCTTCGAGATGAAGCGGTCCGTGTGAAGGACAACTTTACTCCCAAATTCATTCCCGAATGCAAAGAAAGGGCCGGCCCGCAACTCGCGGCGGCCCTTCCTTCCGGGAGTTAGCGGCGATCAGCCGACGTAATCGACGCGTCGCTGCTCTGCGGCCTCTGCCGATGTTTTCGGCTGCGCCGGAAGCTGCAGCACTGTGGCCTGTTGGCCTTCGCACAATAACGTCAGCAAAATCGACCGACCGTCGGGAAATTCCAAGGCGTCATGGTGGGCGGCCACCTTGTCCTTGTTGATCTGGCGGAAAATCGCGGTGCTGTAGTTCAGAGCGCGCTCACGCCACGGAAATAAACCGGTCGCAAGGCACATCACTTCGCCGGAAAATGACAATTCCGTTCCGGGCAATAAACAGACTGCGGTGCCCGGCTCCTCCGGGGCGGAAAATCCGCGAGTTCCGGTGCCGAAATCCCGCACCGTCAGCTTGTCACCGACGCGCGCCGGCCGTGAGCGGACGTTGGTCAGACTGTAGTCGCACATGGGGCTCTCTCCTTTTGGACAGCCCCACGGTCAAAACGAGCTACATAGGCTTTTGGTTTCGCCGGTGCCGGTAGAATTCCGGATTGAGTCGGAAATCTAGCTTACGTTGCGCCGCGCCGCTCAAAAAATAACCACGCTGCGAATCGATTTGCCTTCTCGCATCAGCGCGAAAGCTTTGTTGATGTCGTTAAGCGGCATCGTATGCGTGATCATCGGGTCAATCTCGATTTTGCCGTCCATGTACCAGTCGACGATCTTCGGCACGTCGGTGCGACCGCGGGCGCCGCCAAACGCGGTGCCCCGCCATACTCGGCCGGTCACCAGCTGAAACGGGCGCGTCGAAATTTCCTGACCCGCGCCGGCGACACCGATGATGATGCTCTGCCCCCAGCCGCGATGGCAGCATTCAAGCGCCGCGCGCATCAAACCGACATTACCGACACATTCGAAACTGTAATCGGCGCCGCCGATCTGATCGGCGCCGCTTTTGGTCATGTTGACGAGATGCGCAACGAGATCGCCGCCGACTTCGGCAGCGTTGACGAAGTGCGTCATACCGAAGCGCTCGCCCCAAGCCTTCTTCTCGGGGTTGGCATCGACGCCGATGATCATCGAAGCGCCGACCAGACGGAGTCCTTGGATGACGTTCAAGCCGATGCCGCCGAGGCCGAACACGACGCATTTGGCGCCCGGCTCGACCTTGGCGGTATTGATCACCGCGCCGATGCCGGTGGTAACGCCGCAGCCGATGTAACACACCTTGTCGAAGGGCGCGTCCTCGCGGATTTTCGCAACTGCGATTTCGGGCAACACCGTGAAATTGGCGAAAGTTGAACAGCCCATGTAATGGTGAACTTTCTCGCCGCCGGCCGAGAACCGCGAGGTCCCATCGGGCATCACGCCTTGGCCCTGGGTGGCGCGAATGGCGGTGCACAAATTGGTCTTGCGCGAGAGGCAGGACGGACAATTGCGGCATTCCGGCGTGTAAAGGGGAATGACGTGGTCGCCCCTTTTTACCGAAGTCACCCCGGCGCCGGTTTCGACGACGATGCCTGCGCCCTCATGACCGAGAATAGCCGGGAACAGTCCCTCCGGATCGGCGCCCGAGAGCGTGAATTCATCGGTGTGGCAGACGCCGGTCGCCTTGATCTCAACCAGGACTTCGCCGGCGCGCGGGCCGTCGAGTTGGACCGTGGTGACTTCAAGCGGTTTGCCGGGCGCAAACGCCACGGCGGCGCGAACATCCATAAGACTATTCCTCGCTCTCGAAGTGCCTGCTGGCTTTAGCTTGGCTCGGGCGCAATGACGATCTGCGTCTGAATCACCAGTGCACAGAGCCTGCCATCGCTACGCGTGATGCGGGTCTGCCATACCATTGTGCTGCGGCCACGATGCAGGGGCGTGCATTCGGCGCGGGCCACATCCCCGACAGGAACGCTGGCGAAAAAATTGGTCTTGCTTTCGATGGTCGCGGTACGGCCGCCCTTGGGCAGATTGGCGATCGTGGCGGTGCCGCCAAGATTGTCGGCAAGCGCCATGACTGCGCCGCCATGGAGCGCGCCAAAGCGGTTGTTCAATTCTTCGCGGACCGGAAGCTCGGCGATGACTTTGTCGGGTGAAACCTGAATCATTTTCATGCCGATCAAGGCAGCGAACGGCGGCTGGATTTCCGCTTCCGGATTAACAAAATTCATAATTGATCTCCGCGAACCGCTTTGCTGCGGGCAAGGCCGCCTTAATAGCAGAGCCCGGCACAGACAGGCACCCCCGCCGCGCGGGCGCGGCGGGGGTGCAAAGGTCGATGCGAAGCAGCGATTGCTAACGCGGTTGCGGCACGACGCGCATATACGGCTTCGGTGTCTTCCAGCCGTTCGGGTAAAGCTTCTTCGCTTCGTCGTCCGTCACCGCTCCGGTGAGGATGACCTCTTCGCCCTGTTTCCAGTTTGCCGGCGTCGCGACCCGGTGCTTGGCGGTGAGTTGCAGGGAGTCAATCACCCGGAGCACTTCGTCGAAATTCCGCCCCGTCGTCATCGGGTAGACGAGCACGAGCTTGATCTTTTTGTCCGGGCCGATCACGAACACGTTGCGCACGGTCTGATTATCGGCGGGCGTGCGGCCTTCCGAGGTTCCAGTCGTGCTCGCCGGCAGCATGCCGTACAGCTTGGAGACTTTCAGATCGGTGTCGCCGATCATTGGGTAGTTCGGGGCGAAGCCGACCACATCCTTGATGTCGCCCGACCACTTTTTGTGGTTGTCGACCGGATCAACCGACAGGCCGATGATCTTGACGCCGCGCTTGTCGAATTCCGGCTTAAGCCGCGCCATAGTGCCGAGTTCGGTGGTGCACACCGGAGTGAAATCCTTCGGGTGCGAAAACAGCACCACCCAATTGTTGCCGATCCAGTCATGGAAGCGGATTTTGCCTTCTGTGGTCTCGGCCTCGAAATCTGGAGCGGTGTCATTAATCTGAAGCGCCATAGAAACCTCCCGTCGTCCGATGTGCTGGCCTTTCGTGACATATGTACGGTGCTGCGGGCATCAATGCCAGCCTTGCTCGCGGCCGTTTGCGCCAGGACATTATTTGTTCGCGCGCGCAGCCCACCCTGCGATAACATGCCGGGCCAGATCAGCAAGAACCCGTTTCCAACTCATTTCCCCCGCCTCCGACGCCGGAAGCGAGCGTCCCCGGGGGACAAAACCAAGCCGCGTTGCCGTGACTTTGCCTTACCCACGCCCCGGCCAAGCCACCCTTGAATGTCATTGAAATGTTTGGCGCAGGGTCAAGGAACAAGACCGCGTCCTGAGCGTTCTTAAGCCAGCACGGGCAGCTACCATGACATTCAAAGCGCGCAGACGCGGCCATCTGGGCTTGATCGCCAGGTTGATCGGGCGCTCGCCGGTCGTGGCTGCCGGGCTTTTGCCAGGCGCGGCCGCACGCCGCCGTGCGGCGCTAGACTTGCCGGCCGGCTACGAGGCCGTCGACGTCTTTATTCTTGATTGGCTTGCCGCCGAGGGATTACGCGGCCGTCGTAATTGTCTGCCCGTTTAGGCGGTCGATTCCGCAACTATTGGGTGGTCGCCCCTGGTACCGCCGTAATCGACAAGCCCACTGTCCGGCCCGGAAATCCTGCCACATCGAAGTAGCGGGTTTGGCCGACCTGTTGCATGTCAAGGACCGTTGTCAGGCCGTTGGCCGCCGCTTCGGACGAAATGACGCGGCTGGAGACCTCCGGCACGGCGCCGCCTGGCAGCGTCTCCGACAGGACCCGTCCCAGCAGCTTGCCTTTGTCGCTGGTCTCGAGATGCATCAGCTGCGCGATGGTGCGGCCGATATCGGCGTTGCTTGCCGGCGCCGGATCGACGAATTGGGCTTTGAAGTCGGGGCCCTGCATGGCCATGAAATTCCAGGTATCGGCGCGGCTGAACGAGCCGTGCATGCCCTGGCCCTGTTGCAAAACCGTGTCGGCCACTTCGACGGTGCAACGCACCGGCTCGCCGCAGACGGTGTCGAACGAACGAAAACTGATCGCGATCGCCGGGTGCGGGGTGATCGCGGAGCCTTCCAGCGCGATGTCGTCGAGCGACAGCGTGCCGGGGAATTTGCCGAGCTTGGAATCGACAAAGATTCCACTGACGTAATCTTCCGACAATAAAACGTCGATGACCCGCTTGGCCAAAGCCTTGTCGCCGTCGGGTATGTAGATCAGATCCGAGCCGCCGTTGGCGGCTACGACCGCCTTCGGCTTGTCGCGGTCGCCGCCGATGAGCCCATTGCCGTTCTTGCTGTGCTCGCCTTCGCCAATGGTCCGGTAGCCGTCGTCCGGGTCGAGAAGCGGCAGATTGAGCGCATGTGCCAGGTCGAGCGCGACGAAACCGAGCGGCAAATGATCAGGCAGCGTGTCGGCGAACTTGCTTTTCACCGTGGAGCTGGTGTGGCTTTCTTTCGAAATCGTGGAAAAGCCGTGGTCCGAGGTGGCGATGATGTCGGTCGTGTCGATAAGCCCAAGCTCGTCGAGTGTTGAGCGGATGCGGGCGAGATCGTCATCGGCATTGCGGATTGCGGCGAGCGAGGTCGGACCATTAATGCCCGGCGTGAGGGTGTTTAAGCTGTCGCCTTCATTGTGCTGCGACCCGTCCGGATCGCGCGACCAGAACACCAGAATAAATGGCTTGTTCCGCTCCTTGAACAGCGGCAGCACAACCCGCGTCGCCGCCGCGGCAAAATAGTCTTGTTGCACGACATTGGCGCTCAAGGTGCCAGGCTTGGTGACGCTGCCCTGATTGCCGTTGGGGCCGCGCGTCGGCGCGGTGAGCGGCAGGCTCGCCGCTTTCAGCCGCTCAGCGACTTCCACCGAGACCGGAATGCCCTTCGGCGTGCCGGTCGCGTCGTCGATCAATATCGTTTGCTCGCCGCTGCGTTCGGTCGGATCGAACACCAGGGCAGGTCCGATCTTCCCGATCGAAGCGGTGCTGTAGCCTTTGTCACGCGCCAGCTTGAGGATCGTTGCTTCGTTGAGGTAATTGCCGGCGAAGTGCTCGTCGACATCGCCGAGCACCACGTCGCTCTCCAGAAACGGTGTGAGGCTATTCTCCGCACCGGGCACCTGGAATCCCGTATAGATCGTGTTGGAAAACGTGCCGGTGTCGCCGAGCATATGACCGGTCGCCATGCCGGATGCATTGGCCATGGTGAAGGTCGGGAATAGGGCGTGGCCATTGCGCAGAGTCACACCGGCACGGGCCATCGCCGCCATCGTCGGCGCAGTGTTGTCGTCGACCATGCGAAAGCGCAGCCCGTCGGCAATAAACAACACGACGTTGTGTGGTCGAGCTGTTTGCGCCTGCGCCGTGGCGCGCGAGTCCATCGCCGCTTGTGCCAGGGCAACGGCCAAAATGGTTGTGGCGAAAACGATCGATCCGCGCATCGGCAAGCTCCGTGCAAAGAGCCGGGATGAGCCGTTGTGACGAGAGCGGGTGACAGTCATGTGACACGTCGCTGCGGAAATTGAGTTTAGCACCGACAGGAATACAAAGGGCGGCCCCGACCGAGGGCCGCCCAAGTTCCGCGCAACGAACGCGGCGGGAGAGCCGACTACGGGCGGCCGATCGCCGCCCGCAGAGGCCACACAGAGTGATTACTCGCCTTCGGAGCCGATCGCGTAGGCGGTTTCGCCGTGCACCGCGTCGTCGCCTACTTTCAACGTCGCTTCGTCCATGCGCAGCGGCACGACGAAGCCGATGACCTTCAGGATGATGAAGGTGGCGATCGCGTTGTACACGATGATGAAGGCTGCGCCCACCACTTGGATCCAGAGCTGTGATGGATTGCCATAGAACAGGCCGGTAATGCTGACACCGGGCGCGTCCTTCTCGGTGCCGATGTACATCAGCATGTCGGGGTTCGCCAGGAGACCTACCATCAAGCCACCGGTGAGGCCGGCGACGCCGTGCGTGGAGAGCACGCTCAACGTGTCGTCCACTTTCATCATGAACGCCGTCTTTTGCAACTTGTTCATGGCGAGCCACGGGATGATGCCAGCGACGATGCCGGTGAGGATTGCGCCCCAGCCGTCGACGTAACCCGCACCGGGAGTGATGGCGACCAGGCCCGCGATCATGCCGTTGACGGCGCCGAGCACGGACGGTTTTCCGTAAGCCATCTTGTCCATCAGCGTCCAGACCAGAAGGCCGACCGCGGTGGCGGTATTGGTGTTGAGTATCGCCGCGCCGGCATTGGCATTGGCGAAGTACGGATCGCCGCCGTTGAAGCCGTTCCAGCCGATCCAGAGGATTCCGGCGCCCACCAGCGTGATCAGCAAACTGTTGGGCGGGAAGTTGTCGCGGTCGGCCTGCAGGCGTGGACCGATGACAGCCGCGGCGACAAATCCTGACGTGCCCGCGGCGAGATGGATGACGTAGCCGCCGGAGAAGTCGGCCACGCCCATGCCGGCGAGCCAGCCGCCGCCCCAGATGCTGAACGCTCCCACGGTGTAAACGAGGGTCATCCAGATCGGGCAGAAGATCATCCAGGCGGTGAAATTCATGCGGCCGAGCAGCGAGCCGGCCATAATGATGACCGTGATCGCGGCGAACACGAACTGGAAGTACATCAGCGTCGACATGGGGAAGGTGAGCGGCGGCATGCCCGATGCCGCCTCAGGCACGGTAGCTTGGCCGAGCGTGAACGCCGCAGAGGTCGCTAAACCGGGCGTGCCGAGAAAGCTTTGTCCCGCCAC
Organism: Xanthobacteraceae bacterium; assembly: GCA_051961815.1. GTDB lineage: Bacteria > Pseudomonadota > Alphaproteobacteria > Rhizobiales > Xanthobacteraceae > BOG-931. The sequence continues at coordinate 15,288 of JBQCCX010000320.1, forward strand.
CGATAGCCAGGCCGGGCCGAACGCCATGTTGTAGTCGAACAGAACCCAGACGACCAAAACCGACGCGAAGGCGTACATCGACATGAAGGCGGAATTGATCGCCCATTTCTTCTTGACGATGCCGCCATAAAGGACGGTCAGACCCGGAATGCTTTGCAGCCCGACGAACGTTGCCGCCGCCATCTGCCACGCATTGTTCCCCGTATCCAACCATTGTGGTGAGGGTGTAAGTGCCATGTGCCTTTCCCGCCTTTCCCCAAAAAGATGCCCTCAGTGCGCCGATGGCACACGGGCCGACGTTTGAGCGGTCGCAAAAAATATGCCAGTTAATCGGCGGCTGTCGGACTGGATTTGGCCCTTTGATGGCGGCGAATCGGGCGGCTGCTGACTAGAAACTTCGCAGCATGAACATAAAATGGGCAAACGGAATGGGACGTCAGTTGCTAGGTCGGCCATTGGCTGTCGTGTTGGCCTGCGTGGGCGGGGCGATCTTGTGGGTGAACGCGGGCCACAACCTCGCGCTCGCCGCTGACAATGCCGTCACTTGCACCAACCCGGCCAGCGGCGCGAATTGGCAGATCCGCATCGATTACGAGCGCAGCACCGTCGACTCTTACCCGGCGAGCATCACCGAGGGCAAAATTTCGTGGCACGATGCTTCCGATGGCGGCAATTACACGCTCGACCGCAAATCCGGCAATCTCACCGTGGTCGTTGCTTCGAGCACCGGCGGCTACTTCCTTTATGACCGCTGCAAGCTGGACAATTAAGGCCGCATCGGCGCTGTCGATGCCGGCTTTTCGGAGGTTGCCGGGCCCCCGGAGCGGCAGTCATGGCTGAGGTGGCGACCGCGATCAAAGCCAGCGTCGGCTTTGCCTCGGAGACCGGTCCGCGCGAACGTAACGAGGATTTCGCCGGCGCGGTTTTCGGAATGGAATTGCCGCGGCCTCGCCGCGACATTATCGCGGCGATCGCTGACGGCATCGGCGGCGCCAAAGGTGGCCGCGTGGCCGCGGAAACTGCGGTGCGCGGGTTTCTCGACGGGTTTTGCGATCTGCCCGAAACAATGGAAGTCGGGCGCGCCGGCGCCACGGTTCTCAACGCCCTTAACAGCTGGATTTTTTCCCAAGGCCGCCGCGATAACAAGCTGAGCGGCATGGGGTGTACCTTCACGGCGGTAGTGCTGCGCGGCCGCATCGCGCACATTCTCCATGTCGGCGATACCCGCGCCTATCGCTTGCGCGGCGACCGGTTGACCTGCCTGACCACCGATCATGTGCGTGAGGATGCCGGCGGCAAATCCAATATCCTCACGCGCGCACTTGGCGTTGAGACCGAGGTCCGCCTCGATTATGCGGCCCATCCGGTCGCGCTGCATGATCGCTTTCTGCTCTGCAGTGACGGCGTGTACGGGGTATTGGGTGTCGAGACCATGGCCGACATGCTTCGCGGTCGTTCGGCATCCGATGATTCCGCCCGCGCGCTCGTTGCCGCCGCACTCGAGGCCGGCAGCACCGACAATTGCACCGCGCTCGTTCTCGATATTGTCACACTGCCTTCGGCGGATTCGGCGACGGTCGGCGCCGACATCATGCAATTGCCGCTCCTGCCGGTGCCGATCGATGGCCAGACCGTGGACGGTTTCGTCCTGAAAGTTTTGATTTCGGACGGCCGCTACACCCGGCTGTTCGGCGCTATGGATGAAGTTGAGGGCGGCGAGGTGGCGCTGAAATTTCCGAAGCCGCAGGTCGCTGCCGCGGCGACCTACCATGCCGCGTTCGTGCGCGAGGCTTGGGTGGGTGCGCGCGTCAACAGTCCATGGATCGGCCGCATCATCGAATTGCCGCCGGGCCGCCAGACCTGCCTTTATACCGTCATGCCACTGTACCAGGGCGAGCTGCTCTCGACGCGGCTGGCGCGCCGTCCGCTGGTGGGGCTCGAGGAAGGCCGCAATATTGCGATCAAACTCGCGCGCGGCGTCGCAGCCTTGCACCGGGCCGGCATCATCCATCGCGACATCAAGCCGGATAACGTCATCCTGGAAAGCGAGGGTTCGCTCAAGCTGATCGATCTCGGCGTGGTGCGGGTGCCGGGTCTCGAGGATTTTCCGCCCGAAGATATTCCTGGCACCATGGCTTACATGGCGCCAGAAATGCTGGCCGGCGAGCCAGGCAATGAGGCAACCGACGTTTACGCACTCGGCGTGACCATGTTTCGCGCTTTCACCGGCGAATTCCCCTACGGCAACCTCGATGCGGTGAGTCGTCCGCGCCGCAGCCAGCCGACGCCGCTTGCCGAGCTTCGCCCGGATTTGCCGGCCTGGCTGCAGCCTGCGCTCGGGCGAGCGATTGCGACCGATCCGGTCGAGCGCTTCCGCGACGTGATGGAATTTGCCCTTGAAATGGAGGCCGGGCCCTCGCACGCGCCCACGGCCGTGCGCCGGCCGCAGACACTCTATGAGCGTTCGCCGTTACGATTTTGGCAGGGCGTTGCCGCGCTCCTCGCACTGGCGCTGATTCTGTCGCTCTGGTTGCGGTAAGCACAATGGATCGCTCGGAGAGCAATATGAAGCATATCGCGGCTTTGGCGTTCGTGCTGTTGATGCTCGGCGCAGGAGATGCGTTCGCACAGGACTACCCGGTGCGGCCGATCCGGATTCTGTCGCCTTACTCGCCCGGCGGCATCTCGGACATCGCCGCACGAATTGTCGGCGGCAAACTCACCGAGGCTTGGGGGCAACAAGTCATCGTCGAGAACCGCCCTGGCGGCAACGGCTTCATTGCGGTGACGGACGTTGCGCGCGCGACGCCGGACGGCTACACGCTGGTCATGGTGACCGCCGGCGATGTCACCATCAATCCTTCGCTGTTCAAGAATGTTCCTTACGACGTCGACCGCGACCTGGCCCCGGTCTCAGCCGTGAGCGACGCACCGCTGGTGCTCGCGGTCAATGGCGATGCGCCATACAAGACGTTGGCCGACGTCATCGCCGCCGCCAAGGCGCATCCGGGTATGCTCAATATGGGCTCGCCTGGATACGGCAGCATCAATCATCTGGTGCTGGAATCGATTCAGCTCAACACCGGCACCAAATTCGTGCACGTGCCTTACAAAGGCGGCGCGCCCGCGGTCCAGGCCTTGGTCGCCGGCGATATTCCGCTCGCCATCATTGCGAGTTCGACCGCGGCGCCGCACGTGGCGGGCGGCAAAATTCGCATCCTGGGGGTAACCACCGGCGAACGCTCGCCGCTCAATCCGGAATGGCCGCCGCTGGCCCAGGAAGGCGCCGGCGACATCAACGTTTCGAACTGGACCGCCTTGGTGGCGCCGAAAGCGACGCCCCAGCCGATCATCGAAAAACTGTCCACCAAAGTCGTCGAAATCCTCAGCGCGCCCGACGTGAAAGCGCGCTTTGCCGCCGGCGGCGTGTCGACCATTCCGTCCACGCCGGCCCAACTGGCCGCCCGGATCAAGCAAGAGCTGGCGACCTATCGTGGCGTGATTGAAAAAGCCAATGTGCACGTCGACTGAGCAGTACTCGCGGGATTCATGGTGGCATGTTCAAGCGAATCCTGATTGCCAATCGCGGCGAGATTGCCTGCCGCATTATTAAAACGGCGCGACGGATGGGGATCGCGACGATCGCGGTCTATTCGGAGACCGATCGCGACGCGTTGCACGTCGAGATGGCCGACGCGGCGATTGCAATCGGCCCGCCGCCTGCCGCCCAGAGCTATCTCGACATTGAAAAGATCGTCGCGGCATGCCGGCAAAGCGGCGCCGAGGCGGTGCATCCTGGCTACGGATTTTTGTCCGAGCGGGAGGCTTTCGCCGCAGCGTTGGCGAAAGCCGGCATCGTCTTTATCGGCCCGAATGCCAAAGCGATCGCCGCGATGGGCGACAAGATCGAATCCAAGAAAGCAGCGGCGCGCGCCAAAGTCTCGACTGTTCCGGGCCATCTCGGCGTCATCGCGGACGAGAAGCAAGCCGTCACCATTGCTGAGCAGATTGGTTTCCCGGTGATGATCAAGGCGTCGGCGGGAGGCGGCGGCAAGGGCATGCGCATCGCCCTTAACAAAACGGAGGTTGAGGAGAATTTTGCCCGGGCGCGCTCCGAAGCGAAGTCAAGTTTTGGCGACGACCGTGTGTTTCTGGAAAAATTCATCACCGATCCGCGGCATGTCGAAATCCAGGTGCTCGGCGACAAGCACGGCAATGTGATCCATCTCGGCGAACGTGAATGCTCGATTCAGCGACGCAACCAGAAAGTCATCGAGGAGGCGCCAAGCCCGCTCCTGGACGAGAAAACGCGCAAGGAGATGGGTGCGCAGGCGGTCGCCCTCGCCAAGGCCGTCGGCTACGATTCGGCCGGCACGGTCGAGTTCGTCGCCGGCCAGGATCGTCGCTTTTATTTTCTGGAGATGAACACGCGCTTGCAGGTCGAGCATCCGGTGACCGAGCTTGTCACCGGCATCGATCTCGTCGAACAGATGATCCGGATCGCCGCCGGCGAGCCGCTCAAGCTCAAACAGAGCGACATCAAATTTTCGGGCTGGGCGGTGGAAACCCGAATTTATGCCGAGGATCCCTATCGCAATTTCGCGCCGTCGATCGGCCGGCTGGTGCGCTACCGCCCGCCGGCTGAATCCGTTCGCGATGGAGTCACGATCCGCAACGATGCCGGCGTCATCGAGGGCGGCGAGATTTCACTGTACTACGATCCGATGATCGCCAAGCTCGTCACCCATGCCGCAACACGGCTGCAGGCGATCGATGCACAGTCCGAAGCGCTCGAAGCGTTCACCATCGAGGGCATCCGCCACAATATCCCGTTCCTGGCCGCCATGATGCAGCACCCGCGCTGGCGAGCCGGCAAGCTGAGCACAGCTTTCATTGCCGAGGAATTTCCCCGCGGCTTTGAGCGCACGCTTCCGACGGGAGCGATCGCGCACGCCATCGCTGCCGTCGCGGCGGCAATCGATCATGTGCTCGGCGAGCGGAAGCGCAAAATATCGGGCCAGCTGAACAGGTCGCTGACCCGCGAACGGCGGCGTGCGATCTGGCTTGGCCCAAACCAAATTCATGCCGATGTCGAGCGGCAGGGCGACGGCATTGTTGCAACTTTTGAAGATGGTGCCCGGCATGTGTTGGTGTCGGACTTCGTGCCAGGCATGCCGGTTTGGGCGGGCACGCTGGACGGAACGCGCATCGCCATGCATGTGCGCATGATCCCCAATGGTTTTGAACTCGCGCACCGGGGCTTTGAAGTGAAGGCCTTCGTTTATACCGAGCGCGAGGCCACCTATGCCAGGCTGATGCCGCTGAAAAAACTGTCCGGGAGTGAAAAGGCGGTGCGTTGCCCAATGCCCGGTCTGGTCGTTTCGCTTGCTGTGACCGAGGGTCAAGAGGTCAAGGCTGGTGAGACGTTGGCCGTTATTGAGGCGATGAAGATGGAAAACGTGCTGCGCGCCGAGCGCGACGGCGTTATTAAGAAAATTTGCGTTAAGCAAGGCGACAGCGTTGCGGTCGATGCCGTGGTGATGGAGTTTGCGTAGGCTTTAGGCCGTCACCGAGGGTGGCGGGAACGGGAGCATGCACGCGTTAACGCTCGTATCCCCGGCCGGCCGGCTGCGGCCCGCGCCGTTCTTGGCGGCGATCGCCGCGGTGTATATCGCCGGCGCACTGTCGCATTGGCTGACCGTCCCCGGCGTGACCGCGCGCGTCGGCTTATGGGCTTTCGCGGCCGCGCAGGCGGCACTGATCTGGTTATGGTTTGTTTTGCATGCCAAGCGTCTTCACGACGCCGCTCGCGGTGAAGGCCTGGCGGTCGCGGTTGCGGTTCTCTACGTGCTTTCGCTTATTCTTTTGCTGCTCCTGGCAACAAATTTTTTTGCCGGTTCGGAAGCCGGCTCGTTGGGCAGTGCCAGCGCGACCAGCGCGCTCGAGCTTGTTTTGTTGCTTTACATCATCATGACGCTCATGGGTCCGGTGCAATACGACCTGACCTGGATCGTCGTCGTGATCCTGACCCTGTTTGCCTTTGTTCCGGTGATAGTCGCCTTGGTCTTCACGCTGTGGACCGCGACCCGAACGAGCGTGGCTTCAGCCGTGACCGGATCGCGTTAAGATCAAGCCGATGCTGCACTTCGCCTATGGCTCGAATATGCATCGCGCGGTGATGCGCGAGCACGCGCCGGGAGCAGTCGCGCTTGGCGTTGCGCGCCTTGACGGCTACCGCTTCATCATTACCGCAGACGGCTATGCTTCGGTTGCGCCGCACCGCCGCGGCTGCGTGTTTGGACGCTTGTGGCGGCTCACGGCGCGCGATCGCGTCATCCTTGACCGCTGGGAGAATATTGCAGCCGGACTCTATCGAGTGGTCACGCTGCCGGTCGTTGCCGCCGGCAAACGCCGCCACGCCCTCGTTTATGTCGCGCGCGTGCGTCCGCTTGGGACCCCGCGTCCCGGTTATATGGAAATCGTCGTGCAAGCCGCACGCGAGTGTAAATTTCCGGCGCCCTATCTGGCCTCGCTGCAGCGCTGGGTGCCCAAACAAAAGCTGGCGGCAGGCCATCGCAGCCTTCCGCGCAGCGTTGGAGAAACTGCGTGACAGTGCACCGGCACGTCATCATTCGCGGGCGCGTGCAGGGCGTCGGCTATCGTGCCTGGACCGAGGTCGCCGCACTCGAACACGGCATAGAAGGCTGGGTGCGCAATCGCCGCGACGGCTCCGTGGAGGCGATGTTCAGCGGGGAAGCGGACGACGTCGCCGCAATGATCGCGCACTGCCGGCGCGGGCCGCCCGGCGCGCGGGTCGAGGCCATCGATCAGCGCGAGGCGACGCCCGACGAAATCGCATTGCGCCGCGGCGACGAATTGTTCTCGGTATTGCGCAGCGTCTGATCTTCCCCGACGGCGCCGAATAAGGCCGTGAATTCGGTCCGCAGCGCTTTGTCCACATCGGCAAGTTCAGCCGCTGCACCGAGTTCGGCGAGCGAGGTGATGCCATAGCGGGTATCGGACACGCCGCACGGCAGGATGCCGGCGAAGTGCGACAGATCGGGCGCGACATTGAGCGCGAAGCCGTGCAGGGTGACCCAGCGTTGCACGCGCACCCCGATGGCGGCGATCTTGTCCTCGAAGCCTTGACCTTTGTCGGGTCGGCGCACCCAGACCCCGACACGGTCGCCACGGCGTTCGCCGCGCACATCGAAACGCGCGAGCGCGCGAATGATCCACTCTTCGAGGGTGGCGACGAAGCGGCGCACGTCGGGCGCGCGGCGCTTGAGGTCGAGCATGACATAGCCGACGCGTTGGCCCGGCCCGTGATAGGTGAATTGGCCGCCACGCCCGACGCGGTGCACCGGAAAACGCGTCTCAAGCAATTCGGCGGGCTGCGCCGAGGTGCCGGCGGTATAGAGGGCAGGGTGCTGCAACAGCCAAATGAGCTCCGGCGCTTCGCCGCGGGCAATGGCCGCCGCGCGCTAGGCCATGGCCCTGAGCGCATCCTCATAACCGACCAAGCCCTCGCTGACGTGCCACTGCACCGGCGCCGCGTGGCCCGCAGGCAGGAGGCCGGTCCTTACCGCGCTGCGCGCAGTGGTCGTCTGGTCCATGGTCAAGTAGACTTAATCGCGCCGGATTGAGGTGGCCATAGGCTGAGAATAGCGCAAGACGGTTCCTCGAAATCACCCCGTCGTCCAGCGGTTTGCCCCCGAATGACCGTGCACCCAGCCTGGCCTTGTCGCACGTGAACCTAGCTGTTACATCGGCTCCTTACTTACGCGTTCGGCTGCGGTCGGACGCACCACCCCACATGCGGTCGTGGCGGAATTGGTAGACGCACTAGCTTGAGGTGCTAGCGGGGCAACCCGTGGAGGTTCGAGTCCTCTCGACCGCACCAAAAAAGTAACAACGACGATCTTTGCACCGGGAATTCCATCGACATCTTCAGTCAGTACTCGCACTCCAGAGTGCTCCATCGATTGAGTACGCTTCAGAGGGTAAAGCGGACATCGTTGCCGATGTGCCGCGATGTCCGCTAATGACCCAAAGCGGATATGCGGGCAGCGTTCAGGTTCAAATCAGCTAAAACTTGCTGAGTTAACATTTTTGCCAAAAGTGCCGAACAGGTCTTGAAAAAACCACCGACTCGGCAGTCAATTTGTGGGCCGATCACCCCGCCTCATCTTTCGTGTGGTCGGTCAGAGCCGGGACGACGCGCCCACGGTGGTCTCAGGCGGGAAGCCGTCATCCCGGCTCGCAGTTAACGCTGATTGGCTAACACGCCCCTGACAGGAGGAGTGTGACGCCGAGCACAAAGCTGCGCTTTTACCGAGCGACAAAAGCGCCCCCGAGTTTGCTGCCGTGCAACCGTCCCTGAAGCCCATTTCGGGCGGCCGAGGTCGGGCTTATCCTTCAGCCTCATTTCTTCTCCATTCTCGCCTTCACGAGTTTCTTGATGAGAGATATTGGGAGCTTTTTTCGAGGGGAAACCAACAAGTGACCAAAAGAAAAAGAGCCCCGGTTTGATCCGGGGCTACTTACTTCGACAGACAACCTTACTGCGGCTGTTTCGGTTGTGGCTTACCGGTTTTCAGCGGTTTGTGATGGCGGCTTCCTGCCGACATGTACATGTTTTTGTGATTCTTTCTGTTCGCCGACATGTGCATGTTTTTGCGATTGCCGCTCTTAGCTGACGTGTGCATCTTCTTGTGATGAGCAGTGGCGTGATGAGACTTGGTACCAGCCTGAGGGCCGGGAGCTGCAGGGTTGCCCGCTGCACCGCCAGCTACAGGCGGTTGTCCGCCAGTCGAAGGACCATTTTGCGCTATTGCCAGTGAAGTGCCACCGACAAGCAGCGCGACAATGGCGAGACTCTTCACGGTGATCATTTCCAGCTCCAGTATTTTCGCCGCA
>JBQCCX010000321.1:0-2609 GCA_051961815.1 Xanthobacteraceae bacterium
GGAGCCCTGGTGCTATGGGCAATGTGGCTGGCCCATATTGCTTTATTCACTGGGCCGAGCGCGGTCGCGTGGCTTGGTTTGATTCTGGTCGCGGAGAATATCTTGTCGTCGACCGTTCATTCGCACTTGTTCGATTTCAACAGCGGATGGCTTTACGTGTTCGGCCTGGGGGTGCTCGGCGGCACGATCCTCGGCCAACGTGACAGCACCGCGAAGAAATCCAACACCGCTGACGACGACAATCACACGAGTTGAGCGTGCGCGAGCGTGTCGCGCCGTGCAGCCAGAACATTTTCCGCGCGTTCGATGACCGCGAGCGGCGATACGCTGCGCATGCAGGCATGATCGTGCGGGCACTGCTTGAGCGTCCTAAGATAGCAGGGCGAACACTCCAGATCGGCGTGCAAGACTGAATCGGTGCGCGCGTACGGACCGATCCAGACCGGATCGGTCGGACCGAATATGCTGATAACGGGCCGATCAAGCGCGACGGCCAGATGCATCGGCCCGGAATCGTTCGTGATGCTGATGACGGAACGGGAGATCAGCGCCGCCAGTTCGCTCAGTGTCGTCATGCCGGCGAGGTCGACCACCCCTGGTGCCGAAGCCGCCACCTCCTCGCAGACGACGCGCTCGCGCTGCGAACCAGTCAAGATCACGCCTAGCCCTTTGGACAAGAAATGTCTCGCGACCTGGGCGAACTTGTCGGTGCCCCAGTGTTTTGTCTCCCACACCGTGCCCGGCGCCATGACGACGAGATTGGCGCGGCCGGTGCCGTATTGGCTTAAAAGTGTATCGACACGCGAAATGGCCGACCGAGGGATTGGAAAGGAGAAATCCGCACGTCCGGTGTCCAAGCCCAAGATCGGCCCAACGTTCAGATAACGATCCACCGCGTGCAGATCGAGTGTTGGCACCGGGATGTGATGGGTATAAGCGAGCCAGCTGCCCTCGCGCGCGCCTTGCCAGGCGTGTTTGCGCGCCTGCTCCGGGAATTTTCGCGGCGAGGCATCCCACACGCTGGCGCGCGGCCGATCAAATCCGATGCGCACCGGTGCGCCGGTGGCGAGCGTCAACGCCGCGGTGCGAAACTGGCCGTGCATGTCGACGACGAGGTCATAGGCGGCTGCGCGCAATCTGCCGGCCAAGCGGCCGTAAGCCACAAACGGCTTGAGACGCCAGGGCGTCGACCAAACTTCGCGTTCGAATTCGACAATGTTGGTAATGGCAGGGTGGTAACGCAGCAGCTCGGCAATCGCGGGTGTCACCAGCCAATCCAATTGCGCCCTCGGATAGCGCCGGCGCAACTTGTTCAGGACTGGAATCGTATGCACCACGTCGCCGACCGCTGACAGCTTGATCAGCAAAATCTTATCGAAGTCTCGACGCGTGAGATCGGCCGGAGGCAAGCTCAAAAAACTCCTGTCAGAGAACTCAGCGCCCGGATCGCGTCGCCGAGATTGGGCCGGAACTACCGCGCGGCAGCTTCGCGACGTGTGCCGTGGACTGCACGTCAACTAAATCCGGCTCGGCATAACCATCTGCAGCAAACGTTTGAACGAGGCGGACGTGTGGTGCCGAAGCATGGCGATTTGGCGGTTACCCTGCGAGGTAAGCCAGTTAAATTGAATCACGCGGCGTTCGCCGACGAACGGTTCGTGGCCATGCCAGGAATTGTTACTGCGCTTGAACGCGAGCAGCGTTCCCGAGATCGGAGGAACTTCAACGATGATATCGTCAAGATCGTCCGAAGATCGCAGCAACCGCAGCCTGCCGCCCGGCTGATCCCAGCTCTCGTTCATGTAAATGAGGACGGTAATGATCTTGGTCGCCGAATCGGTATGGATCTTGCCATCGCCGGCGCCGCACCTGCCGCGCACGGTGGTGATGGTCGGCCGCCCCGCCAGGTCCACGGCGAACTTGTCCTCGAAGGCCTCCCGAAACGCATCGCTATTGAGCTCATCGAGCAAGGTTTGAAACGCCGGGCCAAATTCAACTTGGTCGACCGGGAAGCTGCCCGATCTCGAGATCTTCGGATAATCGCTGTTGATTTCGCCCAGTGCTTGTGGGGGAACAAATTGCGGTACGATCAAATGTTCAAATGGCTGGCGGACCAGCGGCGTCGCACGGAATTGCTCAATGCCGAGATAATGTTGCACGGCCGATCACCCCTCTAGACCGCGGACAGATACCATGACGGCAAGCTCGCTGTATATTCCTTATTGCAAGTCGCGCGAGCGGCCGCGCCAGCGTGCAATGCCGGACAATCATCCTGGCGGCGTGGTCGGCGCCTTCACGTCCCGCCGCAACGGCTGGCTTGGCGGCGGCGACCAATTCTGCATCGCTTCATAGCGCTTGGCGTAGCGATAATAAGTTCCTTCGAAATTGCCGAAAGCAATGACGAAGCCGGCCCAGCCGTCGATGAAGCCAAGCTTAAAGACATAATGTTTTAGGAACGACCACAATGCGTGTCCAAGCGCACTCACCATCGTGACGCGTTTATGCGCGAGTTTCGGAACGCCTAGCGAGGAATAGCGGTTTGCCTTCCGCAAGACTTCTTCGAGATTGCGAAATGGAAATTGCCAAATTGCGTTCCGCAGCGTGCCGAG
>JBQCCX010000322.1:0-6587 GCA_051961815.1 Xanthobacteraceae bacterium
TTCGTCGATTCCGGCAATGTCCACGGCAACATGGTGATGTTTTTCTCCATGCCGGATCACGGCGGCACGCATATCGACGCGCCGCGGCATTTCGGCAAGACCGGCACGCCGATCGACAAATATCCGCTGGAGAACTGCATCGTGCGCGGCATTTGCATCGATCTGCGCCACATTGCGCCGCGCGCCGAGATCACCCCGGCGGATCTGGAAGCGGCGTTGAAGAAGGCTGGCGTGCCGATCCCGAACAAGGGCACCGTGCTGCTGTGCACCGGCCATCACGCCCGCACTTTTCCGACGCCGGCCTATTCAACCGACAATCCCGGGGTCAACGTCGCGGCGACCGAGTGGCTGGCGCGGCAAGGCATCGTGCACTTCGGCATCGACTCGATGCGGCCGGGCCCGGAAGGCAAGGTGAACGCGCTGGTGCACAAGGCTTGCCTCGACCTCGACATCACGCATATGGAAAGCCTGTGTAATCTCGAGGCGCTGCTTGGGCAGGGCGAATTCCAGTTCATCGGGCTGCCGCTGAAATGGCGCGAGGGCACCGGCTCGCCGATCCGCGCGGTCGCGGTGTTCGACGATTAGCATCTACATGTCCCGGACGCGGCGCAGCGCGGCAGCGGTGCGCCGCTGATCCGGGATCGTTCCAAACGCCGTGAATGAGACGATCCCGGTTCTGCAGCGCACCACTTCGTGCTGCGCTGCGCCCGGGAAACGAGTGAGAAAGGCAATGCAGCTCGGACACAATCGCAAAATGACCGGCGCTCAATGCCTCGCCGACATGCTCAAGGGCTATGGCGTCACCCATGTGTTTCACGTGCCGGCGGTGCTGCGCACCACCTTTGCCGAGATGGAGCGGCGCACCGCTATCAAGCGCCTGCACGTGCATGGCGAGAAGGCCGCCGCTTACATGGCCGATGGCTACGCGCGCGCCTCGGGCAAGCCCGGCATCTGCATGGCGCAGGTGATCGGCGCACTCAATCTCGCCGCCGGATTGCGCGATGCCTGGCTCGCCCATGCGCCGGTGATCGCGATGACCGGCGGCCGCGAACCGAGAACCAAATTCCGCAAGGTCTATCAGGAAATCGACGACATGCCGGCCTTCGAGCCGGTGACCAAATTCAACGCCACGGTCGACGATGTATCGCGCTTCCCCGACATGGTGCGCCAGGCCTTCCGCACCGCCGTGACCGGCTGTCCCGGCCCGGTGCACTTACAATTTCGCGGCAATGAGGGCCAGATCGACGCCGAGGACGCGGATATGGAGCCACTGGTCGAGCCGCAATTTGCGAAGGTGCCGGCGTTTCGTCCGGAGCCCGATGCGGCAAGCGTGCGCGCGGCGCTCAAGATTCTGCAAGACGCCAACCGGCCGGTGATCGTCGCCGGCGGCGGCGTGCGCGCGTCCGGTGCGGGTGCCGAGCTCGTCGCGCTTGCCGAGGCGCTGCAGATCCCGGTCGCCACCTCGCTCAACGGCAAGGATTGCATTCCCGGCAATCATCCGCTCGCGGTCGGCGTGTCCGGCACCTATTCGCGCGAGAGCGCCAATCGCGTGATCAATGCCGCCGACTTGGTCTGTTTCATCGGCACCGAGACCGGCGGCATGACGACCCATTTCTGGGCAGTGCCGAAGATCGGGACGGCGGCGATCCAGATCGACATCGAGCCGCAAGCGCTCGGCCGCAATTATCCGCTACTCGCCGCGGTCAACGGCGATGCCAAGGTGACGCTGGCGCGCATGCTCAACGAGGCCGATCGCAGCGGCGCCGGCAAACGCAAAGATTGGGTCGCGCAAGTGCAGGCGATCTGCGGCGAGTGGCAGAAAAAATATCAACCGGCGCTGACGTCTGATGCGGCGCCGATGCGGCCGGAACGGCTGTGCCATGAGCTCACGCGCCACGTGCCGGACGACGCCATCGTCGTCGTCGACACCGGCCACGCCGGCATGTGGATGGGCGGCATGTTCGATCTGACGTCGCCGCGGCAAAGCTATATGCGCAGCGCCGGACATCTCGGCTGGGCCTTCCCCGCCGGTCTCGGCGCCAAATGCGCCTGTGCGGACCGCCCGGTGGTCACTTTCACCGGCGACGCCGGCTTTTGGTACCACATCGCCGAAGTTGAGACGGCAGCGCGCTGGAACATCAATGCGGTGACGGTCGTGAACAACAACGGCGGCGGCAACCAGTCCAAGCGCGGCTTCGATCGGGTGTATGGCGGCAAGCAAACCGACAAGGCGCGCGAATTGTGGACCTTCAGCAAGGTCGATTTCGCGCGCATTGCGCAGGATATGGGCGCGCTCGGCATTCGGGTCGAAGAGGCATCGGCGTTTCCAGCGGCGCTCGCCGCCGCGCTCGCGGCGGAACGCCCGGCCGTGATCGATGTCGTGACCGATATCGACGCTCTGGCGCCGACGGCGGTGATCTGATTCCAGATTGTCATGTCCGCACATAGCCGTTCGAAGAACGGCGTCGCTTCGCTCGCCTATGTTGCGGGCATCTCGCTCAGGCGGGCATTGCTGCGCCATTCCATCGGATGACCGGAACAAATCCGGCCATGACGAACTTCTGGTTGCATCCAATGACTGGCACGCAGCCTGCGCGGAACCAACGTAGCATTGCCGACGTTGGTGCGACGACGTTGCGTCTCATCGCATCCAAAATTTCGCGAGGCAGCATGTTCCAGTATCGCAAATCGGATTTTGCTCCGAGCGTGTCCGCCATTCAGAAGCATCTCGGCGCTGTCGAGAAGGAACTGGAGCGGATCGGCCGCATCGCCGGACGCAGAACCTCGGTGGCGGCGGCGACGGCGAGCGACCAGGTCGGCGATGCCATCTCCACGATCTTGAGTGAGATGGTCGATCGTTTCCGCAAGGGCGGCCAGGCCGCCGGCGATCAAGCCGGGCGCTTAAGCAATCAGGCGCTCGACCTCGGCACGAGGTATGGCAACGACGCGCTTGAGCGGGTCGCCAGCCACGCCGAAGAGCGGCCGCTGTTCACGGTTGGCGTGGCGCTCGGCATCGGCATTCTGATCGGCGCGGCCTTGTTGGGCAGCACCACCGCGCGGCGCTAAAGCGAAAATGGGATTAGGTTGAATCGTCATTTCGCTTTGGCTTTTATTTGAGCATGATCTTGTCCGAAAACGGTATCCACTTTTCGGGATCATGCCGGAGCCGCTTGCGGAATTAACCTTCGCCGATCTCGCGCAAGATCTCGGCGGTGTGCTCGCCAAGCCGCGGCGACGCCCGCTCCGACGCCATCGGCGCCCCATCCAGCATGATCGGCGTGCGGATGCCGGGAACGACGCCGCCTTTCGCCGCCGGATTTTTTAATTCGAGCCGCATGCCGCGATGGACGACCTGCGGATCGGCGAACACCTGTTGCAGATCGTTGATCGGACCGGCCGGTATGCCGGCGGCTTCGAGCTTGTCGAGAAGGTCTTCGCGCTTGAACCGCGAGGTCAGCGCGCACAGTTTGCCGACCAGTTCGGCGCGATGCCCGACGCGGCCCTTATTGTCTTTGTAGGCCTCGGCCTGGGCGAGTTCCGGCGCGCCGAGAATGCCGCACAGCTTGACGTATTGCGCGTCGTTGCCGGTGGCGATGATGACGCGGCCGTCGGCGACCGGAAACTCCTGATAGGGCACGAGGTTCGGATGGGCATTGCCGATGCGTTTAGGCAGTTCGCCGGAGACGAGATAATTGAGTGCCCCAAAGGCCAGCGTGCCGACCGTGGAATCGACGAGCGCCGCATCGACATAACCGCCACGCCCGGTTTGCTCGCGCCGCACCAAAGCAGCCAGAATGCCGACCGTGGCATAGACGCCGGAGAAAATATCGGCAATCGGCACGCCGACACGAGTCGGCGGACTGTCGGCCGTCCCGGTCATGCCCATGATGCCGCCGATGCCTTGCGCCATCAGGTCGTAGCCGGCGCGCGCCGCCGACGGCCCAGTCTGTCCAAAGCCCGTCACCGAACAATAGATCAGGCGCGGATTGGCCGGGCCGAGGCTTTTGTAGTCGAGACCGAATTTGACCAGGCCGCCGACCTTGAAATTCTCGATCAGCACATCGGAACGCGCCGCGAGTTTCTTGACCAGCCGCTGGCCTTCGGCGGTGGTGAAATCAAGCTCGATCGAACGCTTGCCCCGGTTGGCGGAATGGAAATAGGCCGCATCAAGATGGCCGCCATCGGCCGCCGGCACGAACGGCGGCCCCCAGGCCCGGGTATCGTCACCGTTGCCGGTGCGTTCGACTTTGATGACATCGGCGCCGAGGTCGGCGAGGATTTGTCCGGCCCACGGGCCGGCCAAAATCCGGGCAAGTTCGAGGACGCGCATTCCAGCCAATGGGCCCGGCATGATCAACTCCGAAAACTCGCGCGGGCAGCGCCGCGCCGGCGCTTAACTGCCCAAGCGGCGCCACTTTGTCTACAGGGCTTTAGCCGCTACGGCCCTTTAACCAGCTTGTTATAAGAGTAGCGCAGCATTAGCTAAGTCTGGGCCGGACGGAATGACGCGGTGAACACCACTTTTTTCAGCGAAATGCTGCAAAGCATCGCCGACCGCAGTCGCGCGCTGATCAAGCGCGAGCGGCGCGAGCCGGCGCATGAGCGCTCCGCCGGCCTCATCGAATTATGCGAGGACTTGCTGTCCGGCCGCGGCGAGGCCTCCGGCGTGGCGCTGGCGCAGGAGATCCTGGCGCGTTACGCCGAGATGACGACCGGGCCGCGCATCGCCTTTTTTGAATCGCTGGCCAGAACCTTCGGTCATGACCAGCCCCGGATCGACCGCGCGATCGCGGCGTGGCGGCAGTCGCCGTCGGACGCAAGCGCGTTTGACCTTCACGCCGCGAGCGAACCGCGCCGGCTCGAACTGTTTCGCCGGCTCAATCTCGCGCCCGGCGGCACCGCCGCGCTGGTGCGAATGCGCGAGCAACTGCTCGACGCAATGGATCATCGCGACGATCTCGCGGTCGTCGACAACGATTTCGTCCATTTGTTCTCGTCGTGGTTCAATCGCGGCTTTCTGGTGCTGCGCCGGATCGATTGGTCGACTTCGGCATCGGTCCTGGAAAAGATCATTCGCTACGAAGCGGTGCACGAGATCAGAGACTGGGCGGATTTGCGCGGCCGCATCGATCCCCCGGATCGCCGCTGCTACGCCTTTTTCCATCCGGCGCTGGTCGATGAGCCGCTGATCTTTGTGGAAGTGGCGTTGACCCGCGCCATTCCCGGCGCGATTGCGCCGATCCTCTCCGACAAACGCGAGCCGGTCGAACCCAAGCGCGCGACCACCGCGGTGTTCTATTCGATCACCAATTGTCAGCGCGGTCTGAGCGGCGTGACGTTCGGACATTTTCTGATCAAGCAGGTGGTCGAGGAGGTGTCGCGCGACATTCCCAGCGTTGGCACGTTCGTGACCTTGTCGCCGGCGCCGAATTTTGCCGAATGGCTCAACCGCGAGCGCGCCAAGAGCACCTCGGCTGCGATCGACGACGCCGATCGGGACGCGCTTGCCGCGCTCGAGCGCGACGACTGGTGGCGCGCACCCGACGCCGCCGAGCGGCTGCGCGAGCCGTTCCTGCGCGCCGCGGCATGGTATTACCTGCGCGGGCGCAACGGCCGCGGCTTGCCGGTCGATGCGGTGGCGCGCTTCCATCTCGGCAACGGCGCGCGACTGGAGCGGCTCGATTGGCTCGCCGACACCTCGGAGCGGGCGCTGCGCCAGTCCTATGGCTTGATGGTGAATTACCTTTACGATCTCGATTACATCGAGCGCAATCATGAAGCCTATGCGCAGCACCGCGCCGTGGTCGCCGCCAGCGCCGTGACCCGGCTGGTGACGATGCCGGAACACGAAATGATTCCGGTCGCCGGCTAGCGCCGGCTTGGAAACGGCAGATGCCCTCGCTCGTCGGCGTCCTGGAAACCGTGCTGTACGTCGAGGCATTCGAACGCGCCTGTCCGTTCTACGAACAGGTGCTCGGGCTTAACAGCATTTATCGCGATCCGCGGCTATGCGCTTACGATGTCGGTCATCGCAGTCTCTTGCTGTTGTTCCTGCGCGGGCATTCGCTGCAAACCGTGCATCTGCCCGGTGGCACGATTCCGCCGCATGACGGGCATGGCCCGGTGCACGTCGCGTTCTCGATCGCCGCCGAGGAACGGCAAGCCTGGGAAGATCGCCTCGGCGAGGCCGGCGTCGCCATCGAAGGCCGTACCCATTGGCCGCGCGGTGGCGACAGCATCTATTTCCGTGATCCGGACGGGCACCTGCTGGAACTGGCAACGCCGGGTCTGTGGGTGGGCTATTAGGGCGCAGGCCATAATCTCAAGTCCTGGCGCCCCTGTGCTAGGATGCAGTGCTCGGCCTGAGGACGAAGCCTATGAAACGGCGCGCGTTCATCACGCTCATCGGCGCCGCCGCTCTTACTTCGCCGTCAGCGGCGCGTGCACAACAGTCGACGACGCAGCAGCGGATCGCGATTTTCCATCCGGCAATACCAACCACGCTCCTGACCGAAACGGGCGGCGGGAGCGCGTGGCGCGCATTTTTCGGCGAGTTGCGCCACATGGGTTACGTCGAAGGAGACAAT
>JBQCCX010000323.1:0-20237 GCA_051961815.1 Xanthobacteraceae bacterium
AGACTCCCCCGCCTTTGAGGGGTTTCGTGGACGCTAGGGATTCTGAGGCGGCTAGACCGCATGGTCGGCGCACGAGGCGTTCATGGACGAGTTGTTGCGTGAGTTTTTGACCGAGACCACCGAGAGTCTCGATCACGTCGATGCCCAGCTTGTGCGCTTTGAGCGAGAGCCGAACAACCGCCAGGTTCTCGGCAACATCTTCCGCCTGGTTCACACCATCAAAGGAACGTGCGGCTTTCTTGGACTGCCCCGGCTCGAGGCGCTGACCCACGCCGCCGAGACGCTGATGGGCAAATTTCGCGACGGCATGGCGGTCACCGGCGAAGCGGTATCCCTCATTCTCGCCGCCATTGATCGCATCAAAACAATCCTCGACGGTTTGGAGAAGTTGCAGTGCGAACCGCCCGGCGACGATGCGGACCTGATCGGCCAACTCAGCCGGGCTGCTGCGCGCGCACAGGAGATGGAGTCTGCGCCTTCAGGGCAGGGCGATCGGCGAACCGGTAGCGAGCGGCGTTCCGACCAAAGCGGCCCAGAAAACCGGGACGCCGCTACTCTGCGCGGCCCCGCCGAACCCGGCGAGGGCAGCGTTGCCAGCCAATCGATACGCGTGAGTATCGACACGCTCGATCAGCTGATGACCATTGTTTCCGAGCTGGTTCTCACCCGCAATCAATTGCTCGAAGTGCTTCGCCGGCACGACGAGTCCGAGTTCAATGTGCCGCTGCAGCGGCTGTCGAACGTCACGACCCAGGTTCAGCAGGAGGTGATGAAGACGCGCATGCAGCCGATCGGCAATGCGTGGCAAAAGCTGCCGCGCATCGTTCGCGACCTCGCCACCGAGCTTGGCAAAGACATCGGGCTCGAAATGGAGGGAGCCGATACCGAACTCGATCGCCAAGTGCTCGATCTGGTCAAGGATCCGCTCACGCATCTGGTGCGCAATTGTGCCGACCACGGCATCGAGAGCCCCCATGAGCGAAGCGCTGCGGGCATGCCCGGGCGCGGCGTCATTCGGCTCAGCGCTTCCCGGCAAGGCGGTTATGTGGTGATCGAGATTGCCGACGACGGCCGCGGTCTCGACACCGTGCGAATCCAGGCCAAGGCGCTGGAGGCGGGGCTCGTCAGTGAAGCCGATATGGCGGCAAAATCCGAGCGTCAGATCAACGACCTGATTTTTGCTCCAGGATTTTCGACGGCCGCCGAAGTAACTAGCATTTCCGGCCGCGGCGTCGGGATGGACGTCGTTCGCAGCAATCTCGAGCAGATTGGCGGCACCGTCGATGTCAGGTCGCGTCTCAGCCACGGCGCGACTTTTGTCATCAAGATCCCGCTGACACTCGCGATTGTCGCCGCCCTGATCGTCGAAATAGCCGGTCAGCGATTCGCGTTCCCTCAGCTGTCGGTCCTCGAACTTGTTCGACTTGGCCCCGAGCACCGGATCGAGCGTATCAAGTCAGCTCCCGTGCTGCGGCTGCGTCACAAGCTGTTGCCGCTCATCGAGGTCAGAAAAGCGCTTCAGTTGGGCGCCGGCGATGACGCGAACGGGTTTGTCGTGATCACACAGGCGGGTAGTCAGATTTTCGGCGCCGTCGTCGACAACGCCTTTCACACCGAAGAGATCGTCATCAAGCCAGTTTCGTCGAAGCTGCGACACATCGAAATATATTCGGGAATGACCATTCTAGGCGACGGCTCCGTGATCATGGTGCTCGACCCCAACGTGCTCGCACAATCCCTCGGTCAACTCGCGCCGCCGCGGAGCGACGCGGCGAGCGATGCCGTCGAACCGCAACCGAGCTCACCGCAGGACGCCGTTTCGCTTCTGGTCTTTCGCGCCGGATCGGATCGGCTGAAAGCGGTGCCGCTGCCGCGCGTGAGCCGGATCGAAGAGATCGATTGCCGGGCCGTCGAGGTCGCTGATGGCGAATACATCGTGAAATACCGCGGCGGGTTGATGCCGCTGCTTGGCTTCGATTTGCAGCCGAAAATCAAAAACGAAGGACCGCAGCCGGTTCTGGTGTTCACCGAACAAGACCGCTCGATCGGACTCCTCATCGATGAGATCGTCGACATCGGCGAAGAAAAGCTTGATGTCAAAGTCGTGGGCGACCGGCCGGGTATTCTCGGCTACGCCCTTCTTAAGGGCGTGATAGCTGAAATTATCGACGTTGGATTTTTTCTCCAGCGCGGCGGCCTGCTCGGTCGCGCTGCATGATGCCGGGTGAGATCGACACATGACAGACTATGTCAGTTTCACAACGGCGGATCAGCTGTTCGGGCTGCCGATCGAATGTGTTCAGGACGTTTTCACACTCGGCAAAATGACGCCGGTCCCGCTGGCAGGCCGTGACGTCGCAGGCGTGATCAATCTGCGCGGCCGGATCGTTACCGTGATCGATTTGGCGAACCGGCTTGGGCTCGATGTCTCGGCCGGTGCCGGCGCGGATATGGTCATCGGGATCGAACGTGGGGCGGAATCCTTTGGCGTCCTGGTGGACCGTGTCGGCGAAGTGCTCAGCCTCTCAGACGACGATTGCGAACCGACGCCGATCAATCTCGACGCTACGCTGAATGCCGTGGCGACGGGGGTATTTCGCCTCGACGGGAAAATTCTTGTCGCGCTCGATGCCGATCGAACCCTCGATCTTCCCAGTAGCCGCACGCCACGCAGTAAGGATAGGACAAGATGAAAACCTGCCTGATCGTTGACGATTCCAGCATCATCCGCAAAGTGGCGCGGCGCATCTTGGAAAGCCTTGAGTTTCAGACCCTCGAAGCCGAAAACGGCGAACAGGCATTCGTTGCCTGTCAGCGCCAATTGCCCGACGCGATTTTGCTCGACTGGAATATGCCGAAAATGGACGGCTATGACTTCTTGCGCGTGCTTCGCGGTCTTCCCGGCGGTGAGCGGCCTAAGGTCGTTTTCTGCACAACCGAGAATGATGTCGCGCATATTGCAAGAGCACTCCAGGCCGGAGCCAACGAATACATCATGAAGCCGTTCGACAAGGACATCGTCCAAGAAAAATTCCAGGAAATAGGCCTGATTTGATGTCGCACTCAGGGGATCCGCGGCCGGTGCCGAACGAGGCTCATTATTCGAGGATTTGGTCGTGACGCCGCTCGACTATGATTTTCTCAGGCACGCTCTCAAGCAACGCTCCGGTCTCGTGCTGAGCGCCGACAAGCACTATTTTCTGGAAAGTCGTCTGCTTCCGCTCGCCCGCAAGAATGGATTTACCGGCGTCGGCGATTTGGTGGCGGCGCTCAAAGGCGCCGGCGATGCTGCGCTGATGGCTGCGGTGGTCGAAGCGATGACCACCAATGAATCGTTCTTTTTTCGTGACAAGACGCCGTTCGAGCATTTCCGCCGCGTCATCATGCCGGCACTGCTGGAGGCGCGGCGACAATCGCGGGCGATCCGCATCTGGTGCGCGGCGGCGGCAAGCGGTCAGGAGCCTTACTCGATTGCCATGTGTCTTCGCGAAATGACGAGTGCGGTCGCCGGCTGGCGCATCGAAATAGTCGCGACCGATCTGGCGGACGCCGTGCTCGATCGGGCACGGCAAGGGCTCTACAGCCAATTCGAGGTCCAGCGCGGGCTGCCGATCAAGCTGCTCGTCAGATACTTCACGCAAATCGGCGAGCTGTGGCAGATCGCGCCCGAAATCAGGGCCATGGTCAATTTCCGTTGCTTCAATTTGCTTTCCGATTTTGCCTCGCTCGGAAGTTTCGACCTCGTTCTGTGCCGCAATGTCCTGATCTATTTCGATCAGGAGACCAAAAGCGACGTGCTTCGCCGCATGGCGGAAGCGATGTCGAGTGACGGTTACCTTGTCCTGGGCGCGGCGGAAACCGCGGTGGGCTTGTCCGACCGGTTCAGAATGGTCAGCGATCGACCCGGCCTGTATGAGATCAACACACCCAATCCGCGCCTTCTTGCGCAGGACCGCAGGATGCATGGGCGGCCGCGCCTGATAGCGATCAGCGGCGGCCGATAGGATCGCCGCAAACAAAAACCCCGGCCGGAGCCGGGGTTTTCGTTAATTTCGGGCAAGACTTCAGGCCGGGATTTTTGCCTCTTCGTCGGACGGCTCGCGCAGCACATAACCGCGGCCCCACACAGTCTCGATGTAATTCTTGCCGCTGGAGGCATTGGCGAGCTTTTTCCGGAGCTTGCAGATGAAGACGTCGATGATCTTCAACTCCGGCTCGTCCATGCCGCCGTAGAGGTGATTGAGGAACATTTCCTTCGTCAGGGTCGTGCCCTTGCGCAAGCTGAGGAGCTCCAGCATCTGGTACTCCTTGCCCGTGAGGTGCACCCGCGCTCCGTTGACCTCGACCGTCTTGGTATCGAGATTGACCACAAGATCGCCGGTCTGGATGACGGATTGGGCATGACCTTTGGAGCGGCGCACGATCGCGTGTATGCGCGCCACCAATTCATCCTTGTGGAACGGCTTGGTCATGTAATCGTCGGCGCCGAAGCCCAAACCCCTGACCTTGTCCTCGATCCCGGCGAGGCCGGAAAGGATCAGGATCGGGGTTTTCACCTTTGACACGCGCAGGCTGCGAAGCACCTCGAAGCCGGACATGTCCGGCAAGTTTAGGTCCAGAAGGATGATGTCGTAGTCGTAGATTTTTCCGAGGTCGATGCCTTCTTCCCCGAGATCTGTCGTGTAGACGTTGAAGCTCTCGGATTTGAGCATCAATTCGATCGATTGCGCGGTGGCGCTATCGTCTTCGATCAGCAAAACGCGCATGCCAGTCCCCTTCTTCGCCGCGCGGGCTCGAGCTCGGCGCGCCGCGGCGGCGGCCCCTGGAAAACGCCAAAGACAAACTGATTCGGGACACTAACGAACGTATGGTTAACAAAACCTGATTCCGTCATGCAAGCGTCCCGTAAGAACGCCCGCCTGACATGCATCAAGATACTGGTACCCAGTGGTTTTTTGGCCACGCGTAAGTTCATGTCCTGGATTAAGTCTCTGCGCTAACCGATTCATCAGACTCGCTGTCCAAGTCAGGGAGCGAGCGGCCCGGTCGTTACAGGTTCGGCGCAATGATTAACGCTGCGGGTAAACAACCCCTTAAGAATGGGGGCTCGCCAGTAACCAATTGTTTTGCAGGTCGCTCCGTCGGCGTCCTGAAGTGCCGCCTTGTTGGCCAAAGAGGCCCCGTCCGGGGCCGTTGAGGGCCCGGCAAGGGCTCCAGACGGGAAAATCAACATTTCGGATGGGGTCCGCCACGTCGGAAACCGAACGCTAACGTTATCGCGCCACAATCGGTCTCATCGCGGGCGCCATGCCTTTCGCTCCTCGCCTGGTCGCGAGGGTGAAGGAAGGGCGCCTGATCCGTGGCTTCGGGGGGAGTAACAGTCGATGAAGTCCCGTGAGACGCTAGTCCGGCTCAAGAAGTTTCAGGTCGATGAGAAGCGGCGCAAGGTCGCGCAAATCGAGACCATGATTGCCGAATTCGATCGCATGTCCGGCGAACTCGACCGCGAAATCCGCATCGAACAGGACCGCGCGGGCATTCACGATCCGGCGCATTTCGCCTATCCGACCTATGCCAAAGCGGCCATTGCGCGCCGCGAAAATCTCAAGCGATCGGTCGACGAGCTGCGGATCCAGCTTGAGGACGCAAAATCCGCGCTTGGCGAGGCGTCGGACGACCTCAAGAAAGTCGAGTTGCTCGACGTGCGCGATCAAATGCGCGAGAGGGAAGCCGACGCTTCCGACCCCATCGATCTGCACGGGGCCGACCTCCTTCGCGCCCGAGTCTAGCGCGAGTAGCATCCGCACCTGCGAGGGACCTGGACCGGCCGCTGCCGAGGGGCGCGGCACGCGGTTAGGCAGCACGACACGCCCGATCCACCCCCGACTGCTGATCCGTAGCCGCGCTCGGTTGGTGCGGGGGCCGGTGAAAGCCTCTCCTTTCGCTCTCGACGAACCCCCCTTTCCACAGCGATAATATTGCGAGGGATAAAGCGCACGGCGCGCCTGCTGTGTGCGCGCGCGTGTGTGCCGTCACGCCTGGCTGCCGAGGGAGACAGAGGGCCCAACCGCGGGTCCGGGGCTGTCATGTTGATGCAAACCGAGCTTGTCTGGCTGCTGGGCGCCGTCGCTAGAGGCGACGAGGCTGCGTTCGAGCGTCTTTATGACGCCACCCGAGCCAAGCTGTACGGCGTGTTGTTGCGCATCCTGGGCAAGCCGGCCTTGGCCGAAGAGGTGATGGCGGAGACCTACCTGAAAATTTGGAGAACGGCCGATCAGTTCGATCCGGCGACGGCAAGTCCGATCACCTGGCTGGTTGCTATCGCGCGCAATCGCGCCATCGATATCGTGCGCAAGCGAGGAGACGTCTCAATCGATGAGGATCCTGAGGTGTCTCAGCCCGCCTCCGACGCGCCGGCGCCGCTTGCTCGGCGGGAGATGACGGCGGAACTAAAGCGTCTGCTCTCCTGTCTCGGTCGCCTCGATCCCGAGAAGCAGCGCATCGTGCTGCTCGCCTATTACAGCGGCTGGAGCCGCGATCAGCTGGCAAACAAGCTGGATATTCCGGTGAACACGATCAAGACGTGGCTTCGCCGCAGTCTGCTCGAAATTCGCGAGTGTATGGGAGCGTGAGCCGACCAAGGGGTGGGGGCTGATCGGATGTTCTTTAAGCAAAAGCCAATCGAGGCAGCGATGCACGATGAGGAGCGCGATGCTCTTGCCGCCGAATATGTTCTTGGCACGCTGTCGGCGGCGGAACGCGAAGAGGCGGAAGCGCTACTGGGCCGTGACGGCGCGTTCGCCGAAACCGTCCGGCTCTGGGAGCACCGGCTCGGTGAGCTCAACGTGATGGTGGAGGCTGTCGAGCCGCCGCCCGATCTGTGGGAGCGGATCAAAACCGGCATTGACGGCGCGGAACGGCGGAGCCAAGCGGACACCGAAGCGCTCGACTTCGGCGCGGCCCAATCCGTGACGGCCGAGGTGGTTCTGTCTCCGGTCAGCTCGGCCGAGGCCGAGACCGGTGGCGAGCCGAGCGTTCAAACCGTTCCGGATTTGCTCGCCGGGAGCACGCCAAGCCCCGAGGACTCCAAGACGGCCGAGCCTGCATCGACGCTATTGCCTGCAGAGTCAGCGGCGGAACTTGAAGATCGTCTACCGCGGTCAACCCTCTCTGAACCCGCAATCGCAATGGAAAGTAGTGCCGCGGATCAGAACGTCGGGCCCTGGCGCGGCCTCGCCATCGGCGCGAGCGCGATCGCGGTTCTGCTGGCCGCCTTTATTGCCGTCACCCAGCTCGGGCTGACCGCTGGTCGCGGCTCGCAGACCGCAGCCAGTGCGGCAAAGCCCGCATCTGTCCCGCAGCTCGTTGCCGTGCTGCAGCAGGAGCCGACGGCACCGGCTTTTCTGGTCATGCTGGATCCGCAACAACGGACGATCACGGTGCGCCGGCTGACAGCGGCGCCGGACAGCGGTCGCAGTTACGAACTGTGGCTCTATTCGAGTCAATCGCCGAAGCGGGTTTCGCTGGGCGCGGTCGGCAACAACGAGGTCACGACCCGTCCCATTCCGCAGAATATCGATGTCGAGACGATGCGAAGCGCGACCTATTCGGTCTCGCTTGAAGCGGCGAGCGGTTCAGCAACCGGCGCGCCAAGCGGCCCGACATTGTTCAGGGGTCGGATGATCGAGGCTGTGCCGGGATCTTCGGGGTGAGCAGAGCGGCGCCGGCGCGATGGCGGTCCATCTGGGCACGGTCTTTTTGGGATCGTGCCCTAGCGAATGGCGGGCATATCTCCGCTGAGGCTCGTTGGCCGGCCGGCTTTCACCAGCGCTGCCGTGCCGAGATCGACGGTGCTGGTGACATGGGCGAAGATGCCGATCGCTGCGACCACAAGCGCGCAGATCAGGCCGATCACGACGATTTTCAGGTGGGTGGCGCGATCAGCGCCGTACATCGAATGGTTCACGCCAACCTCCCTTGCCAGACCGCGGATGGGCGGATTGACCTCGACCAGACCGACATAGTTGCGCAATCCCCGTGACCAAATGCGTATTCACCCGAGCTTGAAGTCTCGTGATAACGATTGATCGGGGAAGCTGTTTCCTCGCTAAAAGCATGACCAGGCTGGCGAAATGATGGGAAATAGGCCTTCACGGCCGTGGTTTTGGCAAATTAGGCCGCCAATCGCATGCTTGCTTATCATCGCCGGCGCGTCGATCGCTTTGACGGCCGCAGCGGAGGGGATCGAGCCGGGTCTATGGCAGGTGACCAGCAGGACCCAGACCGGCGGGGTGATCGGACCGCCACACGAGTCCTCGAAGTGCCTCACTCCGCAGGATGTCGCCGATCTCGCCACTACGTTTTCGCCGGTATCCCGCACCATCAACTCGACCTGCGCGCCGATCGAGCACAACTTGAGCGGTTCGCACCTGATTTGGCGTTTGACCTGCAGGGGCCAGCTCGACATGGAGCTGACCGGCGAGTTTAACTTCGACAGCCCGCGGCACTATTCGGCAACCGTACAGAGCAAGGCCGCCATGGCCGGCATGCCGATGCTCGATTCGCAGGAAAATATCGAAGCGCGCTGGCTTTCAGCCTGTCCGTAGTGGCGGTGCGGCCTCGCTCAACCCGCCAAATCACCACTTACCAAGGTTGAGCGCATTCGCCTTGGCGGCGCCTCGCAGCTCCTCGGCAAGCTTGCGATCGTCGATCGAGCGTGACAGGACCATGCCGCCGACACAAAGCGCGGCGATCGCGAGCGCATTGGCGCGGCGCGTCTCGGCATTGCCGTTCGCAGCCTGCTCGAAGGATTGAATCATCAATCTGAGTGCGGACTCGAACGCCTGCCTGACCGCCCGGTCGGTGCGCGAAATGTCATTCGGCAAGCCGATCATCGGAAACGTGTCCGCATTCGTTTCCTGATGCGCCTCGGTCAGGTAGTCCTGCACGATCTTGTCGGCCCGAACTCGTTCGGAGCCGATACCTTTTGGATTGTCGCGATCCTCGAGGACCACGCGTGCAACGGATTGCGCGTACAGATCGCTCTTCGACGAGAAGTAACAATAAAAGCTTCCGCGCGTGAGTCCGGCTTCGGCCATCACATCGTCAATCGACACAGCGTTGAAGCCATGACGGTTGAACAGTCGGCCGGCGCTCTGAAGAACTAGATCGCGGATTCTATTGTGATGCTTACGCGAAGGCGGCATTGACGGTTTTGGCCGTGTCAGGCCTGTAGCGGTCCACTGCATTTGGGCGATCCTTGCGTAGTGCTCGCTTGAACACCCAGCAGCTATTGTTATTCCCCGGCACGTACTCTGCTTGTCGAAGGCCTGTCGAAGCGTTGTCTTCTAATTGTCTTTTAGAATGCGTTGATGATCAACAACATGATGTTTCTTTTGCAATGAAGACAAATCACTCTTGTTGATCAAAAATCGCTTCAAGCTCGTTGTCCTCCGCGGATTGGGCAGACAGTGCGAGGATGGAGTTGAGTTGGCTACATCATTGAATGAATGTTACTCATCTGTAATCCACGCCGCACTGAGGCGATGCATGCATAAAGTCTGGCAGCTGATCACAGTGTTGGGTGCGCTGGCGCCTCTGTTTGCGCCGGCGGCTGCCGCATCGCGCACGACACCCCTCATCGATGCCGCGACTGTGATTCCAGGCCTGGTCACCGACATGCGCTATGCCGGCTCGCACAATTTCGTCGGCCGGCCGATCGACGGCTATCGCGCGCCGCGTTGTTTATTGACCCAACCGGCTGCCAATGCCCTGACCGAGGTTGCGCGCGATCTCGCACCGCGCGGCCTGGTCATCAAGGTGTTCGATTGCTACCGGCCGGTGCGCGCGGTTGCCGATTTCGTGCGCTGGGCCCGCGATCCGCGGGATCAGGCGGCCAAAGCGGAGTTTTACCCGGCGATCGACAAGCGCACGCTGTTTCGGGACGGCTATATCGCCGCGCACTCCGGTCATTCGCGCGGCTCGACGCTCGATCTGACTCTGGCGCGCGCCGGCGATGGCGAACTCGACATGGGTACGCCGTTCGACTTCTTCAGTCCGAAATCATGGAGTGCCGATTCGAGCATCACCGCTGACCAGCACGCCAATCGCGTGCTGCTCAAAGCGGCGATGCAACGCCGTGGCTTTCGCGCTTACCCGAAAGAATGGTGGCATTTCACGTTGCGCAACGAGCCGTTTCCCGACACCTATTTTGATGTGCCGGTGCAATAACGCTGCGCCTAGGCGACGCCTATTACAAACCCAGATAAAACTTCTTGATCAGATCGTTATTGTTGAGTTCTTCGGTCGATCGTCCCTCGAATGCAATCTTGCCGTGGACAATGACATAGCCGCGGTCCGCGATCCGTATAGCTTGATTGAAGTTCTGCTCGGCCATCAGCACCGTCAGCGCGTAGCGCTCCTTCATTTGCGCAATCGCGTCGATGGTGCGGCTGACCAGAATTGGGGCGAGGCCCACCGACGGCTCATCGACCAAAAGAATCTTTGGCGCCAGCATCAGAGCGCGGCCGAGGGCCAGCATTTGTTGCTCGCCACCGGAAAGGCTGCCGGCGAGCTGGCGACGGCGCTCGGCAAGTCGCGGAAAAGTTTCAAAGCAGACGGCGAGATTGCGTGCGAGCTCGGCGCGGGCGGCGGGCCGATAGGCGCCGAGCAGGAGATTTTCCTCGACGCTCAGCATCGGAAACAGCCGGCGTCCCTCAGGTACCAGCGCAATACCGAGATTGACGATGTCCTCCGTGGTGCGGCCGATCAGATCGTGATGAATGCCGTCGATCTCGGCGACGATCGTGCCTCGGCTCGGCCGCAGAATTCCCATGACGCATTTGATCAGCGTCGACTTGCCGTTACCGTTGGTGCCCAACAGCGCCACGGTCTCGCCGCCATGCACCTTCAGCGACACGTCCTCGATGACGCGCACGGATCCGTAAGCGGCGTGGATCCCGGCGATGGTCAGGCTATTGGCCAAGGTACGCCCTTTCGACCTCCGGATCGCGCATGACGTCCTCCGGCAATCCGTCGGCGATTTTTCGCCCGGAAACCAGCACAACCAGGCGACGCGAAAAGCTCATCACCGCGCTCATGATGTGCTCGATGAGAATGATGGTGACCCCTTGCTCGTTCAGACGGATCAGCAACGACAGGATGTCTTCAATCTCCGAATGGGTCAGGCCGGCCATCGCCTCATCGGCGATCAGAAGCTTTGGCTCGGCAGCCATGGCACGCGCCAGTTCCAGCTTGCGCATTTCGACCTGGGTGAGGTCGCGCGGCAAGTGGCGCGCCTTCTCGCCTAGCCCGACCTGGCGCAGCAGTGCCGCGCATCGGTCCTCGATTTCGCGGGAGCCATGATGACTGCCGTGCCGCCGCGCCACCGTGTAGAGAAGCGGGATGCGAATATTGTCGGCAAGCGTGAGGCTGACGAATGGGCGCGGTAGCTGAAAACTGCGCGCCAGGCCCAGATGCGTGCGCTGATGCGCCCGCAGGCCATCGAGTCCTTTGCCGCCGAACTGTACGGTGCCTTGCTCGTTCCGCAGCGTGCCGCAGATGCAGTTCACCAGCGTGCTTTTGCCCGAGCCGTTGGGACCGATCAGGCCGAGGCGCTCGCCTGCCGGTACCGCAAGCGTAATATTTTCCAGGGCAACAAAGCCGCCGAAACGTTTGCCGAGATTCTCGATCTCCAGGAGCGCTGGTGCCGCGCCGCTTGCGGCCGCGCGAGTCGCAGGGGAGGAGGCGGCCGCCATCACGGCACCCGTCCCGGCATGTCGGCTTCGACGCGGCGCCGGCCAACGAAATCGTCCGGCTTGCGCTGAAGATAGGTGTGTATCAGCCCGACGATTCCATTCGGCGCGATGATGACGAAGATTACCAGCAGAAAACCGACGATCAGGAGATTGACCGCCGACGAGATCGTGACTGTCGCGATTTGCTGCAGCGAACCGAGCAGCACGGCGCCGATCAGCGGGCCGATCCAGCTGGTGGTCCCACCGATGAGCGGCATGGCGATTGAATTGACGGCGTAATCGAGGCCGAAGGTCGATGAAGGCTGCAAGTAACCGATGTAATAAGGAAATGGCGCACCGGCCATGCCCATGAGCGCGCCCGATATCGTCGTGGCGATCAGTTTCAAGCGCAGCGTCGGCACGCCCGACGCTTCGGCTGCCAGTTCATCGTCGCGAATGCTGGCAAAACCGTAGCCGAGACGGGAATGTTCGATCAGCCGCGCGATGGTGATCGCCGCCACGGCGAGCAGCAGCATGACAAGAAACAAGTAGCGAATATAGTTGCCGATCGGCGCGATCTGTTCCGGACGAATGATGTAGGCGCCGCGCGAGCCGCCGACATAATCCCAGTTTACCACCAAGGTCTGCAGCACCACTGCGAGAGCCAGGGTCGCAATGGCAAAGAACGCGCCGCGCAGCCGCAACGTCAAATAGCCCATGCCAAAGCCCACCACGCCAGAAACCACACCGCCGATCAGCATCAGAACCGGAATCGGCAGATGGGCAATATCGTTGTCGGTGACGAATCTGTAGATCGCTACCGACGAATAGGCGCCGAGCGCGAAGAATGCGGCTGAGCCGAAATTCACATAGCCGCAATAACCGCCGAGAATATTCCAGGCGGTGCCCAGAACCACGTATTGGAGAACCACATAGCCGGCGAAGAATATGTAATCGTTGCCGAGCGCCACCGAGGCGGCAAATATCGCCGCGGAAAGAGCGAGCCAGATCAACAAAAAAACAGGTGTGCGCACGATCAACGCCCCAATAGACCGGCCGGCCGCACTGCCAGGGTCAGCAGCAAAAATCCGAACGATACGGCCGGCGCCCAGGACGGACCGTAGAATGTGGCAGTCAGGCTCTCGACGATGCCGATCAGCATTGCGGCGATGACGGTGCCCGGCAAGCTGCCCATCCCGCCGAGCACGCAGATTGCGAAAATGCGGCCGATATATTCACGTCCAACCGACGGCTCGACTGGCTGGATCACGATCAGAAACGCCCCGGCGAGCGAGGCTGTTGCGATCGAAATGCCGAATGCGATGCGCTTTATTCTTATCGGATCGACTGCCATCAAGCGGAGCGCAAGCTGATCCTGCGCCACTGCCATGACCGCGCGGCCAAGAAAGCTGCGCGTGAGAAAGATCTGCAATCCTGCGGTGAGCACCAGCGAAACCAGGCACGGCACCAAAATCCGCAATGGTATGTCGAGCACGGTAAAATGCCAGGACGGGCCGATGTAGCTCGCCTCGACGTAGCGGTAGTCGACGCCGAAATAGAGCACGAGCGTCACTTCGGTAATGAACAGGAGGCCGAAGAAGAATGCGAGCCCGCGCAGCGATTCCTGACCGCGCTTCTCGAACGAGATGTAATAGATCTGATAAATCCCGGAGCCCAGCACATAAAAGACCGGCATCATGGCGATTGACGCCAGGATGGGATCGACCCCGAGCGTCGCATTGGCGACGTAGGCGATATACGAACCGAGGATGATAAAAGCCGGATGCGCGATATTGACGATGTCCAATATGCCGAACGACAGCGACACTCCGGACGTCACGGCGGCATAGAAGCCCCCGATCAGGATACCCGAGATCACGGCATTGATCAGAAGATCGAATGAAAAAATCATCAGTCAGACACCCAGCCGGGCCCGAGTGTGCAGCAACGGTGTGGTCTTGGCCAGAAAAGTTTAGACCGGTTCAGAGCCCACTGAACCGACAGCCGGATTTGGTGCCCGCTGACGGCCCGAGCGATCGCCGCAACAGGACCGGTTTGCGGCCGATCCCAGCCGGTTATCGCATAAGGCGTCCGGGTAAACCCGATCGCTCGAGCTCTAGGCCGCGGCGCGCACCGCGTCGGGAAGCGACAGTGGCTTGTTGGCGCTGTTGAGGAATTCAATGGTCATAAAGACCATGTCCTTGTCGCCAAGATTCTCAAGGTCATGGACCTTGAATTCACCCGGTCCGTAAGTCTCATGGCGGGTTTCGCCCGGCTGATAGGTATATTCGACGGTGCTGCCGTCATGGACGTGCTGACGGCCACGGCCGCCGCTCACCGAGGTCCAAAAATAATCGAGCACATGGCGGTGAAAACCGATCCGCTCGCCCGGCGCCAGCCTGATAATCCACACCCGCACCCGGTCGCTCTCCGAGAGCAGCGTGGTCCCGACGCAGCCATTGTTGTTGCCCCGTTCACGCTCGAACTCGGCCGCAATCGCGGGCGGCCACGCCGATTTGTCGGCGCGGTCGGTCGATTTATCCATCATGTTCAGGGCCATGGCCTTCCTCCGGACTTTGTAGGCACAATATAGAAAACCTTTCCGGCCGGGGAAAGCTTGAGAAAGTACGGGAATTTCCGATGACCAGGCAGCGCCGCGCGATCGTGATCGGCGGCTCGATGAGCGGTCTTTTGGCGGCAATCATGCTGCGCCGCCGGGGCTGGGACGTCGACGTTTTCGAGCGGGTGGAGCGGGAATTGTCCGACCGCGGCGCCGGCATCGTCGCGCAGGCCGAGCTGATCGCGCGCATGAACGCGCTCGGACTGAAAACGCAGGACCTCGGCGTTGCCATGAGCACGCGAAAGATCCTCGATCATTCCGGCGCAGTGACGATCAGGCTCGAATGTCCACAAGTGCTTACGGCCTGGCAGCGCGTCTACCGCGTGTTGCGCGATGCCTTTCCGGCTGAACGGTACCATCGTGGCCAGGGTCTGAAGGCTTTCGAACAAAGCGACGACCGCGTGGTGGCGCATTTTGGCGACGCAACTTCGATGAGCGCCGACGTGCTCATCGGGGCGGATGGCCTGCGCTCGACTGTCCGGCAGCAATGCCTGCCCGACGTCCCGCCGCTCTATGCCGGTTACGTCGCCTGGCGCGCGCTGTTGCCGGAGCGTGTCATTCCGCCGGCCGTCCACCGCGAGATTTTCATGGCGATGGCGTTCTGCCTGCCGCCGGGCGAGCAGTGCATCGGCTATCCGGTGGTCGGACCTAATAACGAGCTGCGCGAAGGTGAGCGACGTTACAACGTGGTGTGGTACCGGCCCGCGACGGAGAAAAGCGAGCTGCCGCAGCTCCTGACCGATCGCGAGGGGGTGAGCCATTCGATCTCCATCCCGCCGCCGCTCATTCGCTCGGAGCACGTCACCGCCATGCGAGCAGCGGCGGAACGCCTGTTGGCGCCGCAATTTCGCGCCATCGTGCGGTTGATCGAGGAACCGATCCTGCAGCCGATCTATGACCTCGAGAGCCCACGTCTGGCTTTTGGCCGGGTAGCGATCATCGGCGATGCCGCCTTTGTGGCGCGCCCGCACGTTGCCGCCGGGGTTTCCAAGGCGGCAGATGACGCGGCGGCGCTGACCGAAGCACTCGATGCGCAGGATGTTGAGCCGGCGCTGCGACGGTTCGAGTGGCAGCGGCTGGCTGAGAACAACAAGATCATCGAACGGGCGCGCCACCTCGGCGCTTACCTCCAGGCGACCCAGACGGCAGAAGAACGCGCCCGCTCGGCGCGGCACAGCATCCCGCAAGCGGTGCTGGCCGAAACCGCGGTCCTCGACTTTTTGCGTGCCTGAGAGCGATCGGCCAACTGGAGCAGGGCGCTTTGCCGCGACGTCCGGCACGATTAGAGTAGCTGGAAGCCAATCGATTTATTTGAGCACGACGATGAAAGCAGTCTATCTCGAGCGTTTTGGCGGACCCGAAGTATTGCACTATGGCGAGCAGCCGGATCCCGTTGCCGGGCCCGGCGAAGTCGTGGTCGACGTTGCCGCGGCGAGCATCAATGCCGCGGATTGGAAGTTTCGCTCCGGGCAATATGCGCGTCATTCCGGCGGCAAGTTCCCGCTCATTCCGGGACGGGACTTTTCCGGCGCGGTCAGCGCGCTTGGCAGCGGCGTCAACGATCTCAAGATCGGTGATGCCGTATTCGGCGTTCTCGATATCGGAAGGGAAGGAACCTATACCGAAAAGCTCGCCATCAAAGCCGCGATCATTGCCAAAAAGCCGCCACGGCTGTCTCACGTCGAAGCCGCGGCACTGGCGCTGACCGGGCTCACCGCGGTCGATTCAATCGCCGACACGCTGAAATTGCAGCGCGGCGAAACTATCCTCATTCAAGGCGGCGCCGGCGGCGTCGCCGGTTTTGCCATTCAATTCGCCAAGCATCTCGGCGCGCGGGTGATCACGACGACGAGTGCCGCGAATCGCGACTATGTTCTCGGACTCGGTGCCGACCAGGTGATCGATTACAATGCGCAAGACTTTACCAAGGTCGTCAGCAGCTGCGATGCCGTGTTCGAAACCGTCGGCGGCGATGTTGCCGAGAAATCTTTTGCCGTTCTCAAGTCTGGCGGCCGCGCGGCCTTCATCGCCTCTGGCGTTGAGGCGCCCAAACCGACGCGCAGCGACGTCGTGTCATTGCGCCCGCCAGTGCAGCGCTCGCGTGCGGCGATGGAGCGGATCGCCGAACTCATCGAGACAGGCGCCGTGCGGCCGCCGACAATCAAGATATTTCCATTGGCGCAAGCAGTCGAGGCGCATCGCTTAAGCGAGTCACGCCATTTTCGCGGCAAGCTGGTTCTTCAGGTGTGCTGACTGATTTCAGCCCTTCGTTACTCGTCTGTCCTATACGTGCTGGCCGCCGTTGATGTGGATCTCGGCGCCGTTGAGGTAAGACGAGGTATCCGTACACAGCACGTAGATAATCTTGGCCACCTCGTCGGGCGTGCCGAGCCGATGCATCGGAATATGCTCGACGATCTTCTCGGTGCCCGGAGACAGCATCGAGGTGTCGATTTCGCCTGGCGCGATGGCGTTGACGCGCACGCCGACCGCGCCGAAATCCGCGGCCATTTCCCGCGTCAGCGCGGCGAGCGCCGCCTTCGATGTCGCATAGGCCGCGCCGGCAAACGGATGCACGCGCGAGCCGGCGATCGAGGTCACGTTCACGACCGAGCCCTTCGCCGCCTTTAATTCATCAAGCAAGCCGCGCGCCAGCATGATCGGAGCGAAGAAATTCACTTGAAAGACGTGCTGCCAGTCCTCGTGTGCGGTGTCGATTGAGCTGAGCCGCTTGCCAGCCGCGGCTTTCGGCGAAATCGCGGCATTGTTGACGAGCGCGTGCAGTTCGCCGGCAAGCCGGCGCTTGGTCTCGCTGATCGCCTGTTCGGTATTTTGCGGATCCGACAGATCGACCTGGATATGGTCCTCGGGTCCAGCCTCCCACGGGCACTTTTCCGGAAATGGATGCCGCGAGCAGGTGATCACGCGCCAGCCCGCGGCGGCAAAGCGCTTCACCGTAGCATGGCCGATGCCCCGGCTTGCTCCGGTGAGAAGGAGGGTACGTCGCGGCTGGTTTCCTGCCGGCATCTCACAGGCTCATGGATAGAGCCGCGTCTTGACCCACGGCGCGGTCATAGACGCGCGCGTGAAGGCGACGCGGTCATGCAATCGAAACGGCCGCTCCTGCCAGAACTCGATCTCCTGCGGAGCGACGCGATAGCCGACCCAGAAGGGCGGTCTCGGCACCGCACCGATGGCGAACTTCGCGGTGAAGCGCGCAATCGCTTTCTCGAAGGCCAAACGGCTTTCCAGCGCGGTCGATTGTTTGCTCGCCCACGCGCCGATCTGCGCCATGCGCGAGCGCGAGGCAAAATAGGCGTCGGCCTCCGCCGGCGAAACCGTCTCGACCTCGCCCCGCACGCGCACCTGACGCTGAAGCGATTTCCAGTAAAACGTCAGGGCCGCCTTGGGCGCCGCGGCAAGCTCGTGTCCTTTGATGCTGTCCGCGTTCGTATAGAAGACGAATCCGCGCTCGTCGAAGTCCTTCAGCAAGACCATTCGCGCATTGGGAAGGCCCTGCGCGTCAACCGTCGCCAGCGCCATGGCGTCGGGATTGACCGGTTCCGATTGCTTGGCATCGGCAAACCAGGCCGCAAACAGGCGCAGCGGCTCCTCGGCTTCAGTGAAGTCACCGCCCGTTAACTGTGCCGGGTGTTTTATAGGCGCCGCGTCGGACATTCTTCGGAGTACCCAAGTGCTCGTGTGGGACGGTTGGGAAGGGTGCCGTCGGCATTTATATAATGATAGTGGAACCGCGGCGCTGCGCCTATGGCGGATGCTGCGGCCGCGGCGGCGTCCGATCACGGCGATTGCCGCCATTGCATCGCTGATCGCGCTCACGGGCTGCTCCTACCAGCTCGCTTCGCTGGTCTCGACCGACGAGAACGCGCCACAGGTGACCGGATCAATCAACGCTTCGGCCAAGGCCGTCTCCGGTTCACCAGCCAAAGCCTCCCCGCAGGCGGACCTTGATCTCGCCTATGCGCGTGCAGCGGCCACGGAGGCGCTGTCGCGCGGCAGCAGGGATGCCAGCCTGCCATGGCTGAATCCGCAAAGCGGCGCGCGCGGCAATATCACCCCTTTGGCGACGTCCTACTCCGAGGCGGGCCTGGCCTGTCGTGACTTCCTCGCCAGCTACATGCACGGCGACGCACAGGACTGGCTCGAGGGGGCCGCCTGCCGTACCACCGGCGGCACCTGGGAGATCAAGCGGCTCAAGCCGCTAAAATCGGGCTGATCGCGCTATCATCGCTTGCACCGGCCCGATTCGGTTACATTGCGGGGCACGCTTTTTATTCCCACATTGGAGTGGCCAGGCGGGGCGGGCCGGGGGCAGGCCCGAAATCGCGGAGTTGCCAGGGGATGCGTGATCCCTATGAAGTCCTGGGCGTGGATCGCAAGGCGAACGCAGGCGACATCAAGAGCGCTTACCGCCGTCTTGCAAAAAAGCTGCACCCGGACGCCAACAAGAACGATCCCAAAGCGGCCGCTCGTTTCGCCGAGCTGAATGCCGCACACGAACTCCTCGGCGATGACGACAAGCGCAAAGCGTTCGATCGCGGCGAGATCGATGCCGAGGGCAAGCCGCGCTGTCGCGGTTTTGAAGGATTCGGCGCCGGCGCCGGGCCCGGAGCAGGGTATGGCGGTTACGGCCCCGATGCGAATTTCGAGAGCTTCAATTTCGGTCCGGAAGGCTTTACCCGCACCACGCGGCGAGGCCGCGGCGGCGGCTTTGGCGGTTTCGAAGACATTCTCAAAGAGGCCTTCGGTCAGGCGGGACGCGGGGCCCGGACCGGCGCCCGCGGCAATTTCGAGTCGGCGGATTTTGGCGTCGGCGCCGACGTTCATGCCTCGCTCGCCGTGACACTGCCGGATGCCGCGCGCGGGGTGACCCAACGCTTGCGGCTGCCGACCGGCAAGGACGTCGACGTCAAGATTCCAGCCGGTATCGGCAACGGCCAGCAGATCAGGTTGAAGGGTCAGGGCATGGCCGGGCAGGGCGGCGCCGGCGATGTCCTCATTACCGTCTCGATCGCGCCGCATGCGGTCTTCGCGCTCGAGGGCGCTGACATCAGGCTCGACTTGCCGATCACGCTCTATGAGGCGGTGTTGGGCGCAAAGGTGCGGGTGCCGACGCTCGATCGGCCGGTTGAGATTACAATACCGCCCTGGACTTCGAGCGGACGTACGTTTCGCCTCAAAGGCAAGGGCTTTCCCGCCAAGACCGGTCGCGGCGATCTCCTCGCGACCGTCCGAATTGCGTTGCCGGATGGCAGCGACAGCGAGCTCGAATCGCTCATGAAGAGCTGGCAGAGCGCAAAGAGCTACGACCCGCGCAAAGACCTCTGAGGATGATGCGGCGCTTTACCGCCTAGGGTGCGGGTGCGCGACGTCAACAAATCGGCACGCGCAGGTTAGCCACGCGTGCCAACTGGAACAGATGTCATCAGCCCTGCGGCAGCGTGCGGCGATCGATCTGGTCGTACGCGGCCTGCGCGATTTCTTTGAGCTTGGCGGTCTCCATCGGCCCGCTCAGCACATAGGCCAAGTTCCGGTCCACCCAATAATAGGCGGCGTTCTGACCACCGGTCGTGTAGCGCAATGCTGTCTGGCTGTCATTGACGTGCCCGCAGTAAAGCGTGAAGCGCTCGCCGGACGGGTTTTCATACATGAAGAATGCCGAGGGTCCGGTGGGGCCGGGAAGCAGCCGTCCGCCGACAAGCTTTAGTCCTTGCTTGTCGAGTTCAGGCGGGTTGAGCGGCGAGCCCACTCTTTTTGACAGCCACTGCACCAGATGCGGCCGCTCATCGCCCGGAACTTCGACCGGATGTCGCACCTCGACCGTATAGAGCCGGTAGGCAAGGAGTGCGTCATTGGTGAAG
>JBQCCX010000324.1:0-2453 GCA_051961815.1 Xanthobacteraceae bacterium
ACCCGCAGGAGCTCGAGATAACTGACGACGTTTTGATCGTAGATCGCCTCGCCGTGAAACTGCTCCAGCAAGGTAAATACGACATTCGGCTTCCAGGCTTCGATGTCGTCGCGGATCGGTTTTAGCTCGTCATGCACGCCGAGCGGCCGCACCTCGTGGCCCGCCGCGCGCAGCGTGGTCACCACGTCGTATTCGGTTTTCCAGACGTTGATTTCTTGCTCGCTGTAGCCCTTGCTTGATTCCGGAGGTATCAGGTCCGGGTGAACGAGCACCAGGACGCGAAGCCGTTTCATAATGCGATCCACCTGCGTCGCGACGGACCAAACAGTGCATGCATGGTCTTGGCCGTCAACAGCACGGTGAATTCCATGATTAATCTGCGCTCGGGGCCGACGGCGCGCAGGTTCAGCTCGCGACAGCGCTGCATCATGTCGTCAAGCACCGCGTCGAACGTCAGCTGATATTCTCCCGTCCATTTCGCCACCAGCTCGCGCACCGCCGGCGCATTGCGCCGGATGAATGACGACGCCGCCTCGCGGCGATGATGCCGGGGATCGGCGGAGAACAAGCGCCGCAAATCGCGATCGTAAGTCCTGGGCGTATCGACAAGATAAAGCGAGCGCTTCTTTTTATAATAGTCACCGAGCGTCCCAGTGAGCGTACTGAGTGGATCGACTTTCTCCCGATGGGTCAGGGTCGGGCGCTTGCCGGCAATTTCGTCCATCAGCTCGTCGACATATTCGAGTTTCTTGAGTGCAGGCCAGTCGGCGTAGCGTGTGCGCCAATGCGAGCGCGGCCGCAGCCACACGGCAAAGGTCTCGGCGAAATCTTCGTCGGGATGACTTTGCGCATACCACAGCCGCAAGTTCTGCACGTGATTGCGGCTGGCGGGATTGGCCCGGTAATAGCGGGGGTAACGCTTCGACGATGGCCCAAACAACTGCTGCCAGCGGCGGCGGCGATAGAGCTGATAGGCATGGGTCACGACGTGTCCGCATTCATGACGCAGGATGCGCATGCATTCGGACCAGGTCCCGCCCTCGACTTCGAGGATCATTTTCTTTTCGAGCTGCATCAGCCGGGGGTGCGCCAGGTAGAACGGAATGGCGATTCCGGGCGTGTTCTCCGGGCTGAACCACTCGCTGGAAATCCAGGCGTGCGGCCGTACGCGAATGTCGTGTTCGCCAAGCTCGCGATAAAGCGCCCCGAGGCAGCTTTCGAGCCAAGTGCCTTCGACGGTGACGCGCAGGTCTTTGAGCCGGACCTCGAGCAGCTCATCGTCGGGAAAAGACGCCCAGGGAAATTTCCGACGTGGCATGGTGCTGCGAGACCCGTAAAAACCCGACCGCCAATCGTGTCATGGCCCCTCGGAAGCTACAACGGGCAACGCCGATTCGCGTCCAGTTTTGAACATCAAGCATGGCCGGGCGCTTGCGGTTCCGAGCCGGTCATCGGACCTCTGTGAGGAATTCGGCTTCCGCTGCCGCTTCGACGGGCAGGCCAAACGTTCGATAGGCGACCGCCGGGGCCCTGGTTCGTCAGGAACCTGACCGCCGCTGTGCCCAAGAAACGCGAAGCCACCGGTACCCCGCTGTTGGCCTATCTCGGCAGGACGTTCGCGAGCATCCCCCACTCATTCGCGCTACACCGCGGGCGGGACCTTTCCCGGACACAATCTCGTCCTAGATCAGCGCATCGTCCGCCGTGACTGCCCAGCGGGCATTTCTTTCCGCCCGCACGACGTTGCTCGCCGAACAGCTTTGCCGCCGATTCCACAGCCCGGAGCCACTATGCCCGACGACAAAAGGGACGATCCCGCATTCCTGTATTTTCCGAGCAATTACCGTTGGTCGATGGGCCTGTTGATCTGCCTGTCCGCGGCGCCGTGGACCGGGATTGAAATCGACGAGGTCAATCGGGTGGGCCGCGCGCTCGTCGACCGGATCGGCGACGATGCCGCCTGGTTCGAGGAATGGACGCGGATGGGCGAGAAGATCGAGGCCCGGGGGCGTGATTCGCTACGGGCCGGTCATAAGCTGACTGCCGCCTCCTGCTTCATGCGGGCGACACGCGATTACCAGACCGGCGAACGGTTCATTCATCCGCGCTCGGAGCGGAGCATGGAGGTCTATGCGCGTTCCGTGAGGCTGTTCAAGGACGCCGCGGCAATGGTCCGCCGCCCGCACATTGAGCCGGTCGAAGTGCCGTACGAGAACACGAGCCTCCCGGCGCTGCTGGTGCATCCCGACCGCGAGGCGGCCGGCACTGGCCCGGCGCCGGCGATGATATTTTTCGACGGCTTCGACGTCACCAAGGAGCTGCAATACGGCTATGGCATTCCCGACCTCGCCGCCCGCGGCATTGGTTGCCTGATCGTCGATGGACCGGGAAACGGCGAGAGCGTGCGCTTTCGCAATCTGCCGCTGATCGCCGAGACCGAGAATTACGCAACC
>JBQCCX010000325.1:0-6150 GCA_051961815.1 Xanthobacteraceae bacterium
TTTGCTGACGAACAACAAAATCCACAAAATCGAGGAGTGACTACATGAAGACAACGACCTTAACGGTCGCTGCCGCGGCTATGGTGATGTTCGCTCAATCCGCTTCCGCGCGGGAGCATCACCACGGCTATCATCGTCATCATCACCATCACATGGCCGCAAGGCGCGCCACATTTGAGCGAACCGGATCCGGTCCGGCGCTGCCAAATGGATTGTATGGCTTTGCCGCTGCGAATGTATCGATTGAGAGGACCGCATATCGCGGCCGCGACCGAGCGCGTCCCGCAGCATGGTGCGGCTGGGAGATGCGACGTTTGGTGGGCAGCGATCCCGGCCCGAGCTACAACCTCGCGCGCAATTGGGCTCATTGGGGCAGGCCGGGGCCGGCCGGGGTCGGCGCGGTGGTCGTGTGGTCGCACCACGTCGGAAAGATCGTCGGTCGAGAAAACGGCCAATGGATCATCGAATCCGGCAATGACGGGCATGCCCTTCGCACGCGGCCCCGCTCGATTGCGGGCGCGATTGCGATCAGGTGGGGTTGATCGGCCGTCATCTGCATTTTTCAAAACAAAGGGCCGCCCGTGATGGGCGGCCCGTCTTTTTTGAGGCGCTGCGAATTGTTCGCGCTCGCAGAGCGCAGCTTGGGCTACTCCAC
The DNA here is from genome assembly GCA_051961815.1 of Xanthobacteraceae bacterium. GTDB lineage: Bacteria > Pseudomonadota > Alphaproteobacteria > Rhizobiales > Xanthobacteraceae > BOG-931. The sequence continues at coordinate 656 of JBQCCX010000325.1, forward strand.
GCCGGCCCGGCCAATTGGAATATAGCGGAATGCCGCACGGCGCATTTCTTCCGCGCGATAGATGTTGCGCAGATCGACGATGACCGGCTGGGTCATGACGCCGTTCAGGCGAGCAAGATCCAGCGCGCGAAACTGCTCCCACTCGGTCGCGATCACAACGGCATCCGCACCTTCGGCGGCGCTATAGGCATTGTGACAGTAATGCACATCCGGCAGGAGCGGCTTGGCCTGTTCCATGCCCGCCGGATCGTATCCACGCACCACAGCGCCCAAGTCGTGGAGTGCAGTGATCAGAGGAATGGCCGGCGAATCGCGGGTGTCGTCGGTGTTCGGCTTGAAGGTCAGTCCGAGCACCGCGATGGTTTTGCCGCGCACCGAGCCACCGAGCGCCTGAACAACTTTCCGCGCCATGGCGCGCTTGCGCTGCTCATTGACGGCGGAGACGGTCTCGACCAGGCGCAGCGGCACACCATGGTCGTGGGCGGTCTTGATCAAAGCGCTGGTGTCTTTTGGAAAGCATGAGCCGCCAAAACCGGGGCCGGGGTGAAGAAATTTTGCGCCGATGCGATTATCGAGCCCCATGCCGCGCGCGACCTCCTGCACGTCGGCGCCAACCTGTTCGCACAGATCCGCCATCTCATTGATGAAGGTGATCTTGGTCGCCAGGAAAGCATTAGACGCGTACTTGATCAGCTCGGCGGTGCGCCGGCTGACATAGATTATGGGAGGCGCGTTCAAGTAGAGTGGCCGATAAATTTCGGCCAGCACTCTGCGCGCGCGGTCATCGTCGCTGCCGACCACGATGCGATCGGGATGCTTGAAGTCCTGGATTGCCGCACCCTCGCGTAGAAATTCCGGATTAGATGCCACCTGGATTTCGGCATCGGGACGAGTCTGGCGCAGAATGTTCTCGATCTCATCGCCGGTGCCGACCGGCACGGTCGATTTGGTGATCACGACCGCGGTGCTGCCGATTAATGGCGCGATCTCGCGCACGGCCGCATAGACGAAACTCAGGTCGGCGTGGCCATCGCCGCGACGCGACGGCGTGCCCACCGCGATAAAGACCGCCTCCGCCTGCCCGATGCCGTGAGGCTCTGCGGCGAATTCCAGCCGTCCCTGCCGCATGTTGGTTTCGACCAATTCGGCCAAGCCCGGCTCGAAAATGGGAATATCACCGCCTCTGAGAGCGCCAATCTTTGCCGCATCTTTGTCGATGCAAGTCACCTGATGGCCGAAATCGGCGAAGCAGGCGCCCGAAACGAGGCCGACATAACCGGCGCCGATCATAGCTACGCGCATTGTCGTTTCCTATTTGCTGTCAGGCTTGATCCGCACCGGAGGTTAGCGAGGGCGTCGACGGGAATGGTGCGTTCCCGCGAAGCAGCGATAGCCAACGCCGACCGAGCAGCGCGACGACAAGGCCGCCGTAGGCCACCGCGCCGATCACAACGAGTATGCCGAGCGCCGATTCGTCACGGAACCTGGGCCACGAGGATAACATCGCCGTGACAAATGGGGCGGCAGCCGCCAGGATTAGCGCAAGCACGATGGCTGCGGCGGCGAGCTTGACCAGCGTCGCTTTTAATTCGGGGTCGGGAGCGATCAGCCGCGCCCGAGCGGCGAAATAGAGCACCAGGATGAAATTAAGCCAGGCGCCGATCGAGGTGGCGAGCGCCAGCCCGACTTGCGCGAGCGAGGACATCAGCGCGATCTTGCAGACAATATTGACTGCGGTGCCGATCAGGGCGGCCTTCACCGGAGTCGCGGTGTCGCCGCGCGCCAGGAACGGCGCTACCACGCTGCGAATGAGAATGAAAGGAATGAGCCCGATGGTGTAAGCCATCAGCGTCTGTGCTGCCGCCTGCGCATCCGTCGCGGTGAAAGCGCCGCGCATGAATAAGGCGCGCATGATGAGCCCCGGCACAACCAGGAATGCGACCACACAAGGAAGGGCAAGCAAAAGCGCGAATTCGATTGCGCGATTCTGCGTCGCCTGCGCGCCGGCCTCGTCTCCCGAAGCCAGCCGATGGGTCATTTCCGGAACCAGCACTGTGCCCACGGCGATCCCGATGACGCCGATCGGGAGCTGATTGATGCGGTCGGCATAGTACAAGGCGGAAATCGCGCCGGCCGACAAGAAGCTGGCAATGATCGTGTCGGCAAACAGCGCGAGCTGAGTGCCTGCCGATCCAAGCGTCGCGGGAAGCAGCGCCTTGAAGAAGCGCTGCACGTCTTTGTCCCATCGCAGCGACCGAAACGACGTCATCACTCCCGAGAAGGCCGCATCGCCGCCGACCAAAATCGCCTGGAGAACGCCGGAAATCAGCACGCCCCAGGCCGCGGCATAACCGGCGCTCGGAAACCAATAGGCAAGCGCCAGCGTGGCCATCATCGTGACATTGAGCAGGATCGGCGCCGCGGCTGCGGCGGCGAAACGATTCAGCGCATTGAGAATGCCGCTCCACAGCGTGACCAGCGTGATCAGCAGCAGATAGGGAAAGGTGATTCGCGTCAGCGAGACGGCCAGCGCGAATTGCTGCGGCTCGCGCGAGAAACCAGGCGCCAACAGTCCGATCGCCTGCGGCGTGAACACCACCGCTAGCACCAGCAGGACGACCTGTGACGCGAAAAGCAGCGTAAAGATCCGATCGCCGAACTCGGCCGCAGCGCCGGCGCCCTGTTCGGTGCGCACCCGCGCATAGGCGGGAATGAATGCCGAATTGAAGGCGCCTTCAGCGAAAATCGCGCGAAAATGATTCGGCAGCCGGAACGCAACAAAGAACGCGTCCGCCACCGGACCCGCGCCGATGATTGCGGCCAGCATGATGTCACGTAGAAAACCGGTGAGGCGGGAAAGAAGGGTGTAGCCGCCTACGGTGAGAATCTTCCCGATCATTGTTGCATGCTGAGCGCCGGCAAGGCCGCCTGCCGCCGGGTTCGGACCAAGCGCATCGACGAGCGAAGTGTCAGTTCGCCAGCGCGCGCCGTACCGCGTCAATGATGCGATCCTGGACCGGTGGCTCGAGATAGGCGTGCATCGGCAGGCTGAGCACCTCTTCGGCGAGATGGTCGCTGACCGGCACGCCGCCCTCGGCCAGCGGGAAATGCCGGTAAGCCGGCTGGCGATGCAGCGGCTTGGTGTAATAGATCGCGGTCGGAATCCCTTGCCCCTTCAGTGCCGCGGCAAGGGCGTCGCGCTTTTCCCGTTTAACGCGGATCGTATATTGCGCCCATATCGAGGTGCATTCATTGCTGGCGCGCGGCACGATCGCGACATCGGCGAGAGCGGCCGAGTAGCGTGCCGCGACCGTGTTGCGCGCGTCGATCTCATCCGGAAAAATCTTGAGCTTCTCGATGAGGACCGCTGCCTGGATGGTATCGAGCCTGCCGGTGATCCCGATGCGCGCCGCTTCCGAGCGGTCGACGCCCTCCCCGTGCAGCCTGATGCTTTTCACGCGCCCAGCAAGCGCGTCGTCATCGGTGAAGACCGCGCCGCCATCGCCGTAGCAACCGAGCGGCTTGGCCGGGAAAAAACTGGTTGCTGTGGCGGCCGCCATGGTGCCGATCCGCCTGCCGCGATATTGGGCGCCGAACGCTTGCGCCGCGTCATCGAGGACCAGAAGGTCGTGTGCCGCGGCAATTGCCGCTATGGCGTCGTGATCGGCCGGCAGCCCGAACAAATCGACCGGGATAATCGCGCGCGGCTTGAGGTCCCGGCGCTTGGCGCTCCTCACCGCGCCTTCGCAGCTCGCCGGATCGATGTTGAAACTGTCCGGCAACACATCGGCGATGATAGGCGTGGCGCCAAGGAGCGCCACCATTTCCGCCGTCGCGTGATAAGTAAACGAAGGGCAGATCACCGCGTCACCGGGGCCGACCTGCCAGGCCATCAACACCAGCAGCAGCGCATCGGTCCCGCTGGCACAGCTGATCGCGTGCCGCGCCCCACAGAATGCCGCAAGCTCGGCCTCGAGCACGTGGACCTCGGGGCCCTGAATGAATTGGCAATGCGTCAGCACGCGCGCCACGGCATTGTCGATGGCAGGACCGAGGCGGCGGCGCTGCGCCGCGAGGTCGATGAAAGGAAGCGGCCGCTCTTCGAGCCGTGCGTGTTGATTCATGTCCGGCCTAGAGCCGTTTGATCCAATCGGGCAAATGGATTCAGCCGGCGACCCGCCGGGGTCCATGACGTTGCGCAACCATCGCCGGCATCGCGCGCGCCTCCAGGCAGCGGGTCGCGATCTCAAGGCTGGCGACCGCTTCCTCGCCGGTCACCGCCGGCGTTTCACCGCTGCGAATCGCATTTACGAAAGCGACGAGCTCCGAGCGCAACGGCTCGGCATAGCCGACCGACAGATGGCGCATTGAATAGCTGCCGTCCGGCTGAAAGCCGAAGCATTCGGTGACCTGCAGCGTCAACAAATCGCCGATCAGGTACTTGTCGCGTGTGGCGATGTGGATGGTACGGGCCTTAAATGGCGTGAGCCAATTGGTGTTGATGTGCGCAAGCACGCCGGACTTGGTGCGGAACTGCAACAGCGCGATATCCTCGCGCTCGGCGACAGCGCTCGAAGTCTGCGGCTGGATTTCCTCGATTTCGGAATCGGTGAACCACCGGATCAGGTCAATGTCATGGACCGCGAGATCGATGACGACCCCGACATTCGACATTCGCGGCGGGAACGGTCCGACGCGCGTGATGGCAATCGAGAGAATGTCTTGATCTTTGATGGCGCGTTTTATCGATTGAACCGCGGGATTGAAACGCTCGACATGACCTACCATCAAGGTCACACCGGCGCGCCGGGCCGCAGCGACGATAGCGCGGCTTTCCTCGATCGTCGATGCAATCGGCTTTTCCACCAGCACGTGGATGCCACGGCTGGTGCAATCGATCGCGATGTCGCGATGCAAATGGGTCGGGGCCGCGATTGTCACCGCGTCGACGCCCCGGCGCATGAGCTCCGTGGCGTCGCCAAATGAGGCGCAGCCAAGCGAGCGTGCGACCTGATCGCAGCGCTTGCGGTCGGGATCGGCGACACCGACCAGTTTTACTCCCGGTAGTTCCGCCAGAACGCGGGCATGATTGCTGCCCATTACGCCGACGCCGATCACGCCGACGCGCACGCTGCCGCCGCCGAAATCCTCACCCATGACTGGAAGAGTCCCCCTGCCAAGCCCTATCCCAGTTTCCCGTTAGCATGTCCGCCCCCACCAAGCGACCGCCAAGTGCCACAATCCGTACACAAATTGCTTCACAGGCTTACGGCCTCACCCTTTGAATGGACCGGCCGACCGCCGTCAATTACTTGAAATTGCATAAAAAATTCAGATCGCCGCGCAGCCTTCACGAGCGCCGATAGTCGTCCTCGATGCGCACAATATCGTCTTCGCCAAGATAGCTTCCGGTCTGCACCTCGATCAGTTCCAGATCGATTTTACCCGGGTTTTCCAGCCGGTGCTTCGCGCCGATCGGAATATAAGTCGACTCG
>JBQCCX010000326.1:0-5260 GCA_051961815.1 Xanthobacteraceae bacterium
GACGGCCGTGCCACGCGCGCCTCGTCGCCGATCAGCGACACGACATGGCGTGCGCCGGTCTGTTCGACCGTTTCTTCAAGCCGGGCCAGGGAGCAAACGTGAATCATCGTTGGCAGCGTCGAGTTCTATATGGGGACTGGAATGGCGAATTCACATAAGATTCGGCGGTGGCGCAAGTGTGACTTCAAATTGCGACCTCTGCGCACAGCCTATTGTCGAGCGAGCCGGTTGAATCGTTCGAGATAGCGCGCCTTCGCGGTCTCGGCGGGCCAAGGCTTGAGGTAATCGCGTTCCATGGCGGCGGAGAATTTCGGCGGCCGGCCAAAGAAGCGCCGGGCCTCGGCCGGGTCGAAGCCGGCGAGCCTGGTCGCTTCCAGAAACGCGGCCTGGCGATCGGCGGCCTTGATCAGTCCCTCGATCGCCGGCGGCGTGGTGGCAGGAAGCCCGAAGCGCAGGTGAATGGCGGTCAAGAGCCGCCGCTCGATCGCTTTGTAGGCATCGCCGATCACTGCCTTGAACGGCGAGATCATGTCGCCGATGACGTATTCCGGCGCGTCATGCAGGAGGATTGCCAGCCGGCAACCGTTGTCGAGCCGCGGCGAGCGCGCCCGCGCCAAAGCTTCGACCAACAAACAGTGCTGCGCCACCGAATAGATATGCGCGCCGCTGGTCTGTCCATTCCAGCGCGCCACGCGGGCGAGGCCGTGAGCGATGTCTTCGATTTCGATATCGAGCGGCGACGGATCGAGCAAATCGAGCCTGCGCCCCGACAGCATGCGCTGCCAGGCGCGCGGGGCAGGGATGGCACGCACGACGCGCTTCGCGCGCAGGCTATCCGCCGGCGCGCCATGCACGCGACTACGACCGCGTGGCAATGACGGCGACACAGCTTTAAGCGCCGGGCGCCTGCACCGCCAACCTTTGTACCCCCTCGTGGCGATGACAGCTGACAAGATGATCGTTGACCATGCCGACCGCTTGCATGAAGGCATAGACAATCGTCGGCCCGCAAAATTTGAAACCGCGCTGCGCCAGTTCTTTCGACATCGCCCGCGAGATCGCGGTTTCCGCCGGCACCTGACGAGTTGTGCGGAAGCGATTGACCTTGGGCCGGCCGTCGACGAAGTCCCACAGCAGTTTGGAAAAGCCCGGGCCCTTTTCCATCACATCGAGCCAGCCGCGCGCCGAGAGCACTGCGCCTTCGATCTTGGCGCGATTGCGAACAATGCCGGCGTCGCGCATCAGCCGTTCGATTTTCGGCTTGCGATAGCGCGCGATCTTTTCCGGTTCGAAGCCGTCAAAGGCGCGGCGGAAATTGTCGCGCTTGCGCAGTATCGTGATCCACGACAGCCCGGCCTGGAAACCGTCGAGCACGAGCTTTTCGTAAAGCGCGCGATCGTCATATTCCGGCACGCCCCATTCCTCGTCGTGATAGGCGATGTATAGCGGGTCCGTTTTGGGCCACGGACAGCGCAATACGGTGTCGAGAGCTTGATCCCTCATTGGGCGGCCTTGACTGCGCCAGGGAATGAAAACCGCGCCCAGTCGGGCTTGACCAGACGAACGGGTATGCCCCCCGCCGCGAGTGTGGATTGATCGGCGTCCGCCACCCGATCGAGCCGAATGAGCGCGATGCCGCAACCGCGCGCGGCCGAGCCCATGGTGCCGACCTGACGCTCGCCGGCGACGATCGCGGCGCCATTTTCAGGCGGAGCGCCCTCATAGCGTAGCGCCATCGCGCGGGTGCGCGCGATGCCGCGATGCTCGATCCGAGAGACCACCTCCTGGCCGACATAGCAGCCCTTGGCGAAATCGACGCCGCCGAGCTGATCCATGTCGGCTTCATGGGGGAAAGCGTCGCCATAAGCGAAATCGAGGCCACCGCGCGGCACGCCGAGCGCGATGCGATGCGCCTCATATTCGTCGGCCCCGACCAGCGTCGCAGACGCCTCGCTGGCCGCTCCAGGCGCGCGATGCGGCGCGATCATGATGCGCAAGCCCAGTGCCGGCAGCCGCGCATCGGCGTAGGATAGGCCTTGCTTCAGGCTCGCCGTGCCGTCCCAGATCGCGAGCACGCCCAGGATTTCACCGAGATCCTCGATCAGCACCTTGGCGCGCAGCTTGTAGAGATTGAGCTTTTCGACCAGCGTCGCCGCTAGCGCCCGCGGAATGTCGAGAAAGAACCCGCCTCCCTCGGCCGGTGGCGCTTCGGTCAGCAAGAAATCGGCAATGATCTTTCCTTGCGGCGTGAGCAGGGCGCAGAATCGCGCCACGCCCGGTGTCAGATCGAGCACATCGGCGGTGACAAGCCCGTGCAGGAATTTGCGGGCGTCGTCGCCGATGACTTTGATGACCCCGCGGTCGGGGAGGAGGGCAGCCTTCATAAAGCATGCCTAATTCGGCGCTCTGCGGACCGCAAGACGCATAATCGCCTCCCGTTTGCACGAGAGAGAACGCAATCGCAGAGTTACAGCGGATTATTGGCGCGACAGCTTGACGGAAAATTCGCCGTTGCGGATGCGCTGGCCGAGGTTGTCGGCATAGCGGGCGGCAGGTTCCTCGCCATAAGTGGCGATCAGTTCGGCGAAAGCGAGAAACAGCGCGGTTTGAGCCAGGCAATCGCCTTCGATGCCGTCATGGACCGCCTCGGCCCAGGCGTCCTGAAGATAGCCGAGCGCCAGACGTTTCTGATCGCTCTCGGCCAAACCGCCGCGAGGCGCAATATTCGGCGTTGCTGTCGTCATCCCCGTCCGCTTACGGCCAGTCCCTCAGAAGCAGGAAACTGACGTTAGCAGGCTCCGGCGCGCCTTACAGGCCGAACCTTGGCGCAGGGTTAATAGGTAAAACCGCCAGTTACATTGTGGTTTGGGGGGTTTGTTGCCCCCACCTTGTTCCTCCTCCTTTGAGGGGGAAACGGATCGCGGCGCCTCGCTCCTCCCCTGCGAGGGGGGTCGGGGTGGGGTCACTTTCTCCTGGAAACGAGCGGTGAAATGCGGCGATGCGGCTAATTCGCGTAGCGGGCAGTGATATCGCGGGCGATCTTGGCGCCTTCTTCCAGATAACGGCGGATGACGATGTCAGCCGCCGGCGTGCAGTTGCGATATGTCTGCTGAAAGCCGCGATAACCACGATTAAAGCTCGCGATCATCTGCTCGTGGCGGGTTCCGCTCGGCGCCTCGGCATCGATCAGCACCTGCGCTTCGTTGCGCCATTTCTGGCCTTCATTGCTGTTGCAAATGCCGCGCAGGAAGTGCAGCGCGCCGAGAATTTCCGATAACCGCTGCAAGTCGCGATCATACGGCGCGGGCATATCTTGCACCGCCGGCGCTGACGGTCCGGAGCTCTGTGGCGGCAGCTTCGGCGTCGCGGGCGCCGAAGGCCGCGGCGCCTGCCGGTATGGCGAGCCCCAGCCGCCGCCCCAACCATTGCCCCAACCGTTGTTGCCCCAGAATTGCGCTCGCGCCGGTGCGATGGCGAGGCACAGAATGGCGGCAACGAACAGGGCCGGGCGAAATACGTGCATGGTTGAGAACATAATGCAGAGGAAGCTCACGGCAAGCCTGATCATGGCGGCAATCAACGCGCGAGTGCGATGCGCTCCGCGGCGGCGGCGACGATCTCGGCAAGGCCGTCGGTTGTCTTCAGGCCGGCAAGTTCGGCCGGCTCGCGCCAACCCGCTTCGGCGAGTTCCTCGTTGAGCGCAATCTCGCCGCCGATGAAGCGCGCCGCAAATGGCAGAATGACGAAATGACGTTCGACGCGTCCGGCGGCGTCGCGCGCGATCGCCTCGCGGAATCCGACCAGCGCCAGCGGCGCAATCGCAAGCCCGGTCTCCTCGCGCACTTCACGGATCACCGCGTCTGCCAAGGTCTCGCCGACTTCGACGCCGCCGCCCGGCAGCGTATATAGTCCGCGCGCCGGCGGCCGCCCCCGGCGCACGATAAGGACCCGGCCGTCGCGAAAGATCGCGGCGCTGACCGCCAGATAAGGCCGCGTTGGATAACTCCGCGTGTTGTCGCCGTTGCTCATGAAAGCTCTTATATCAGGAGCGCAGGGGGATTGAGCGGCCAGCCACGCGGAAAACACCCGAGCGGCGGGCCATGCGAGCGAAACGATGTGCGGACGTTACGTGATTTTCTCCACGCCGGAAGCAATCCGGGCGCTGTTCCGCTACGGCGAGCAGCCGAATTTTCCGCCGCGCTACAATGTTGCGCCGACCCAACCGGTCCCGATCGTGCGGCTCGTCGACGGCAAGCGCGCATTCGCCCTGATGCGCTGGGGGCTGTTGCCGTCCTGGGTCGACGAGCCGAAAACTTTTACGCTCCTCATCAATGCGCGCGGCGAAACCGTGCTCGAAAAGCCGGCCTTCCGCAACGCCATGCGGCGGCGGCGTTGTCTGATCCCGACCGACGGCTTCTATGAATGGCAGGCTGGGGCAGGCGGTGGAGCGAAGCAGCCCTATTTCGTGCGCGCCAAACGGGATGCGCTCGGCGCGGCGCCGCCGCTGGCTTTCGCCGGCTTATGGGAGACCTGGACCGGCCCCAACGGCGAAGAGCTCGACACTGCCGCCATCGTGACCACCGACGCCAATCGCGCGTTGTCGGCGATCCATCCGCGGATGCCGGCGTTCGTCGCGCCCGCGGATTTCGATCGCTGGCTCGATTGCGATGCGGTGCCCGCCGAGGAGGCGGCGGCGCTCATCAAGCCGGCAGACGAGGCGCTGCTTGAGGTCTATCCGATCTCGCCCGCGGTCAATCGCGTCGCCAATGATTCCGAGGCGCTGATCGCGCCGCTCTCGGCGCAGGCCGCTGCCGAGCAAGTGGCGGCGGCGCGTCCGGCTAAACCGGGCAAGATCAAGAAATCGGACGACCAGCCGACGCTGTTTTAGTTCCGCGATTTTGTTGAATATCGTCATTGCGAGGAGTGCAAGCGACGAAGCAATCCAGATTTGAAATCGCCGAGCCCTCTGGATTGCTTCGCTCCGCTCGCAGTGACGGACCCGCTTCACGGCTTGTGGTGCCGATAGCCGATATCCGCCCCGATGCGATGGTCGCTGGCCAGAAGCGCATGGAGCTCTTCGCGCTCGCGTCGATATTTGCGCCAGGCGGCAAATCTGCCCGCCGCGGCGCGCATAGAGTCCATGATGCGCGCGCCAAGCGATCGGGACGGCAACGGCCCGGCGCTGCAGATTTGCGCTGCTGCCGCGGCCAGATTGCTCTTCGACATGACACACTCCAGAACAAGCTCTTTGTGTGCAATG
>JBQCCX010000327.1:0-6939 GCA_051961815.1 Xanthobacteraceae bacterium
CACGACGCCGATTTTCATCCGGCTGACACGCGGCCAGGTGATGGCGGTGAAGGTCGAGGACTATGTCGAGGCCGCGCGCGCCGTCGGCAATCCGCATTGGCGCATCGCGCTGGTTCACATTCTGCCGAATATTCTGCCGGCCCTGCTGGTGCAGGCGACGCTGTCGATCGCCGCCGCCATCATTGCCGAAGCGGCATTGTCGTTTCTCGGCCTCGGCCAGCAGCCGCCGGCGCCGTCATGGGGCAGCATGCTCAACGCCGCGCAACGCTTTCTGGTCAATGCGCCGTGGATGGCGATCTGGCCCGGGCTGGCGATTTTTTTGACCGTACTGTCGTTCAATCTCGTCGGCGATGGCCTGCGCGATGCGCTCGATCCGCGGTCGCGATGATCGTGCGGCGGTTGCGCCGGGAAGCCGCGACTCACCGAACTTTCCCATTTGCGCTATTGTATGCGCTCTCATGCAGCGGGAGGGCCGCATGGCAAGTTTGTTGAACGATCTGAGCTTTGAACAACTGGCGGCAGCCTTGGAATTGCGCGAGGATTCGCAGGCGCACATGGCGGCACGGGCGGAAATCACCATCCGGCAAATGCGGGCTCTGCTCGAAGCCGCCGAAGCCCAGAAAGCGGCGGCACAGGCGCAAGAGCGAGCCGCCGATGCCAGCGCACTCAGCGCCAATGCCGTGCAGCGCAACGCCAACTACATGTTGGCCTCGACCCTGGTTGCTATGGCTGCGGTGTTTGTTGCCATGGTGTCAGCCATCGCCTCCGCATTTTCTGCCTATTACGGCTATCTTGCCGCGATCCATCCGCGGTAAGTCCAAGCCAAAAACGGGACAATGGCAAAGAATTGACCATGCCGACCCGGGTCGGCGTCACGACAGCGAGCTGCCGACGAGACCGGCCATGATCCATCATTGCGAATGGGTTCGTTGAGCCAGCCAATCCGGTCGATGACGCTCGATCCAATCGAGAGTGCGGCCGCGGAGCGAACGCAATGGCCGCACGTCATCGGCGAGCAGCGCCAAACCGATTGGAAGCATCCACAATCCGACAATCGGCAAGAACCAGAGAACACCGCCAACTGTGAACAACAGGCCCGCCGGGATCCGAAGCCAGCGGCTTGATGGCTGTCGCAGGAAACGAACGGTTGAGCGAAATCGTCGCGGCGAACGGTCTATAAGTCGTTCAAGGCGCCAGTCATCGGCGCTCGTCGTTTCCGGCGAGGCTTGATGGCTTTCGGGACCGGCTTGGAAAGTTTCCTTCACTTGTCCCTCTTCGTTCCAGGATCAATCAGCCCGATCCGCCGATGATTTGGCGGGGTCGACGGTGTTCGATCCTGCAGGAGGCGTGCTGACGAGCCGGATGAGACTAATCACTTGCGCTTCATTGGAATCCAGCCGCCGATCCGCTGCGGCGACCAGTTCGGCAATCCGAACCACATCATACGTCAGCGATAGGGCCGCTACCGGTCGCAGCGCCTCGGCGATCAAGTCGGCGAAATCTCTTTCTTCGAGATGCCGCGCGCGTGAGTCGAAGAACGCGGCAATGCGCTGTCGCGAGATGCTGGGCGCAAGCTGCTGACGTTCGATGTAATTCACCGACGCGTCGCGCTCGATCGCGTCGAGGCGTCCGTCCGCAAGGGCCACAAAAGCGCTGACGGTGACCAGGGCTTTAACGATCAGTTCGTCGCAATCGAACGGATTGGACAACTCGCCCGAGATATCGGGGCGGACATAGTGGACGGCCATGTGCTCCTCCTCGCGGAAATGCCACAGGTGCGCGCACGGAGCTCAGATCAGGCAGAGCAGGGGACATGCAAGTAATTTGCAAATTAGTTGCAAGTACCTTGCAAGTAATTTGGGCCCTGGCGTCAGCGGATCCTCGCGAATTGGCGCGGAACAGGTGATCCGACATCGCGAGGTTGGCCGACGTTTCAGCGTCCTCGCCAGAGGGGCCCGGATTCAATTGTTGGTATCCGAGGTAGGCGATCCGTATGGCGAATTCAAGGTTCGTGACCAGCGAGCGCCAAAGCGCCGCAGCAGAGCCGCTTTGATCAAGGCTCGAGCGACCGCGTCACGATGACGATCGAGTTTTCCTCCGGGTCGGGGCTGATGTGAAAGCCGAGCTGCCGGCACATTTGCAGCATCGTCCTGTTCTCTTGCAGCACCTGGCCGCGAATCGACTGTAGCCCCTCGGCGCGCGCATATTCGATCATCAGCTCCATCAACATCCAGCCAAGGCCATGCCCCTTCAGATCCGAACGCACCAGAATGGCGTATTCGGCGGTCCGATAATCGGAATCGGCATGGATGCGCACGACCCCGAGCATCTGTCCGGTCGCTTCCTCGATGGCGATGAACGCCATGGCGCGGGCATAGTCGATCTGCGTGAACCGCGCGATGAAGGCGTGGCTGAATTCCTTGATCGGCGCGAAAAAGCGCAGCCGTGAATCTTCGGTCGTTACCGCAGTCATGAATGCCGGATAGAGCACTTCGTCCTCCGGCCGAATCGGACGCGCGAAAACTTTGCTGCCATCGGGCAGCGCCAGATGCCGTTCCCACGCTTTCGGATAGGGCCGAATGGCAAAACGCGGATTGCCCGATAATGGGCCGGCCCATCGCGCCTGGACGGGCGCCACGGCGATGCGGGCGTCCACCGCGAGCACGCCGTCCTCGTCGGCGAGTAGCGGATTAAGGTCGATTTCGCGAATTTCCGGAAAATCGGCGGCGAGCTGCGAAAGCTTGACCAGAGTAAGCGCGATCGCCGCCTCGTCGGCGGCCGGCACGTTGCGATAGGCCTTGAGGATCCGCGACACGCGGGTGCGCGCGATCAGGCCGCGCGCCAACGCGAGGTCAAGCGGCGGCAGCGCCAGCGCCTTGTCGTCGACTGCTTCCACCGCCGTGCCGCCTTGTCCGAACACGATGACCGGCCCGAAAGTCGGGTCGTCGGCAAGGCCGACGATGAGCTCGCGCGCCTTGGGCCGCACCACCATCGGAAAGACCATCACGCCGGCAATGCGCGCGTCGGGCTTGGCGGCACGGGCGCGGCGCAAAATATCGTCCGCGGCATCGCGCACCGCCGCTTCGCTCGTCAGGTTCAGCCGCACGCCGCCGACCTCGGATTTGTGCACGATGTCCGGCGATTGGACTTTCAGAACCACCGCTTCGCCTTTGGCGAGGTGTGGCCGCGCCGCTGCGGCGGCCTCGTCCGGATCTCGGGCCAGACTTGCCGGCGTGATTGCGATGCCGTAGGCGGCGAGCACTTTGGCGATCGCGATCGGATCGAGCCAGGCGTAACCGTTTTGCGGTTGCTGGCGCAGCGCCGCCGCGATGAGCGGCCGCACGGCGCCCTCGTCGGGTGTAAAATCCTGCGGCAGGCTCGGCGGCACCGCCATCAGCTGCCGGCGCGACTCCCGGTATTGCACCAGATGCATAAAGCCGGCGACCGCCTCGGTCTCGGTGGCATAATCGGGAATGCCGGCGCGATCGAAGATTTCGGAAGCGCGCTCGCCGCCGCCGACCCAGACCGCGAAGACGGGTTTCGGCGGAACGCTCGTGCGGCGGTGCTGCCCGGCGGTGGCGACCACCGAATGTGCAGCCTCGGCTGCGGAAGCAAGCGCGGTGGGTACGTTCATCACCAGCACGGCGTCGTTGGCGTCGTCGGCGAGCAAATGTTCGAGCGCCGCCGCATAGCGCTGCGCATCGGCATCGCCGGCAATGTCGACCGGATTGGCGCGCGACCAGATCGGCGGCCGGGCCGCATCCCCATTCGGCATCGCCGCCGGCGAGAGTGCGGCAAGTGTGCCGCCAAGATCGGTCAGCCGATCGACGGCGAGCACGCCGATGCCGCCGCCATTGGTCAAAATCGCCAGCCGATTGCCGGCAAGCGCGCTGTCGTCCGGGCCGATTTCGGCGCTCACGTGGCCCAATGTTTCGGCCGCGGCAAACAGCTCATCGAGATCGAGCGCGCGGATGAAGCCGGCGCGGCGGAAGGCGGCATCGTAGACCGCGTCCGAACCGGCGAGCGCGCCGGTATGCGTCATCGCCGCCTTGGCGCCTTCGGCGTGGCGCCCGGATTTGACCACCAGCACCGGTTTGGCCCGCGCCGCCGCGCGCGCCGCCGACATGAACTTGCGCGCATCCTTGACCGATTCGATGTAAAGCAGGATCGCGCGCGTGCCGCGATCGACCGCAAAATGGTCGAGCAGATCGGCAAAATCGACGTCGAGGCTGTCGCCGATCGAGACGATCGCGGAGAAGCCGATGCCGCGCAGCGCCGCCCATTCAACGAGGCCGGTCGCGATCGCGCCCGACTGGGAAATCACGCCGAGGTCGCCCGGTTGCGGCGTCGAAGCGGCGACGCTGGCATTGAGCTTCACCCGCGGCGCCAGCACGCCGAGACAGTTCGGACCGACAATGCGCATGCCGACGGCGCGCGCCGCCTGCTCGCATTCGGCGGCAATCGAGCCGGCGCCGTGGCCGAGCCCAGCGGTGAGAATGATCGTGGCGGCCGTTCCCTTGGCGGCAGCATCGCGCACGACGGAGGCGACCGCTGGAGGCGGCACGGCAATCACCGCGAGCTCCGGCGTCCCCGGCAACGCCGCATAGGATTTGACGGCGGCGACACCTTCGATGCTGGCGTAATGCGGATTGACGAGATGAATTTCGCCGCAAAACCCGCCGCCGCGCAGGTTCTTCAGGACCGCGCGCCCGGGCGACGTGTCGCGCGGGCTGCCGCCGACCACGGCCACGGATCGCGGCGCAAAGAGCTGCGCGAGACGATAGGTCGACATTTGCGTTCAGTTCCGATCTTCTGTTCCGATGCCGTCGAGTTCTATGTCTTCAAGTCGAGGCGCAAACCCGCTCAAACATAGTGAAATTCCCTGCTCCCGCGAAGCGGTGGGGAATTCTAAATCGCCAGGGAACGATCGATGCCACAACGACTCTCATGTTTCTTCGTGGCCCTTGCCGCTGGCATCGGCACGCCCGCCTATGCGTGGGAGAAGCAATGGAACGAGGCGCCCGCGATCGAGGACTCGTGCTTGAGCTACGACGCGCGATACTCGGAAGCGCCGCTGTTTCGCATCACTGCCAAAAGCCAGAACGACAGGGCCTATTTCTTCTCGCGGAAGCTTGCCTGTACTGAAGGACCGAGCTGTCCGGCGCGCATGAAAGCCTATTTGGTCGATGGCGATGTCGTGTTCGGCGGGCCCGCAGACAAGAATTTCCGCTGCGTCTATTACGGGACCGCGCAAGGAAAGATCGTTGCCGGCTTCGTATCCACCGACAATCTCGTTCCGTTTGCCGAAGATGAAGTTCTTACGCGGGATTTTCTTGTCGGCACCTGGAGCTCTGGTGGGAATCCCACAATCGCTATCACTGCCGCGGGCGAAAAGGAGGTCAGCGCGGAGGGCGAGGCCTGGTGGCGGGGTCTCGGCGATTCGTATCATACCGGCAGCTTCAGCGCCGTGGCCGCTCCGGCCGGAAAAGAGATCACGTGTCGCGAAGGCAACGACGCCTATAGCTGCAAGGTCGATCTTCTGCGCCGCGGGCCGTATCTGGTCGCGCAAGACAACGCCTATTGCGGCGGCATGAACGTTCGCTTCTCCGGCATCCTGATGAAGGTGCGCGTCGAGAAGTGAGTGAGCGCATTGCCGCGCGGTTTTTTGCTCCCTCTCCCCATCGCGGAGAGGGTTAGGGTGAGGGGGGACCGAGATTGAAATTAAATTTCCGATCCCCCTCATCCGACTTGCTCGTTGCACGAGCAAGTCGACCTCTCCCCAATGGGGAGAGGTGAATTGCTGCGTGCGATCGATCACTTCCGTCGCTCCAGATAAAAATCGATTGGCATGCATTGCCGCGCCGCGCGCTCGGGCGCGCCGATATTGCGCGGCGTGGCTTCGAGAATGTCCTGCCGCGTGCGCCAGGCCGCCCGATGCGGCACGCGATCGAGCGCGACGGCTTTGGCAAGACACGCATTGGCGTCGCCGCAGCAGCGCCGGTTGCGCATACATCGTTTGAAGCGACAGCTCCGCACAGTTCAAACGCATCGCAGTAGCGTTTCTGCTGCAACGCCTTTTCGGCCTCGAACCGCGCGGAATATTTCAGCTCTGCCGCGATCACCGGCGCCGTCAGTTTGCGCATGTGCGTCTCCGTTTAATTTCTGCCTGGTATCCCGGGCGCAGCGCAGCATGCAATGATGCGCTGCTGAACCGGGACCTTCACAAACTCGGAGTGTGAAACGATCCCGGATCTGCGGCGCACCGTTTCACGCTGCGCCGCGTCCGGGAAACGTATCTCTGTCCGGCCCGTTCTTCCCTTCCCTCCCCCCTTGTGGGGGAGAGTAGGGAGGGGGTTCTCGTCATTGCGAGGAGCCAACAGGTCCGGCCCGAAGTGGCCGGCCCGATGACAAGCTCCGCGACGAAGCAATCCAGAACGGCACTCTCGGACTGGATTGCTTCGCGCCGCTTCACGGCGCTCGCAATGACAGGCCGTTCTCGCGGCGCGTCTTTGCGCCCGAGCTATGGGAGGCTACTGTCATGCCACTCTCTAAAATCGTCACCACCGGGCATAGCCGTTCGCAGAACGGCGTTCTTCGAACGCCTATGCCGGTGGTCCATACTGACTCGCGAAGCCCGAGCGCCGGTGGGAGCGCTGTGAAGGCGAAGCTTCGGCATGGATTGCCGGATCAAGTCCGGCATGGATTGCCGGATCAAGTCCGGCAATGACGAAAGAAAGAAACGAAAGAAAAAATCGGAGGCGAAACGCCGACAGACGCAAGGCTCTTCTGCCGCGCCGAAGACGGGCGCAGCCGCTGCCCCCACCCTGACCCTCCCCCGCTTGCGGGGGAGGGAAGGGGAGGGGGCAGCACATCTATCGGCGTTCCACCGCGGTTCTCGTCCCAAGGAGTCTTTCATCGCAAGGGACTCAGCCTCGGGCC
>JBQCCX010000328.1:0-3489 GCA_051961815.1 Xanthobacteraceae bacterium
CGTCCCCGAATTGGAGTCGGTAAAGTTCACAGTGTGACTGCCAAAATTCATATAATCCCACTCGCCAAAGATTGACCAGTTGCCGTCGACCACCCATTCCGTGCCGAGGCCAATTGTCCAGCCCCAGCGGCTCGCCGATGGTGCCGTAAAATTGAACGACGTATTCGACGGCGAACTGAACTGGAGACAAACACCCTGCGCGTTCACAGCAGTGCAGGTCGTCGCGGCGTTGTTGCCGGTGATCTTGAACGTATCGTAGTTCACGAATGCGGCGCCGCCCTTGATATAAAACAGCCCGGCGACGTCGTCATAATTGACGGCGAAGCCGAGCCGGCCGGTCGCGGTCGCGATGGCGTTAGCGTGCACGCTCTGGTTCGCCGTCAAGTCGATGTGCCCGCCCTGGGGCAAGCCGGCTGATCCGTTAATCCCTTGGCTGCCGCTCAAGTGGGTCCAGACTCCATCAAGCTGCGCGCCAATGACCCAATTGCGCGCAAACTGAAGGTCACAGCCACCTTGGCCGCCGACAGTGACGGCGGCTGAACCGGCGTTGTCGGCAATGGGAGTTACGACGTCGACGATCGTCGGGCCACTCAACAGACTCACCGGGACAAGTGTGCTGAGCTGGCCGTCGAGCTGGTTGTTAGCCCAGGCGCCGCCGAGCTGGCCGCCCAAGTAGCATCCGGTCCAGTTATAGACCCGCAGCACCGGTGCCGGTGCATAGAAGCGCGAGGCCGGCGGAAACCTGCCGAGATCGGCAGCGGCGGCCGGCGCAATGCTCAATGCCACGGCCGCAATTCGGATCGCGAACGCTATCCTCGTCACCCTCGCCCCTCCAAGCCCGCGAGGCGAGAGCATTCATTAAAATTGATTAAAATTTGCTTAAGACTCGTTAGTATTTGCGGTCAGAAGCCATGTTCGTGAACATCCGCCGCCGGATTTGTGCAGGCGAGGTGAACGCCTTCTCTCCATCGCAACCGAACAAGGCGAGCGATCGCGTCGTTCAGAACGACAGCGGCGAGCGCGAGAAGCGTCGGTCGAGGACGCGAAGCTCGATCCGCAATTCCTCTGTAGCTGAAACGGCGACACGATAACGTCGCCAACCGCGCCGTCGCGGCAACCCAAAAGAGGGGTCCCCAACGGGGACCCCTCCGAATTTGGTTGCGGGGGTAGGATTTGAACCTACGACCTTCAGGTTATGAGCCTGACGAGCTACCGGGCTGCTCCACCCCGCGGCAAATGCGTGATTTTCCGTGGGCGTTCATGTAGCAAGCGCCCCCCAAGAAGGGAAGTGCGCAAGCCACATATTTCGCCGTATGATAGGGCCAAGCCTGAACGTTGCCTCCTGCCATGCACGGCCCCGCAGAACCAGCCGCCGACCGCAAGCCCGCGTTGCAACCCGATGCAGCGATCGGCCCCGCTTTGCGCGCGATCGCCGGTGAGATTCTGGGCAAGGCCCGACTCGTTCTGACCGATCCGGAACGCACCAACCAGACCGCGGTGCACGATTTCCGCCGCGCCATGAAGCAGTGGCGCGCGCTGATGCGGCTTCTCGAGCCGTTCATCCCCGAGGCCGACCGCTGGCGCCGCGAAGCGCGCGATCATGCCCGTTCGCTGGCCCATGCCCGTGACGGTGCCGCGGCGCTCAACGCCTTCGACGGGCTCGGCGAGAAGGGTATTCTGCTGCTGTCGAAACGGTCCGATGCGACAGTGCGCGGCCGCATGGAGGCGCTGCGCGGCAACAACGAGCAGGCGGTGCTCACGCCGGCGCTGCGTGAGAGCATTCTCGCCTGGCTCGACGCGGCGACGGCCGCCATCGAAACCTGGCCGCTCGATCCGTTCGACTTTTCCGCCATCGCCGCGCAGCTCGCCGACAGCTATCGCAGCGCCCGGCGGCGCATTCCCGCCGACTGGATGGCGGCCGATGCGGCCGATCTGCATGCACTGCGCCAGCGCGTCGTCGATCTGCGCTACCAGATGGAACTCGTCGAGCCGTTATGGCCGCGCTTCGGCCGGATGTGGACCGAGGAGGCGGAGCGGTTGCGCGAACGGCTCGGCCGCTGCCAGGATCTCGAAGTGCTCAAGCGGTTGACCGCCCCGCATCAGCCGCTCGCGCATTGGCGATCGCGGCTGACGCCGGCCTGCGCCGAGCGTTCCGCCGCCTTGGCGCAGCGCGCCTCGCGCATCGCCCATCGCTTGTTCGCCGAAAAACCGAAGGCGTTCCGGCGTCGGCTCGAAGCGCTGTGGGACCGCCGACGGTAGGGTACTGCTCTCATTTCAACCCGCTCATTCCCGCGCAAGCGGGAATCCAGGAAGGCTGGGCCCGGCCTTCGCGGGGACGAACGGATCATTGCAGCAATCGGAATTACCGAACCGGCGCCGCCCGCGTGCTGACGCCGAGATAAATTTCCTGAACCTGCGCGTCGTCCTGCAAACGCGCCGCCGGACCTTCCAGCGCGACGCGGCCGGTTTGCAGCACATAGCCATAGTCGGCAATCCCGAGCGCCAGCGGAATCGATTGTTCGGCAAGAAGGAGCGTAAGCCCGTCGCGGTGCAGCGCCTTGAGCGTGTCGTACAGCGCCTCGACCACCGTCGGCGCCAGACCGAGGCTCGGCTCGTCGAGCATCAGCAATCGCGGCTCGCTCATCAGCGCGCGGCCGAGCGCCAGCATCTGCCGTTCGCCGCCCGAAAGCGTGCCGGCGGATTGGCGGCGCCGCTCGGCGAGTCGCGGAAACAGCGTATAGACACGCTCGAACAGCGCCTCGACGCGGGCGCGGTCGGAGAGCGCGGTGGCGCCGAGCCGCAAATTCTGCTCGACGCTCTGGCCGACGAACAGCCGCCAGCCTTCCGGCGACAGCGCCAGGCCTTTGCTCACGATCGCATAGGCGGCCTGGCCGGAAATGTCTTCGCCTTGCCAGGCGATCCGCCCGCGCGAGGCACGCACCAGCCCGGCAATGGCATTGAGCGTTGTCGTCTTGCCGGCGCCATTGGAGCCGAGCAGCGCCACGATCTGACCGCGCTCAACCCGCAGCGACACATCGGCGACGCCGATAAGATCGCCATAACGCACTTCCAGATGTTCGACCGCGAGCTCGGACATTTTTATTCCGCTACTAGGTAGTTAGATCGTCATTGCGAGGAGCGTAAGCGACGAAGCAATCCAGCGTCCTTGCCAAAAAAAGACCTGGATTACTTCGCTTCGCTCGCAATGACGAAGGAACTGCACCCTCTCCCGTTCTTCGCCCCATTACCTCAACCTGCATGCGAGTTAGGCTGCCGCCGATGGCTGCGCCCGAGATAGGCTTCGATCACCGCCGGTTCGCGCACCACTGCGTCCGGCGTGCCGCTGGCAATGACGCGACCCTGATTGAAAACGAGGACGTGTCGGGTCAGTGTCATAATCACTTCCATGATGTGCTCGACGATGACGATGGTGACGCCGCTCTGGTGGATGCGGCGCACCAGCGCGATCGCCTCCTGCAATTCGGTCGG
>JBQCCX010000329.1:0-4670 GCA_051961815.1 Xanthobacteraceae bacterium
ATCGCGGCAAAAAATCTTCCAGCAAAGCAGTGAGCGGGCCCGGCGCCTGGGTCGGGAGGAAATGCCCGCCGTCGTCGATCAGCTCGAAGCGCGCGCCAGGGATTTTCTTGGCGAGTTCGGCCGAGCCGGCATGCGGCCGCACCGTGTCGTGGCGGCCGGCAACGACCATGACCGGGCAACGAAGCTGCGGCAGCATGTGCAACATATTGGTGCGCGCCAGAGCGCGGAAGGCAAAGCCGAAGCAAACCGGATCGTTGGCGAGATAGCGGCCGAGATAGGCGTCGTAGGCGGCACGGTCGCCAAGCTGCGGCGGATAGGACAACGCCAGCGTCGTTGGCAGGGAGGCGCGCATGCCCTCGCGCGCGGCAAAGGCGGCGCGCTCCTCGAGCGCCGCGGCACGGCTCGGATCGACGCCCGGCGCCGGATTGCACAGAACCAGCGCGCCGACCCGGTCGAGATATTTCTCGGTAAAGCGCAACGCTTGCGTCGCGGCGGCGGCCACGGTGACGAAGTGAAAAGGCGGCGGCAAAGCGAGCGCGGCGGCGAGCGCCTCGAAGTCCTCGACCAGCATGTCGTTGGTGAAGTCGTGGCGCACTTTTTCCGACAGTCCGGCGCCACGCTGGTCGTAGCGCAGCACGCGATAATACTCGGCAAGGCGCGGCGCCACGCCGTCCCATGAATGAAGCGTGCCGCCGAGCTCATGCATCAACACGACCGAGCGGCCCGCGCCTGCAAGCGCGTATTGCAGGCTCACGCCGTTGGCCTCGACAAAGTCCTGGCTGGAAGATGGACTCATGACAAGCCGAACAACCGATCGAGCGAATAGGGGCCGGGACCGCTGATCAAGACGTAAAACGTCGCGATCGTCCACATCAGCGTGTATTCAAGCCCAAGCTGGTTCCAGAAATAGCGGCCGACCCGCCAGCGTTCGACATTACTGACCAGAAGAAAAATCAGAACCACTGCGGCAACCGGGCGGGTGAACAGGCCGAGCGCCAACAGCGGGCCGCCAACAAGCTGCGTCGCCGAGATCGCCGGCGCCCACAATTTGCCCGGGCGATAGCCGGTCTCATCGAGCTGCTTGGCCAGGTCGGTGAGGTTGAGCGCGCGCGCGCCGGTATTGGGAAAAAAACCGAACGTGTTGCGCAAGCCGTGCGGAATGAGCGCGAGTCCGACGGCGGCGCGCAGCAGGGCGTCGGCGAACGGCAACAGCGTCTGGTCAAGTGCGGACAATGGATTTCAACAGCGATCGGGGCTGCGAGCTCAGTGTGCCATGAGCACCGGCAGCTTGGCATTGGCGAGAATGTGCCGCGTTGTGCCGCCGAAGATCATCTGCCGCAGGCGGCTTTGCGTATAGGCGCCCTTGACAATGAGATCGCAGCCGAGCTCGTCGGCCTTGGTCAGGATGGTCTCGCCGGCGCTGCGCTTGCCGGTCGGCTTGAGCGTCATGGCCTCGGCCTTGATGCCGTTCATCGCCAGCGACTGCGCCATTTGCTCGCCGCTCGGCCCGGCGACCGTGGCGCCCTCCACCGTCAGGATCGTGATCCGCTCGGCGGTGGCCAGAAACGGCATGGCGTCGGCCATGGTGCGCGCCTGTTCGGTGCTTTGGTTCCACGCCACCAGGATATTGGTGGCGAGCGAGCGCGGCGAAGCCGGCGGCGCGATCAGCACCGGCCGGCCGCTTTCGAACAGCGCCGATTCCAGCGTGATCATCGACGGGCTTTGCCATTCGTCGCCGGGCCGCGCCAATACGAGCATGTCGAAGACCCGGCCATAGCTGCCGACAAAATCGTGCCCGCTCGGTGCGTCGGCGAGCCACGACCACGACAGCGTGGCGGGGGTCTTGCCGGTCGCCTCCGGCACCTGCTTGTCGGCCATAAACGAGCGGAACAGCGTCTCGGCCTGCCGGACCATTTCGGCGTCGTTCTCCTTGACCGCGACCATGGTCAGGCCGCTATCGGGATCCATGGCGACGAGATCGGCCACCGCGGGCCGCAGCGCGAACCCCTCGATGCAGCTGTCGAATTTTCGCGCCAACAACAGCGCCGTGTCCAAGGCCGAGACCATGGTCGGGCTCTGCTCAGTCGGAACGAGAATAGTTTTCATGCGCGCACGCGCCCCGCTCATTCACAGGCCGAAAGTCAGTCGTTCCCCAGTCAGTCGTTCCCCGGTCAGCCGTTCCGGGTTCGGTCATCCCCGGCCAGTCTTCCCCAGTCAGTCTTCCCCAGTCGTCTTCCCCAGTCCGTCCCATGGCGCCGGTCCCGCGGCCGGGATCTTACGGGCGCCCTCACCAATACTGCCGCGCCGCTTCGAAGCGGACAAGCGGCTGTCGCGCCCATTGAGCGGGTATAAACCGGCTTTAAAGCAAGCGTTTGCTAAAATGATGCCCGATTCGCCGCGCGCGAAAGCCCTCGCGCGAGCGGACGATGGGGCGACCGCCATGCGCAATTATGGCATTTCGCAAATACGATCGAGCGCACGCATTGTCATGATTTGTCCGATTTGCGGCCAGGAAAATTCGGAGTCCGCCGAGATGCTGCGCGGCCTGCGCTTTTATGCCTGTGCGGGGGAAGGCTGCGATTACAGCTTCGACCTCGCCGGGCGCGGCAAGCGCGCGGCCAATTCTCTCGCCGAGGCCTGCAAGAAGTTCTATGCCGCCTTCTACGCGGTGCGTGGGCAGGGGGCCGGTTAGGCACTCTCTCGGCGCCAAAGTCGCGTGCATAATCTGCGCGGCCGCCGTTAACGCGCGATCGCATCGCCCGCGCGCCGCTGTCGTGCCTGCGCAGCGCGCCCTCGCGCCGGAGGATCATCGATGAAACTGCATTGGTCACCGCGATCGCCCTTCGTGCGCAAGGTCATGATCGTCGCTCACGAGCGTGGGCTGGTCGCTCGCCTCAACTGCGTGCGTACCGTCGCGGCCATGACGACGCCACATGCCGAGCTGATGCGGGATAATCCGTTGTCGAAAATTCCGACACTCGTGCTCGACGACGGCAGCGCGCTCTATGACTCGCCGGTGATCTGCGAATATCTCGACGCGCTGGACGGCAAGCCGCAAATGTTTCCGGCAGCGCGCGAGCCGCGACTGGTTGCGCTTCGCCGCCAGGCGCTCGGCGACGGTTTTCTCGACCTGTTGGTGCTCGCCCGCAACGAACGGCTACGCGAGGAGCCCTCCGAAGCCCATCTGCGGAGCGTCGCGGTGCGCAGCGCAGCGGTGCTGGACGCTCTGGAGCGCGAAGCGCCGGCGCTTGCGGCAAGCGCGTTTGACATCGGGCAGATCGCGGTCGGCTGCGCGCTGTCTTATCTCGATTTCCGCTTTGCCGATCAGGATTGGCGCAAAGGGCGCCCCGGTCTTGCCCACTGGCACGCCGGCTTTGCGGCGCGGCCCTCGGTCGAAGCGACGCGCCCGGTGGACGATTCTTAAGCGCGCTGTTTTTGCCAAACCGGATTAGCGCGTCAGAAACGATTCCAACCGTGCGGTAAATGGTCGAGGATTTTCTATCGGCGCCATATGGCCGGCATGCTCGACCCACTCCAACGTGGAGTTCGGGATGTTATCGGCGAGAAGATGCGCCGGCACGCGGCAGACATTATCGAAGTGCCCTGCCAATACCAAAGTCGGCACCTGCACGGCGCGCAGCATGCTTGCCATGCGAAACAGCGATTTCCGTTTGGCAAGAACCTCGGTGAGAATGTGGCGCAAGCCAACCAGCGGCGTGGCGCGGATCAGGCCCGCCATATAGTCGCGGCTTCGCCGGTCGCGCTGGGCATAGCGCTTGAAGAATTCGCTGCGCAGCATGTCGCAGACGAGTTCGTCAATGTCGCCGCGGTCGATGAATCCACTCCATCGCCGCGCCAGCCATTGCGACTTCCACATGTCATCGGCTCCGGCACCGACATCGGCGAGCACGAGCCGGGAGATGCGATGCGGCGCGCTTGCGGCCAGACCAAGCGCGGGACCGCCGCCGAGCGAAAAACCGACGATTGCGGCCCGCGCGATGCCAAGCGCATCGAGGAGGCCCGAAAGATCGCGAACCAGCTGCGCCGGCGAGTAGCGCTTCGGATCGGCCGGCGCGTCGGTCAGGCCATGGCCGCGCTGATCGTAAGCGATGACGCGGAAACGCTCGCGCAAGGCGCGGATTTGGTGAAACCACATGCGCTTGCCGCAGGCGAGGCCGTGAATGAGGACCACCGGCTCGCCCGCGCCGACATCGTCGAGTGAAATCCCTAGATCGCCAACCTGGATTTTACGCATCGGCGTTAAGGCCCGCTGCTTTGTTCCAAATTATTGAAATCGGTATCGGGCCGCGCGAAAACTAAGGACCCACGGTCGATGCAGGCTTGGCAGGCGGAAAACCGGTATCCACCCCGGATCAAGTCCGGGGCAAGCTTTTTCGGGATCATGCTGTAGCTTATGGTGACTGGGGGCAAGGCGCAGCCGATGGAATTTGCCGATAAACACGCGATCGCCGAACTCATCCAGGCCTGGGGTCTCTATCGCGACCAGGGCAAATGGAAGGAGCTGCGCAGCACATTCACTCCCGACGGCCACATTTCGGTGTCGTGGTTTCGCGGCCCATTCGAGCAATTCGTCGAGCGCTGCCGCGCCGGCTTTGCCGCGAGCCGCGGCTGGTCGCGCCATCATCTGTTTGCTCCGACGATCAGGCTCG
>JBQCCX010000330.1:0-4638 GCA_051961815.1 Xanthobacteraceae bacterium
AAACGGTATGACAATGTCGGATCGATATGGCGCTGCACAAAGGTGACGACGTCGAGCACGGTCTGACTGGCGCGCTGTGGAACCCGGTAGGTCTCGTAGCGGCCGTCCTGCGCGCCGCGCCAGAGCGAGACTGCAAGTTCCGTGGTCATGCCGGCGACGTCCTCCAGGGCTTGCGGCTTGGTTGGCGCACCTTAGCAAGCTGGACCGCGCCCACAAAGTCGCGCGGACTTGCCTTTTTCGTCGCATTGGCGGTGGCCACAGCCGCGCCATCTGGCGCCGCCGCCCCGGTTGCGCGCTATAATCGCGCCGAATGACGGGAGGAACGACCATGGCCGGATTTGAGCTCAGTTATGTGCATGGCGCCAGCGACCGGCCGCTGATCGGCAAAACCGTCGGACAATTTTTCGATGAGGCTTGCGCCAAATGGGCGGCGCGGCCGGCGCTGATCGTTCGTCACCAGAAAGTCCGTCTCAGCTATAGCGAGCTGCGGCAAGCGGTCGACAAGCTCGCAGCCGGTCTGCTCACGCTTGGACTCAATCCGGGCGAACGCATCGGCATCTGGTCTCCCAACAACAGCGAGTGGGTGCTGACGCAGTTCGCCACCGCCAAAGCCGGGTTGATTCTCGTCAACATCAATCCGTCGTATCGCATCGCCGAACTTGAATACGCGCTCAACAAGGTCGGCTGCAAAGCGCTCATCCTCGCCGAGCGCTTCAAGACCTCCGACTATATCGGCATGCTGCGCGAACTGGCGCCGGAGCTTAAGGAGGCTCAGCCGGGCCAGCTCGCAGCGGCGCGGTTGCCGTCGCTGCGTTCGGTCGTTCTCTTGGGCGACAGCTGGCACCCGGGCACGTTTCGTTTTTCCGAGATCATGACGCGTGGCGGGGCTGAGGAAGCCCGGCGCATCGCCGAGTTAGGCCCGCAGCTGCAATTCGACGAGCCGATCAACATCCAGTTCACCTCCGGCACCACCGGCTTTCCTAAGGGCGCGACGCTGTCGCACCACAATATTCTCAATAACGGCTTCTTCATCGGCGAAGCCATGCAGCTCACGCCCGAGGACCGCTTATGCATTCCGGTGCCGCTCTATCATTGTTTCGGCATGGTGCTCGGCAATCTCGCTGCGGTCAGCCACGGCGCCTGCATGGTGTTCCCGGGCGAAGGCTTCGATCCGCTCGCCACGTTGCAAACTGTCGCGGAGGAGCGCTGCACCGCGCTGCATGGCGTGCCGACCATGTTCATCGCCCAGCTCGACCATCCGGACTTTGCGAAGTTCGACCTCTCCGCGCTGCGCACCGGCATCATGGCCGGCTCACCCTGTCCGATCGAGGTGATGAAGCGCGCGGTCGCGAAAATGAATTTGCGGGAAATCACCATCGCCTATGGCATGACCGAAACCAGCCCGGTCAGTTTTCAGAGCGCAACGACCGATCCGCTGGAGCGCCGAGTCTCCACCGTCGGGCGCATTCAGCCGCATATCGAGGTGAAAGTCGTCGATCGCGACGGGCGCATCGTGCCGACCGGCACGCCGGGCGAGCTGTTGACGCGCGGCTATTGTGTGATGCTCGGCTATTGGGACGACGAAGCGCGCACCCGTGAGGCGATCGACGCGGCGCGCTGGATGCATACCGGCGATCTCGCCACCATCGATGCCGAGGGCTATTGCAACATCGTCGGCCGTATCAAGGACATGGTCATCCGCGGCGGCGAGAACGTCTATCCGCGCGAGATCGAGGAATTCCTCTATCGCCACCCGAAAATCCAGGACGTGCAGGTGATCGGCGTGCCGGACGATCGCTACGGCGAAGAGATTTGCGCCTGGGTCAAGCTGCGCCCGGGCGTAACCGCCAGCGAAGAGGAGATCCGAGCCTTCTGCCGCGATCAGATCGCGCACTACAAAGTGCCGCGCTACATCAAGTTCGTCGACGAATTCCCGATGACGGTGACCGGCAAGATTCAGAAATTCATCATGCGCGAGCGGATGATCTCCGAACTCGGGCTCAAAGTGCAGAAGACGGCGTAGCGTCATTGCGAGGAGCGAAGCGACGAAGCAATCCAGTTCTTTCGCGCTGCTCTGGATTGCTTCGCTCCGCTCGCAATGACGAGGGCGGCGCGATGGCCGCGGCCCTTACACCTTCACCTTCTCGTCGGCGACCACGCGCGCGGCGGCCGGCCGTTTGAGCATCCGGTCCTTGTGCGCGGAGTAGTTCTTCAGCTCCGCCATCGGCAATTCGCGGCGCACGCCCCAGGTGTAAAACACGAGGGCATAGGGATCGAGCACCGAATAGCGGTCGGACAGCCATTCGCGGCCGGCAAGCATGCCATCGATCTGCTTCAGATAAGTGTGGAAGGTTTTCAGTCCCATGTCTTTGATGCCGGGAAACGCCGAGGTGTCGGCGGTGTAACGCTCAGGCCGTCCGACATGGGCATGCGCCGGATGCACGCTGGTGGCGAAGTAGCCGATCAGCGACAACGCCTTGGCTTCGGCGACGGCGTCGTTCGGCCATAGTCCGAAGCGCTTGCCGAGATACGGCAGGATAGCGGTGTTCTCGGTCAACGGATCGCCGTTGTCGAGGCGCAGCGCCGGCACGCGACCCAGCGGATTGATCTTCAAATAGGCTTCGGTGCGCTGCTCGCCGCCGGCGAGGTCGACCTTTTTCGGCTCGTATTTCTCGCCGCTCTCCTCCAGCACGATGTGCGAAGCCATCGAGCAGGCGCCTGGCGCATAATAAAGTGTCAACATGCAACTCTCCCTGTATTGCGGGCGTGGCCTTATCACAGGTTCGTCTTTGATCCTAATCAAGGTTTCGATGGATGAGCGGCTGTTTAACATGGCAGTCTTGCGATGTAACACGAGGCAACCAATGCGTTGGGTCTATTTGACTGTGGTCGTCTTATTTGCAGCGGCGGCAATTATTTTCATCGTCCAGAACGTCGACCTGGTGACGATGTCGTTTCTGGGTTTTAGCGTTCGCGCACCGCTCGCAGTTCTGGCCGCGATTGCTTATTTTCTTGGCGCGATAACCGGCGGCAGCCTATACGCATTGCTGCGCAAATCGGTCCGGGGGTCACGCGTATCACGGGTTTGACCCGACATCGGATCGCTCAATGCGACAGGGTCACCCGTTCTGATTTCATTGCACCGGAATTTTC
Organism: Xanthobacteraceae bacterium; assembly: GCA_051961815.1. Taxonomy (GTDB): domain Bacteria; phylum Pseudomonadota; class Alphaproteobacteria; order Rhizobiales; family Xanthobacteraceae; genus BOG-931. Next base: position 3,154 of record JBQCCX010000330.1, read on the forward strand.
TCGAGTACCGGCAGCCAGGTCTTCTGTTGCTGTTCGACGAAGGCCAGCGCCTCCTTGGCATTCATCGCATGCGAATAGCTGCCGACATTGGCTAGGAGCTTCTGGAATTCCGGGTCGCTGACGACCTTGGCGAGATCGGCGTCGACTTTATCGATGATCGCGGCCGGGGTGCCAAGCGGGGCGACCAGCACCTGCCAGCCAGTCGCGGAAAAGCCGGGAATCGTCTCCGCCACCGTCGGCAGATCGGCAAACTGCGGCAATCGCTGCGCAGCGGCAACCGCGATCAGCTTCACCTGTCCGGCTTTCACCGCGCCGACAATTCCGGAATAGCCTTCGATAATCATTGACACCCGGCCGGCGGCGACATCGGACAGTGCGGCTGCCGGCCCGGCATTGTACGGCACCGGAAGGAGCTCGATGCCGCCGCGTTCCTGCAGCAAAAGCCCGGTGAGATGGGTGAGCCGGCCGACGCCGGTCACGGCGATGGAAATCTTTCCCGGCTGTTTCTTGGCGAGCGCAATCAATTCCGGCAGGCTAGAGACGCCGAGTCCCGGGTTGACCGCCACGAACATCGGATTCTCCGCCGTGAAGCCAATCGGCAAAAAATCTCGCGGCAGCCGGATCGGAATGTTGGGGGCAAACGATTTCTGCGCAACGAAAGTCGAAAGCGCCGGCATGAACAGCGTATAGCCGTCAGCCGGGGCTTCGGCCGCGGCGCGCGCCGCGATGCTGCCATTGGCGCCGGCATGATTGATGATAACCGCCTGTTGGCCCCAGGCTTTGCTTAAGCCGGCGGCGATAAAGCGAGCATCGACGTCGGGCGTCGAGCCGGGCGGCGCGTCGGAAATGATGGTGACCGGCTTTTCCGGAAATTTGACCGCTTGGGCGTGGGCGCATGCGGACCATGCCAGCGTGCCGCAAACGGCAAGGCCGATCCAATACCGACTGGCAATCATCTCGCTCTCCAGGCTTTTGGCGCAGCAAGGATAAAGCCGCCGCGCCGGCCTTTCCACCGACATTGCGCGGCTGCGCCAAACCGACACGGGTCTGTCTTTGCACGTCGCATTTGGTCTCGGCCTAATCGGCGATCCGGTCCAGGTTCGCGGTCATGCGGGTGATGACGCGCCGGAACGCCGCGACGTCGCGCAATGCAATGCCTCCCTCTGCCTCGAGGGTGATGTCGCGCGCCAAACTCAGGAGCTCGATACGAAGGCGCCTGGCTTTGGCGGTGAGGAATACCTGCACCTTGCGGCGGTCGTCGTCGGCGCGCAGCCGGCGGATGAGCTGGGCGCGCTCCATGCTGCGCAGCGCAATCGCGGTGGTCGGCTCCATCATGCCGACGCGCGCCGACAGTTCACGCTGAGACAATCCGTCGGCGGTCCATAACACGCGCAAAAAGTACCATTGCCCGCGGGTAACCCCGTACGGCGCGATCCGCCGCTCCAGGAGCCGCTGAAAGGCGCGGTGCGCGTCGCGCACCAGATA
>JBQCCX010000331.1:0-2508 GCA_051961815.1 Xanthobacteraceae bacterium
CCGGTCTGGTTCCTGCTCACCGACCGCTACGAGGATCCGGAACGCTGGCGGCGGCTGTTGACGGCGGTGCATGCGGCGCGCGCCGACGGCGCGAATTTGACCGCGCAGATCGCTGGCCGGCCGATCGGCGTCATGCTCGGCATCGGCACCGCGCTCAATCCGTTTTCGGTGCGCCCGAGCTACCGCGAGCTCGATGGTCTGAGCATCCCCGAGCAACGCCGGCGTTTGCGCGACCCGGCGCTGCGACGGCGGATCCTCGACGAGAAGCCCTCCGCCGAGGAAGTGAGCCGCCTGGCGCAATTCCGCCAGCTCATTACCACGCGTTGGGACAAGTTCTTCGTGATGGGCGATCCGCCGGATTACGAGCCGCCGGAGGAGGCGAGCTGCGCCGCGATCGCCGCCCGCACGGGACGAACGCCGGACGAGGTCGCTTACGATTATCTCACCGAGGCCGAAAACAGGTACCTGTTTTTTCCGGTGGTGAACTACGTCTGCGGCGACCACGAACCCATTCGCGAGATGCTGACCGACTCAGGCACGCTGTTGGGACTCAGCGACGGCGGCGCGCATTGCGCCTCGATCATCGATGCCGGTGTGCCGACATATATGCTCTTGCATTGGGGCCGCGACCGGCGGCGCGGACCGCGCCTGCCGCTCGAGCTCCTGGTCAAACGGCAGACCAGCGAAACGGCGGATTTCTTCGGGTTGCACGACCGCGGCCGGCTCGCACCGGGACTGCGCGCCGATATCAATCTGATCGACTTCGACCGCCTGCGGCTCTACCAGCCGGAGCTCGTCAACGACCTCCCCGCCGGCGGCCGCCGTTTCGTGCAGCGCGTCGACGGCTACGCCGCCACGTTCTTGGCCGGGACGCCGACCTTCGAGCGTGGCGAGCACACGGGCGCGCTGCCCGGCCGGCTTGTCCGTGCGGGGCACGCGTAGGCCGGCTTGCTGCAGACTTCCAACGGCTAGTGCCGCCGATTTGAAATTCCTGCACCGTGTGCCGCGAGTCCGCCTCAGTATTTTCAAATCGAAAAGCGGCGCTAGAATCATAGAGTTGCTAGTGCTGGGGAACGCGGGCAAGCCGCGCGGTGAGTGTGCTCGCGCGGCCGTCGGCGGCCGGTTGATAGAACACGCTGTAACGCTGCACGGCGGCGACGAATGCCGGGGCGTCGGCGGCCTTCGCCAGCTCGAAGGCGTCGAAGCCGGCGCGCTGCAGAAACAGGCATTGGTCGCGCAGGATTTGGCCGGTCGCGCGCAGCTCGCCGCGAAAGTGATAGCGTTCGCGCAGAAGCCTTGCCTGACTGTACGCGCGTCCGTCACGGAAATTGGGAAACACCAGCGCCACGAGCGCGATCCAATCGAGATAGGGCGCAAGCTCGGCGACTTTGCGATCGTTCGGCCAAACGACGCCGATCGGCGCCTGGCGCAAGACGAGCTCGTGCGCGTCGGCGAGAAAGCGTGCCGCCGGGAGGATGGCAGCAGCCCCGTCCGGTATTGGCGCGTCATCGACGACGCGCACGAAACGATCTTCGGCGATACGGCCGGCCTTAACGAGCGGCATAAACCCGCTCCCGGAAGGGATCGACGCCGATGCGCTTGACGGTATCGACGAAAAGTTCGTCCGGTCGCGCGCGCAGCTCGAGGTAGGCGGCGGCGATGTCCTCGACGACCTCGGCAATCTCGGCATAAGGCACCGCCGGACCGAGGATCGTGCCGAGCTCGGCGCTCTCGTCGGCGCGGCCACCGAGCGTGACCTGGTAATACTCCTCCCCGTTCTTCTCGACGCCGAGAATGCCGATGTGGCCGATGTGATGATGCCCGCAGGCATTGATACAGCCGGAGATGTTGATGTGCAGCGGTCCGACATTGCGGGCCAGATCGAGATCGCGGAAACGCCGCGTGATCTCCTCGGCGACCGGAATCGAGCGGGCGTTGGCCAGGCTGCAATAGTCGAGGCCGGGGCAGGCGATAATGTCGGAGATGAGATTGACGTTCGGCGTGGCGACGCCGATTGCGTCGAGCGCGTGCCATAGCGCGGGCAGATCGCGCTGAGCGACGTGCGGCAGCGCCAAATTCTGCTCGTGCCCGACGCGGATTTCGCCATGGCTGTAGCGGTCGGCGAGCTCGGCGATGGCGTCCATCTGCGCCGCGGTGGCATCGCCGGGCGGCCCGCCCTCGGGCTTCAGCGAGAGCGTCACGATGGCGTAGCCGGCGACTTTGTGGTTGGTCACCGCATTATCGAGCCACAGGCGGAAGCGATTGTCTTCGCGCGCGCGGGCAAGCTCGGGCGGGTTGTCCGCGAGCAATTCGTACTCGGGATAGCGGAATCGCGCCGCGATGTCGGCGACCACGGCGGGATCGAGTGCAAGCGGGCCGTCCTTGATCGACTGCCACTCCTCCTCGACCTCGCCCGCGAATTTCTCCGCCCCGAGCTCGTGGACGAGGATCTTCATGCGCGCCTTGTAGATGTTGTCGCGCCGGCCGGACTGGTTGTAGGTGCGCATG
>JBQCCX010000332.1:0-3432 GCA_051961815.1 Xanthobacteraceae bacterium
GCGGCGCCGCTGCCCAGCACCAGTCCGATGGACGGTCCGCCGCTCTTGATGGAGACGTGACCGGCATCCACCGTTTTGTCCGGAATGTCGATGCTCGCCACGGGCAATCCTCGTCAGTTCAACGCATCTTTATTGCGGCGCACTGTGCCGCAATCTACCCAAGATATGGTGAACATGGCTGCGATTTGGCCAGAGGCTTGGTTCAGGCTCGGATTCGAGCGAGGCCGGCCCGCGGCTTGAAATTGCCGCGATTGCACCTGAGAAAAATCCAATGGGCGGGCGGGTGTTGAGCGGCTTCTGGCGCAGTGCCGTTGTGGCCGGGTTTATGGCCGCTCTGATGGCCCTTGCTGCGGGTTCAGCTATCGTTTCTTTGCTGCCCGGCTCAGCGGCAGCCCAAGTGCAGAGCCTGGCCGGACCCCAATCCGGTACGGCGCCGGCGTCAGCTCCGGGGACCGGATCGCCGGGCGCGACCATCGTCACGCCAACGCCTTCCGCTCCGGCCGCGGTCGCACCGCTGGCCCAGGCAGGCCCCCCCGGCGCGCCGGCCGGCAGCATTGTGCTCGCGGTAGCCGCCCGTTACGGGCAAAACGCCCCGCCGATCAGCGCCGGGCTTATTTGGCGGGTCTATGCGGCAAAGGCGGAATCCCCCGGCAATTTTCGGCTGATCAAGGAAGACCGCACCGCCGCCCCGACATTCTCGCTGCCGCCCGGCAATTACGTCGTGCATGCGAGCTTGGGGCTGGCCAGCGCGGCGAAAACCGTTCAGCTCCGCGCCGATACCGTGCGCGAGGTGTTCGACATTCCCGCCGGCGGCATCCGGCTGGAGGGCCGCGTCGGCGATGTCCGCATCCCGCTCGGTCAGATCGCATTCGAGATTTTTACCGGCAGCCAGTTCGACGCCGGCGAACGGCGGCCGATCGCGCAGAGCGTGCAAACCGGCGACGTCGTGCTGTTGCCCGAAGGGACCTATTACATCGTGTCGAACTATGGCGACGGCAATTCGGTGGTTCGCTCCGACGTCCATATCGATGCCGGCAAGCTCACCGACATCGTCGTGACGCATCGCGCCGCCATCAAGACGCTGAAGCTCGTCAACAATCCCGGCGGCGAAGCGCTTGCCAATACACAGTGGACCGTGCTCACGCCGGGCGGCGACGTGATCAAGGAATCGATCGGCGCCTTTCCGCGCCTGGTCCTGTCCGAGGGCGATTATCACGTCATCGCCCGCAATGAGGGGCGGACCTATCAGCGCGACTTCAAGGTGATTACCGGGGTCGACGGCGATGTCGAGGTGCTGGCGCGGTGATCAAGAGCGGTCGCGCTCGCCGCGGCGCCTATTGCGATCCGCCTTGCTGATTTTCGACCCACTGCTGGACCGCGACGCTGCGGAGAAAATCAAGCGCCTGCGCTTCTACAGCCGGCTGACCCTCGGCATCGGCCACCACCGTCGCGACGATCGCATTGCATTTGTTTGAAAGCGCGATCGTCAAAACCGGCAAAGCCGGTTGCAATGGCCGCACCACGGCAAACTGGCGCGCCCGGCCGGTCATTATTCCGGCGCTGACCGGGTGACCCGAGGCGAGCGGTTTATAGTCGAGTCCGATCAGGTCGAGATCGGCGACCCGTTCGATCTCATCGTCATCCGACACTCCGGTTGCGCAGCGGCAAAAACCGATCTTGGCGCGAAGATAAAGGCGGAGCTCGCGGCCGCAGCGTTCGGCCGTGCAGTCGAAGGCCTGGCCGGTGCCCCATTGGTCGATCAGGAACGGCCATTTTTGCTCCGACCACGACGACGTTGCCGGGCTGATCCGGACATCTTGCGCAGACATCGTCGCTGTGCCGTGCACGAGCCAGCCAGCGGCGACACCGAGACAAACCATTGTCCGCACGAATGTCATCGCATGTCCCGCCAAGCCTAATGTTGGGCCACCGCGCGAGCATCGCCGGTCAGTTCCAGGATGTGCATCCCGGTATTGGCGCGGTCGACGATGTAGATATAACCGCGATCGTCGGTCTCGACATTATTAGTCTGGATCGCGACCTGGCAACTGTCTTGGCCATCGCGCTTGACGCAGCGCTTATCGGTTGCGGCGGTGATTGCCGGACTGAAATAGCCGATTTCCTTCGGGTGATAAGGATCGCGCACGTCGACGGCGCGCACGCCGGCATTGAAGTAGCTGAGAAAGACGATTTTTTTATAGAAAACCGGCGCCATGCTTTCGTTGGAAGCGTGGGTGCCGAAGCGGCCGCCGCGCGAACAAAAGTCGCCACTCGCTTCCGGGACCTGGAAATTCGAAATCACCATCGGATGCGCCTCGATGGTCACATCGACGAACCAGGCCATCTGCCGCGGCTCCTCGCAGGCATTGCGGATCTGCTCGTCGACGATCATGACGATGTCGCGCTCGGCGCCGACCGAGTCTTTGGCAAATTCGGCGATCGGCATTTTCGGCATCGGAAATGTCGTATGCGCGCCGTTGAACGGCGTCATCACCAGCCGTCCGACTTCCGGATAGAGCAGATTTTCCGCGGTCGGCTCCTTCGGACCGTGGATGAGCTTGTCGCGATCGACGATCTGCACGATGCCGTTTTTGTTGGTGCCATAGCCGAAATAAATCCGGTTGCCTTGGGCGCCGAGCGAAATCATGCCGTGCAGCTGTTCCGGAATCGGTCCGCTCGCGCCGGGCTGCTGGCCGGGGAGGCCGAAGTCGCGGATTTTGACCGGATGCGCGGGATCGCTCAGGTCATAGATTTCGGTCATCCGGTTGACGCGCCAGCCCGGGACGCCGGAAACGAGGTAGGCGATGCCGCTGTCGCATTCCCAAAAGCTTTTGTGGGTATCGTTGAGCTCGCCGTCGCGCTGCCAGATCAAAGCCGGTTTGGCGGGATCGGTGACGTCAAAGATCTGATGGCTTTTGCCGCCGAACACGCGCAGCAGATAGGTCTTGTTCGGATCGCCTTTGGGCAAGACGCGGCCGTCACATACGCGCGTCATTTGTGCGCCGCCCTCCTCGTAATTACCGGGCGTTCCGGGAATATGCGCCAGATATTGCGGATGCGCCGGATCGGTCACCTCGACGATCGAGGTGCCGTTGAATTCCGGCTGGCCGGTGAGCGCATTGAGCGGCTTTGGCACTTCCGGTGTGCCGCCGTGTTGGCCGATATAGGCGATGTAGCGATCGCCCTGGTGGTGGATCGTCGGCTGATAGGCGCTGCGCCCCTGGAGGTCGCTATATCCGACCAGGCGCATGTTCATCGCCTCGGGCGGCGCCCCGACCTTCTGCTGCTGGGCCAACGCGGGCGCTGCCGCGAGCGCCATCACGGAAATCAAGCACGATCTACGAAACATTCACGTCCTCCCTGTGCGCCCGATCGTCGTGGGCCGATCGTTGGTCGCATTCCAAGTCTAGCATCACGACTGACCCCGCGTCT
>JBQCCX010000333.1:0-3070 GCA_051961815.1 Xanthobacteraceae bacterium
GGCAGGGCGCGGAAAATTATCGTGGTCGGCGCTGACCAGATGTCGGCCATTATCGACTATACCGACCGTGCGACCTGTGTGCTGTTCGGCGACGGCGCCGGCGCGGTTCTGCTCGAGCCACACAAGAAATTCGGGATCATCGACACGCTGATCTGTTCCGACGGTTCGGGCATGCCGCATTTGCACCAGAAGGCTGGCGGCAGCCGCATGCCGCCGACCGCTGAAACCGTGGAAAGGCGCCTGCATTACGTGCATCAGGAGGGCGCCGCCGTCTACAAATTCGCAGTCGCCCGCATGGCCGAGGTCGCGACCGAATTGATGAAGCGCAACCGGCTCTTAAGCGAAGACATCGACTGGCTGGTGCCGCATCAAGCCAATCGGCGCATTATCGAAGCGACCGCCGAGCGCATGAAGCTTCGCCCCGAGCGCGTCATGGTGACGATCCACAAATACGGGAATACGACAGCCGCGACGATCCCGCTTTGTCTGTGGGATTATGAAAGCAAGCTCAAAGCCGGCGACCGGTTGATCCTCGCCGCGTTCGGCGGCGGCTTCACCTGGGGTGGCGCCTATCTGACCTGGGCATACGGCGGGAAATAGGCCAATAATGGGTTGAAGACGGTCTCTGCCAATGAGAAATTAAGTCTTTCGCGGCCGCGCCAGCGCGGTCGCTCGGAGGGACTGACGTGGCAGGTCGCGCATTGCATCGCGCTCTGTGGATTTTAGTGGCGCTGGTCTTGGGCGCTCACGCCGCCGCGGCGGCCGACCCGATGGCTCCGGCCGATATTCGCACGACGTTCTTCAACGGCCAGCCTTTCACCGCCGCCAGCCCTTCCGGGACCAAATTCACAATGGTCTTTACGCCGGACGGCAAGATGACGCGCGAACCAGTGCAACAAGCCGGAACCAAAAACACCGGAACGTGGAAGCTTAACGCCAAGGGATTCTGCACCGCGTGGGGTCACGTCGCTCCGACCTGCTTCACGGTGGTTCCGAGCGGCGAAAATAAATGGATCGTGCAAAAAACCGCCACCACCATCGCAACGACGGTCGCGGTCTGGTCGAAATAGAGCTTGGCGCTGCACGAGTGCAGCCGGTCAAATCGATTATTTTTTGCGCAAACCTTTGACCTGAATCAACACGTCGCTCGGTCGAAATGCCATGGTCTCGCTCTCTCCGTCGAAGCGGGAGCTAGTGCCATGTTGCGACCGTCGCCTGTAACGCGCGATTGTGCATGAACCGGCCGTCTGCGAGCCAGCCGCGCAATCGGGTCGTTCAGCTCGAGCGCTTCGGCGATCCGCACGAACTGCGGGTGAGTAATGCTCCCGTGCCGCGCGCTGGGCCCGGCGAGGTAAGGGTACGCGTCCTCGCTTCGAGCCTTAACTACACCGAGGTGCTGATCCGGCGTCATCTGTACCCGCAAACGATGCGGCTGCGGCCGCCGTTCGTGATGGGCTACGACGTTGTCGGGGAGATTGATCAGATCGGCAACGGCGTGCGCGATTTTCAGCTTGGCGACCGCGTCGCCGACATGACGGTGGTTGGATCGAACGCCGACTATCGCACGCTTCGGGCCGGCGACCTGACCCGGGTCCCGGCAGGCATCGATGCAGCCGAGGCGGCCGCACTGATCTTGAGCTGGACGACCGCCTACCAGATCCTGCACCGCGCCGCCCGGGCACAGCGCGGCCAGCGCGTGCTTGTGCACGGCGCCGCCGGCGCTGTCGGGCAGGCGCTGCTGGTGCTCGGAAGGCTCGCCGGCCTCGAATTGTGGGGCGCCGCGCGCGGCAAACAAATCGCGGTCGTGCGAGATTTGGGGGCAACGCCGATCGACTACCAAACTGAAGACTTCCCGCGCGTCCTGCCGGGCGGCTTCGACATCATTGTCGACGGTGTCGGCGAAGACGGCTATCGCCGCTCCTATGCAGCGCTCAAGCGCGGCGGCCTGCTTTGCGCCATCGGCTTCTCGGCGAGCGTGCAAGCGCAGCGTCGCATACTCCCTATCATGGCCGAGATTGCGCGCCTGTACCTGGGGCGGTTATTGCCCGGCGGCAAACGTGCTCGCTTTTACTCGGTGAACGCGATGCGGGCGCGACATCCCGCTTGGTTTCGCGAGGACCTGGAGCGGCTTTTCCTGCTCCTGGCAAACGGCGCCATCCGGCCGCGAATTGCGGCGAGGATTTCCTTCGATGAAGTCGCGGATGCCCATCGCCGCGTGGAAGCAGGCGGTCTCGACGGCAAGCTCGTGCTCTGCCCGGATCTCGCGTCGTGATCGGGCCGTGTGCCGGGTTAGCGCTCGCGCCTTAAGTTATTTCCGCTTCGAGATCGGCAGATAGTCGCGTAGAGCGGCGCCGGTATAGAGCTGGCGCGGCCGGCCGAGTTTCTGGTGCGGATCTTCGATCATTTCCTTCCACTGCGCGATCCAGCCGACGGTGCGGGCGAGTGCGAACAGCACGGTGAACATCGCGGTGGGGAAGCCCATCGCGCGCAGCGTGATCCCGGAATAGAAATCGACATTGGGATAAAGCTTCTTCTCGACGAAATACTCGTCGTGCAACGCGATCTTTTCCAATTCCATCGCGACATCGAGCAGCGGATCCTTGATGCCAAGCTCGTTGAGCACCTCGTAGCAGGTCTTCTGCATGATCTTGGCGCGCGGATCGTAATTTTTGTCGACGCGATGGCCGAAACCCATCAGGCGGAATGAATCCTTCGGATCCTTGGCGCGCTTGATGTATTCCGGGATGCGATCGACGGTGCCGATCTCGCCGAGCATTTTCAGCGCGGCCTCGTTGGCGCCGCCATGGGCCGGACCCCACAGGCAAGCGATGCCGGCGGCGATGCAGGCGAATGGGTTGGCGCCGGTCGATCCGGCCAGCCGCACGGTGGAGGTCGAGGCATTCTGCTCGTGATCGGCGTGCAGCGTGAAAATGCGGTCCATCGCCCGCGACAACACCGGATTGGCTTTGTACTCCTCGCATGGCACCGCAAAGCACATGCGCAGGAAGTTCGACGCGTAGTCGAGCTTGTTGTTCGGATACATGAACGGCTGGCCGATGGAATATTTGTA
>JBQCCX010000334.1:0-8210 GCA_051961815.1 Xanthobacteraceae bacterium
GAGCGCTTAGTGCGCCAGCGGGTCGGGACGGACCTGGATGTGCACGGCAAGCGGCGTCATGCCTTTGCCGCCCTCCTTGAGCCAGGGCGTGCGGTCGCCCTCCGACGACCACAGGCCCCTGCCCTTCCAGCCAGCCTGCGGATCGTCGATGCGGGCGTCGAGACCTTTGGCGTAAAAGCCGAGCGGGTAAGGCACGCGCAACGTCACCATCTTGCCGTCAACCAAAGCAGCGAAGCCGTCGTTTTCATTTGCGGTCGAGATCGGCACGTCGCTGCCAAGACCGACAGCGTTGTGCTGATCGACCCAGCTGTAGTAGCTCGCCTCGGCGCTGTTGTCGCCGATGCCGGCAAAACCGGGACCCGGATATTGGTAGAAGCTCCAACCTTCCGGGCAATGGTTGCCGGTCGCGGTCGGGCCGTTGAGCGGGCCTTTGCATTTCGAGCGGTCGAAGCTGCCGAGGTGGCCGCTGGCGAGCGAGACCCAAACCACACCTTTTGAATCGATGTCGCCGCCGCGTGCGCCGAATCCAGGCATCGGTATGTAGTAGATCTCGGAGAGCTTGGTTTTCGGGTCAAACCGCAACAGACCGGAGGGGTTCGGGAACATCGTGTACCAGACCGAACCATCGACGGGGTTCGGCATCACCGCGTAAGGGCCGCCCGACACCCGCATGTCCTTGTTCGCCTCCATCGGCTTTCCAGGCTCGGTGTAGTCGTCGAGCTTGCCGTTGCCGTTGGTATCAAGGACGTAGGGCGCCCAGCCTTGCGCCTTTTCTGCATCCCCGGTCTCGTCGAAGACTTTGGTGTCGAGCCAACCGGCGACCGGACCGCCGCCGCTTGTCCACAATGTGTTGTGATCGTCGAAGCCGAATTGCAGGTGATGGGTGCCGAAACAGGTGTCGATAAACGTGAACTTCGCCGTTTTTGGATCGAACACGGCCAATTGCCGTTGGTTGCTGTCGATCGGGAACGCCTTGGCATATGGATTCTGCGAGTCCTTGCGGCAGAACGCCGGCGTGCCGGGCGCGTGATTGGAGCCGGTCATCCACACCCGGCCCTTCGTGTCGAACATATCGTTGTGATTGTTGAACTTGGTGTCCCAGATCTGCTCCATGCCCCAATAGGCGGACGCCGCGACCGGCTTCTGCATGGCCGAGTGTCCGGGGCCAAGCGCCTCCGGCACGTCGGCGCCTTCCGGCGGCGTAAGGTAACTTACCTTCGCGGTTTTGGGATCGAGCACCGGCAGCTGGTCGGTCGCGTATTCCGGCGAGCCGTAGAGCGCGCCGTTGGCATTGACGCTCGGGTTGCGTTTGTCGGACGAAATCAGGTCGTGGAGATATTGTTTCTCGTTGCCCCAATCCCAGGTGGTCACGACGATATTGCGCTCGACGCCCTGCGGTCGCGGCGGCTTGGCGAATGGCAACTCGCCCTGCGCAACCCGATCGGTCCAGTCGCCGAAATATTTGAACGGAACGCCGCCGAGTTTGCCGGCCAATTGATTGACCATCAACGTCGACGCCTGCCCGGCCTGCACGCGACGGATCCAGGCTTCTTCGCCGCTCTTGAATTCGCCAAAGCCGACCGGAATCGTTCGCGTCGAGAGCTGACCAAGCTGATGGCAGCCCACGCATGATTGGTTTTTGATCGTCGTGAGCCAATCTGCCTGAGTGATGTTTTCCGGAATATCGCTTTTGCCGCCGAACTGGTCTTTGCCCGGAATTTTCAACATCGCGTACCAATAAATCGCCGGATAGTATTGCGCAGCGGCGGCTTCGTTCGGTGCAGGGACGGCGGTGAGATTGAGCTGCTGGCCGGGAACGGCATCAACCTTCGGCGAATCGATCAAACCATAACCGCGAACCCAGACCTGATATTTGGCTTTCGGCAGATCGGGAACGACATAGCGGCCTTGGTCGTCGGTCACGACCATCTTGGCATTGCGCGTCGGCAGCTCGCGGGTTTCCGCGATCACCCAGACCCCGGCTTCCGGCCCGCGGGGGCCGCTAACCACGCCGCCGATATCGTCAGCATCGATCGCGACCTCGGTCTGCGCCGCAAGCCGCGCTGGGTTGGCAAGCAAAAGTCCGGCAACGGCAAATACTGCCGCAAAACATCCGCGCCGCATCTGAACTCCTCCCTTGCATCAACTGATCTGGTTCGATCGGGGCCTGTTAGCTTGCGTCTGCATTCCCGCGTATTCACACCCCGTCCAAGGTCGCTTTCACGCGTTCGGGCGTGAATGGGACGGTGCGCAGGCGCGCGCCGGTCGCGTCGAACACGGCATTCGCGAGCGCCGCAGCCACCGTCGTGCAGGCCGCCTCGCCGGCGCCGACCGGCGGTTCGGTTGGCCGGTCGATCAGCGCGATATCGAGCTTGGGCACGTCCGGGAATCGCAGAATCGGATAGCTGCTCCAGTCGAGGCTTGTCACCCGCGAGCGGTCGAACTGGACCTCTTCCATGAGCGCGCGGCTGAGCGTTTGCAAAATGCTGCCTTCAACCTGCCCGCGTGCGCCGTCCGGGTTGATGATCTGGCCGCAATCGAACGCGCACGCCACCCGCTCGACTTTGATCCGGCCGCTGGAGCGCTCGACCGCAACTTCCATGCCCATCGCGACATAGCTCTCGCTGTGTTTGTAATGGACATAGGCAAAGCCGCGGCCGTGAGCGATCGCCTGGGCGACGGTCCCATTGGGGCCGGGCGAGGGCCGCGATTGCCAATTCATAAGTGCGGCGGCACGCTTGATGACCTCGACGCCGCGCTTGTCCGCCAAGCCGCGAAGCCGGAATTCGACCGGATCGAGTCCGGCGGCGGCCGCAAGTTCGTCAGTGAAGCTCTCGACGGCAAAACAATTGGCCGGCTTGCCCGGCGAGCGGATCGGCGCCGGACGCAGCGGCGCATCTTTGAGCCAGTGGACCAAGACTTGAACATTGTCCGCGGCATAGGGCGGGTCGGCGTTCTGCGAGATCAATCCGGGCTGCAGCCCGCGCACATCGTCGAGGCCGGCCGCCGCCGGTCCGAGCAGCGGGATATCCGGCAATCCGCGCGTGGTTTGCGGCAGCCACATTTCGGTGCGCCAGACGAGAATGCGTCCGCTCGGATCGACGGCACCGGAAAGCTCGAGAAGCTGCGGCGGGCCCTTGGGGTCCCAACCGTGCTCGTCCTGCCTCGACCATTGCACGCGCACCGGCCGGCCGACAGCGCGCGACAGGATCGCGGCGTCGGCGGCAGCGTCTTCGTGGCCGTTCATGCCATAACAGCCGGCGCCATCGAGATAGATCAGCCGCACCGCCTCCTCCGGCAGACGCAGGAAACGGGCAAAGGTTTTGCGGTTGCCGTGGGTGCCTTGCGATGCGGTCCACACGGTCGCGGAATTGTCAGTCACGTCGGCGACGGCGCAGGACGGGCCAATCGAGGCATGGCTCTGCATCGGCCAGAAAAAAGTGGCGCTGCGCGTGATCGCGCCGGGTGGAGTGCCGGCTGCGCTTTGGCCGCGGGTCACCAGCACTTCGTCGGTGACCTCGCGATCGGCGCGCAGCGTGGCGGCGAGTTTGTCCTGCTCTGGAAGGCCCGAGCCGGGACCCCATTGCGCGCGCAAGGCACGGGCGGCGCGCACCGCCGTCCATTCATCGGCGGCGATCACCGCGAGGAAATCCTTGATCCGCACCACTTTGGCGCCGGGCAGATCTCCGATCGAGCCCTCATCGACCGCGTTCAATTGGGCGCCGATCGCCGGCGGCCGGATCACGCGCGCATGCAGCATGTCCGGAAGGCTGAAGTCCTGTATGTACGTGAAACTGCCCGTGCATTTGGCGGGAACGTCCGGGCGCGGCAGCGGCTTGCCAACCAGTGTATAGGTAGCCGGATCTTTGAGCGGCGCCTTAGGATCGAGCTTGAGATTGAAGCTCCTGGTGCCGATGAGTTCGGCGAACCGGACCCCGGCGCCGCCGTTTTTGGGCCGCACCTCGCCTTCGGCGACAATCAGATCGTCGGCGCTGCTGTTGAGACGTGACGCCGCCAGCGCGACCAGCGCCGCGCGCGCGGTAGCCGCGGCACGTCTTAACTGCATGCCGCCGCGTTGAATGCCATTCGATCCCGAGGTCCGCCCCTGGTCGGGCGTGAGCGCGGTATCACCCTCGACATATTTGATCTTGTCGACGCCGATCCCGAGCTCTTCGCCGACGATCTGGCGCATGGCGATGCGGAGCCCCTGGCCGAGATCGACTTTGCCGCAAAACACCGTCACGGTGCCGTCGCCGTCGACGGTGAGAAAGGAATCCAGCTCGTTCGGATCGAGCATCCGGGGCGCGCCCGCCGGCGCAGCGCTTTGCGCGCGCGCGGGCAATCCCATCAGCGCGAAGCCCACCGTGAGCGCGCCGGCCTTAAGCATTGTGCGGCGCGTTGGTCCGAGATCTGCGTGTGCGTGCATCTCAGCCTCCCTGTCCCGAGGCCGCCATCACCGCGCGGATGACGCGCGCATGCGTGCCGCACCGGCACAGATTGCCGGCAAGCGCGGTGCGAACATCGTCCTCCGTCGGCTTGGGATTTTCATTCAGCAGCGCCGTGGCGCTGATGATGATGCCGCTGGTGCAGTAGCCGCATTGCGGCACTTGCTCTTTGATGAAGGCGGCCTGCACCGGATTCGGCGCCGCGATCGAACCAAGCGCTTCCGCGGTGGTCACCGACTTGCCCTGGGCAGCCGCAAGGGTCTCCAGGCACGATCGCACCGGGCGGCCGTCGAGAAGCACACTGCAAGCGCCACACTGGCCTAG
Organism: Xanthobacteraceae bacterium; assembly: GCA_051961815.1. GTDB lineage: Bacteria > Pseudomonadota > Alphaproteobacteria > Rhizobiales > Xanthobacteraceae > BOG-931. The sequence continues at coordinate 4,770 of JBQCCX010000334.1, forward strand.
GCCGCAGCCGAATTTAGTGGCGGTGAGCCCCAGTCCGCGCAAAGCGTAGAGCAACGGCTGATCGGGGTCCGACGATTCAATCGAGCGATCGATTCCGTTGATGCGGAGCCGATAGCTGGTCATGTCGCTGGCCATTGGGGCACCTCTGGTGGGGTATGGCTATGACAGCTTTACAGAAATCAAAGCCCCTCGGAACTGTTCCAGACGCAAACTAGAAATGCATTTGCCGGCGCTGGCACAGTCGCAGCCAAGCTCACAACCATGGCATCAGCGAAGCGTGGATCACGTCGGGCACGCCCTCGCCGCCAACCGAGCGGATGGCGAGATCGACTTCGTCGAGGCCGAAACGATGGGTCGTGACGAGTTCGAGCGGGAACCGCTTGGAGGCAAGCTGGGCCAGTGCAAGTTCGCAGGCCCTGTAGCTGTGACCGCGCGCGCTCTTCATCGTGATAAACTTCACCGTGAACTTTTCCAGCGGAAAATTCGGAAACTGCGCCATCTCGCCCTGCGCGACGATCACCCCGCCTTTGCGCTTGAGCGCCTCGATGCCGAGCAGCATCGGAATCGTCCCGGCGCCGGCAGTGCAGTCAAGCGAGACGTCGACGCCCTTGCCGCCGGTGATTGCCATGACGCGGGCGAGCGGATCCTCCTTGTTGACGTCGACGATGTGATCGGCGCCGAGCTTCTTGGCGACGTCGAGCCGCGCCTTGTCCTTGGACGTGCCGGTGACGATGATCAGCGAGGCGCCGGCCTGTTTGCAAATCACCGTCTGCGACAGCCCTTGCTGGCCGGGGCCCTGGATTAGCACCGTTGAGTTGTAGCCGACACCGCCGTCGAACAGTGACCACTCGACGCCGTTCGCCATCGGCGTCACCAACCCGGCAAGTTCCGCCGTGACGCCCTTTGGCACATGGTGCACGACAGCGTTCCACGGCAGGTAGACGTATTGGGCGAAGCCGCCCCACAGATGCGGCGCCCGTTCCGCCGAGGTGTAGCCATAGCGGATGGCGTCCGGATTGGTGCGCCAGTTGGTGTTCTCGCAGTGGCGGTATTGCCCGGCATGGCACCACTCGCATTTGCCACAAGAGACGTAATGTTCGACAAAGACGAGATCGCCTTCCTTGAAACCCTTGCGGCGGATGAATTCGCGTCCGGCTTTGGCGATGGTGCCAATATTTTCGTGCCCCATGATGACAGGGGCGTTCGACGGAGGATGCTTGTAAAGCTTGACGTCGGTGCCGCAAATGCCGCCGACTTCCATTTTCATCAGCGCGGCATCTTCCGGAATATCCGGCATGGCAAATTCACGCAGCTCGGTTCTGCTGGGTCCGACCCGCACCGCGGCTAGCACTTTGTCGCTCACGTCCGCTCTCCGCCGTCATGGCCGGACTTGGTCCGGCTTGGTCCGGCCATCCACGTCTTTGTGAGTTCAGGGTATAAAGACGTGGATGCCCGGGACAAGCCCGGACATGACGGATTGCCATGCTTGGCTTTACCACGAAAAGCCCCGATCGACCCGTGGCCGTTGCACGCGTGCGCGGCTGGACCAAAGCGCGCTTTGCGCTCGGTGACGACGAGACCGTGATGGTCTCGGAGCTCGCATGCCGTGTTCCTGGCTGTCCGCCAATCGAGACCCATGTGGCGTTCTGGACCGCGGCGGGGCGCCATCATTTCAAGATCTTCAAGCCGGTAGTCGAGGTGAGCGAAAGCGATCTGCCGCCGGCCTTTATGAAGAACGCGCTGATCGCGCTCGAGGGTTTTGATTGCGATTGTTGCTGAGATCGGGGCGATGAAGACGAAACCACGGAGACGACGGCCCTCGCCCGGACGAGCCGCTACCGGCGATGGCCGGCGGACGACCGGAGCGCAACGCGTCTATGCCGCGCTACGGCACGCGATCATCGTCCTCGACATCCAGCCCGGCACCGCGCTCGAGGAGGAGCGCCTTTGCCGGCAGTACAAGGTTTCGCGCACACCGCTTCGCGAAGCACTGATCCGGCTTGCATCCGAAGGGCTCGTGGAGCTCGAGCCAAACCGCGGCGCCAAGGTTGCGACCGTCCAATTTGTCGATGTTCTCGATCATTACGAAGCGATGGATGTATTCCAGCCGGTGATCTGGCACTTTGCCGCTGTGCGGCGCACCGGCGCCGATATCGAAGCCATCAAAAAATGCCTCAAAGCATTCCGTACGGCCATCACGCGCCAGGACGCGGAGGCGATCATCCAGAGTAATTACGAAATCCATACGATGATCGCCTCAGCTTGCCACAACCGCAGCTTGGAGAGAGCCGCTCGGCATATGCTGGTCGACAAGCTGCGCGTCGCCCAACACGCGGTGCGCGATCTGGAGCGAGAGCGCGGACACATTCTCGCGGTGCGGTTCGCCGGCGCGCTGCGCATATTAATGCAGGCTGTCGATGCGATCGTTGCCGCCGATGCCAACGGCGCCGAAGAGCTGGCACGCCGCTACAATGTCCATGTGCGAAAAGAGATCACCGATATTCTCTCGGCAAGCCTCGCGCCTGCGATAAAAGTCCGGCCGCCGTTTGCACGCTGAATTTGAAGGCGTCGCGGCGAGCCGTCATACTGTCGCTGTTAGGCCGTCGATTCGGTTGATGCGCCACGGAGGCAGCGAAGGTGGTCTGCGATTTGCTGCAGAAAATTGAGCTGTTCCACGCTGCGGGAACACAAATGATTCCGCCGCACGGCCCGGAGATCGTAAAAACATTTTATGACATTCTCACCGTGTTGGATTCAAAAGGACTGGCTTTGCTGGCCTTCGACGGCATTGTCGTCGCAGCGACAACCTTTGCCGCTGAAAAAGGCGGGGTCTTTCACCGACGCGGAATGGCACGGTGGTTGGCAATCCTGACCATTATTTTGTCGCTCGCCGGAGCAGCATTGTGCCTTTGGGTTTCCGAAATTTCTTACTCGTTCTTCCACTATGTCGACTGCACCGCTCCCGATAAACTCGATTTCTCCAATGAGATCAGACGACTCGCCACTTTGGTCGATTGGCGCACCGCTTATTATCAAATCGCCTGGTGGTGCTCGATGATCGCAATCCCGTCGTTCTTCATTTTGTTTTGGGGATCGCTCAGCTGGAAAAATACCGCGCCCGCTCAAACACACGAACGACACCAGAAGACTTATTGAAAATCGAAAGTCGCCGCGCTGAAGCGAGTGTCGATTTCCGCAATGCGGTTTTGAAGCAGGCAAAACCGCAAGCTTTATTCCGCCGCCTGCCGTCGGTGTTGGAACAACGGCAGCATACGCGCCCGCTCGCCGGCTTTGGCTATAACAACATGACCTTCCGGCACCGTCGTCCAATTTTCATCATGGTCAAACGGTTCGGACACAATAACGATGCCACCATCCGATTCCCGGAAGTACAGTGTATTAGCGTGATCGTTGACCGAATAGCGAAAGGCATAAAGATCG
>JBQCCX010000335.1:0-2820 GCA_051961815.1 Xanthobacteraceae bacterium
CAATGTTTGCTCTTTAACAAAATCGGAGATGGGTATGCGTCGTTTGTTTGTCGCGGCGATGGCGGTAGCGTGTCTGAACGCGCCGGCTCTGGCTTCGCATCGAAGTTCTCATCATCACTCCGCGAATGCCTCTGTCCACGGCCGGCATTACGCCCGCCACGGCGGCGCGTGGTGCGGTGCCTATATGCGCCGCGTGTTCGGCGTTGCCGATCCGCGGCTCAATCTGGCGCGCAATTGGGCGAGCGCCGGCTCCAATGCCGGCGGCCCGCAGGTTGGTGCGGTCGTGGTATGGCCGCACCATGTCGGCGTCATTCGCGGCGGCCCGGACAGCAACGGCGAGTGGCTCATCGAATCCGGCAACGACGGCCACGCCGTGCGCACGCGCTACCGGTCGCTGCGCGGCGCGATCGCGTTCCGCAATGTCGGCGGCGCACGCGCCATCGCTTCGGGCGAACAGCGGCAACCGCGACAAGCGCGCTATGTCCGCTCGAATCCCAGCGAGCTCGCCTGGTGGCCGGACACTATGGCGAGCGCCACCAATGAGCGGCGCAGAAATGTCCGGATCGCGCAAAATTGGACGGCAACGGACGGGGTTTTGCGCTGGTAATGAGTCAAGTTTCTACAATTGCGATCGCTTCGAAAAACCCTCCCCCCGTAAAGCGGTGGGGAGGGGAAGCGTCGGCAGCACGGCCTGCGGTCAGCGCAGGAACTTGCGTTCGGCGACCTTGATTTGGTCCATTCGCTGCAGGCGGAAGATCTCCTCGACGGGCACGATGTCCTGATCCACATGGTGGATGCCGCCCTCACTGACGATTCGCCCGAACACCTCTTGCATCGCGGTCACCGCGGCGCGAATCGCATGGTTGCCGTAGATCACCATGCCGATCTTGCCGAGTGCGCGGATGCGGGACTCGTTGAGCTGCGGATAGGCCGTGGGGACGATGGCGATCGGCAACTTGCCGCTCCAGGCCTCGACGAAGCTCTCGATCTCGTCCGGCGTTTTTTGCTTGGAATGAACCAGGATCATGTCGGCGCCGGCGTCGGCATAGGCTGCGGCACGCTTGAGCGCTTCGGCTTCGCCCATGCCGGCGATGAGCGCTTCGGTCCGCGCGATGATCAGAAAATCCGGATCGTGCCGCGACGCGACCGCGGCCGCGACTTTGCCTTGAAACTCCGCGATGCGCAGCAAGTCCTGCCTGCCATCGGCGGCCAGGCTCGTTACTTTCGGGAAGGTCTTGTCTTCGATGACCACCGCGGCGGCGCCGGCACGCTCATATTGCTCGACGGCATGCATGACGTTGATGGCATTGCCGAAGCCGGTATCGAGGTCGGCGACAAGCGGCAGGGACGATTGCTCGACGATGGTGCGCACCATGTCGAGATGCTGCGTCATGCTGATCAGGCTGACATCGGCAAGGCCGTAAAGCGCGGAGAGCTCGAAGCCGGACGCCCACAGCCCGTCAAAGCCGGCCTCCTCGGCGAGCCGCGCCGAAAGCGGGCTATGCGTGGCCATGATGCGCAGCAAACCGGCGCTCGCCATTTTATCGCGCAGCGATCGTCCTCGGCTGTTCGTCATGGTTTCAGCTCCATCTCGGTGACGTTGCGCCGGCGCTTGCGTTCTGCCCGCTTGCGGAGAGAAGAGCACAAATGTCGTCGTAAGTCCGAGCGCCGTTTTCCTTTTCCGGCGCTTGCGGCCGGCGGAAAATGACGAGCACGTCGCCAAAGCAGGACAGTTTTTCAACTCTCCCGCGCGCACCCAGCGACAGCTTTTGCGGATGCCCGCGTCACCGCGCGCCTTGCCGTCCGAACGCCAAACGGGCAGGCTGACATCCAGCCGCTGGAACCAACGCCTGCGGCGCAAAGAAAACACCGGGGAGCGAACACATGGCCGATCAAGTGGCCGATCAAGCGGCCGATCAGGTGGCCGGTCAACCGACACGATCGACGGCGAGCCGTATTGCCGGCGCCGCGGCGGGCGCCGCGAGCTGGGGCCGCTGGTACATCCTTTTGATCATCAGCGTGATGTATCTCATCACTTATCTCGATCGCGTCAACATTTCGACCGCGGCGCCGCTGATCAGCAAGGAATATGGCTTCGACAAGATCACGATGGGCTTCATCTTTTCCGCCTTCGTGTGGGCCTATGCGATGTTCCAGGTGCCCGGCGGCTGGCTGTCGGACAAATTCGGTGCGCGCGGCGTGCTCGCCAGCATCGTCACCTACTGGTCGATCATGACCGCGGTCACCGCCGCGGCCTTTAATGCCGTGTCGTTCATCGTGGTGCGGTTTCTGTTCGGGATCGGCGAAGCCGGCGCCTTTCCGGGCGCGACGCGGGCGATGCAGCTGTGGTACCCGCAGCCCGAGCGCGGCTTTGTGCAGGGCATCACCCATAGCGCGAGCCGGCTCGGCGCCGCGATCGCGCCGCCGTTCGTGGTCTGGATTATGACTCCTGAAGGCCTCAACCTTGGTTGGCGCGCGGTATTTCTGATCTGCGGCGCGATCGGAATTTTCTGGTCGCTGTGGTGGGCGCTCTCGTACCGCAACCTGCCGGAAGATCATGGCCTGGTGAACCACGCCGAACTGGAACGCATCCGCGGCGTCGATGCAACGGGCGCGATCAAGCCGCCGCCGATCGAGCGGCAGGCCAGTGTGCCATGGGCCACGCTGATCCGTTCGCCGAACATGTGGGCGATCATGGCCGCGTATTTCACTTACGTTTACTGCCTGTGGATCTTCCTGACTTGGCTGCCGTCGTACCTCGTCGACTTCCGTCATTTCACGCTGATCAAAGTCGGGCTGTTCGCCTCGCTGCCGCTGTTT
>JBQCCX010000336.1:0-3899 GCA_051961815.1 Xanthobacteraceae bacterium
AGAAAGTCCGGTTCGCCGATGATGTAGAAGGGCGGTATGTCGAGCTCGGCGCGCCGTTGCCAAATCGCCAGGGCAAGGTCCGGGCCGATCCCGGCGGGTTCGCCGAGCGTCAATGCCAGAGGTTGCACAAATCGCTTCTACAACATGGCGGCAGAAGTGGAAACCGGTTCGCCGCGGACCAGATCGGCTTATTTGTACTCGATCATCGCTTGCCGGCGGAGATCGGCAAGATAGCGATTGGCCTTGGCGCCGAATTTCTTTTCGAACATCTTGTCGCGAACCTCCTTGAGGCCCGGCGCCTCGGTCTTCGACTCCTTTTTTGAGCAGACCGCAAACATCTGTATGCCTTCGGGTGTCTGTTCCGGCGCCGACAAATGTCCGACCTCGATATTGTCAAGGAGGGTTCGCAGCGCCGGCGGCAGGTCGGCAGACGACTTGTTGATAGGATCGCGAACGGCGACTTCCGGAAGGCCACGCGCGAACGGAACCCCGTCCTGGCAATTCGCGAAGCGGCCGCGTAGCGCATCGGCATCGCGCTTGCGCGTCTCATAGGCGGCATCGGGCGAGCCGCGCGGCACGATGAGAACGATCGGCCGCACCACGTATTCATAGCCGACGACTTGGCGGGTATCCTGCGGCTGATGCAGCTGGAGCTCCGCTTCGACATCCTTGTCGGCGACCTCCAGGCTCACTTTGAATCGTCCCCGCACCAGGGTCGTCCAGGCGAGCTGGGCTTTAAGCCGGTGCTTAAGCGTATCGGCGCTGGCGCCGCCACTGGTCAGCATCTGCGTCAGTTTCTGCGCATCGACCCCCATGTTCTGCGCGACGCTCTCATAAGACTGTTGAACGTCGGCATCGGACGGCTCGAGCGAATAGCGTGCGGCTTCTTTCAGCTCCAGCGTCTCGTCGACGAGACTGTTGATTGCCTCCTGGCGGCTCGGCTTCTTATGGTTGCTCATCTCGATGAATTTCTCGCGATGCGCGATGTCGAGATCAGTGATCGGCGTGCCGTTGACGAGCAGAATGATTTGCTGTGCCCGCGCCGGCAAAGGGATTGTTGCCGCCAAGGCAAGCACGGCGAGGCCTGCGGCAAGCCCGGTCAATCGGTGCCGAAACGCGCGTTTCGCAAACGCGACTCTCGAAGTCACGAACTTGTCTCCATTGCGCCAGCTGCCCAAAACACTTGCCTCATCGCGCCTGCTCGCAAGGTTCACTGCAGTCGTTTGCATCACGGGAAACTCAGTACTGGGGTCCGACCGGAGCCAAGGCATCCGGTCCGAGCGTGCGGAGGCTGAATTGTAGCATGACGGTGTCATTTCGGATCGGAGCCGCCACGGTCGTGTACGTATAACTGCTTAGCCAGTTCACCGACAACATGAAGCAATCGTCGACGTAGCCGACACCGAGCCGCGCCTGGTCGAAGCGATCGTTCTCGATATCATAGCGCGTCGAACCAAGCAGGATCCAATTGGCCGTCAACTTCAGCGATGCGCCGGTAAGGAAGCCTTCGCGTCGCGTGAGGAATCCGAGGAGCGGCTGGGGCGCGTAATCGCCATACAGGAACTGCAGCGTCCAGCGCTCGAAATTGGCGCGAGCCTCGATCTCGAGACGTTGCGGGGTGAAGGTGCTCTCGTCAAACCGGCCGCGTGCTGCGAACGAGTAAATCGCATTTGGCTGATAGGTGACGCTGCCAACATAATCGGAGACGTTCTTATCGAGGCCGCTGTCGAGCCCGGTATTGGTGATATCGGGGCTGGCAAATGAGTTCAGCCCAAACAACCGATAGGATTGGCCGAACACCAAGTTGAGCGAGCCGGCCCGGTTGACTTGCGCGGTGTATTGTATGCCGACATTGGCGCGTCCGCCGCCTTCAACACGGTCCCAGCCGGAATATTTGTCGATTTCGAACAGGTTGCTGGTGTCGAAGACCAGGCTCTGTGCATCTTCATTTGGAAATTTGCCGATGCTTGTTTCGTTGGGCCGCACCACGATCTGGGCGATCGGTTGAATTGTTTGTGTTCCCCAGGACGACACGCTGATAAACGGATAGCGATATTCGACGCCCGCGGCGGGCATGGCGCGGGTGAGCCCGTCGGTTCCGGTGCCGATATAGTTCGACACGCCCGGCTCATTATTCACGGTAACCGATGCGACATCGCCGCGCACGCGGAAGAAGGGCGTGATCATCTGGCCGTTATCGGTGACCAGCGTGCGGCGCCAATCCGCTTGCGCTGAAAAACGCGTGTAGTCGCCAGGTATGCCGCGCAGCAGACAGTTTGCCGGGATCGCGGTGTCGGCTGTCGGGGCGGTGCAAGCCCCGTTGTTCTGCGCCGACTGGGTGACCGCGTTGAACTCCGCTTGCTGCCGGGTCAGGCTGGTGAGATTGACTTTGTAGCTGAATTCGCCGCCAAGCACTTGCTGCGGTAGCACGTTCGCATAATCGAGCACCGGGTGAATGATCGGGATCTCTTTCTGGTGATCGAATTGCGAGAAGCCGTAATAGTAGATCGCGCGGATATCGAAATAGCTGCGTTCACCCGCTCCGCTGAGATAAAGCTGCGACACGCCCTCGGCAGCGAAGCCGGTCTGGAATGGATCGAACGCGCCGGTAAATTGCCGCAACTGATAGTCGTATAAAAATTGGCTATCGGTCACGAGCAATCCGGTCCAACCCCACACCCACTTGTCGGTGAGTGCGAATTGGCCGGCGGTCTGAATAGCGCCGCGAAAGGTACCGGCAGTCGGGCTACCAGCGCCGTCGCGGGTGGCAAAATAGCCGGGGTCCTGCTGGAAAATTCCGGCCGCTCTGATCGAGTAGGCGCCATCAAGCAAACGATGGCGCCATTCGCCCTTGAACAGTGCACCTTGCCTGGTGGTCAGGAGCGTCGACAGCGTCAGATCGTAATTCGGCGCCAGCGCCCAGAAATATTTGGGCTCGATGCCAAAGCCGTATTGCGACGTCTGCGACAGGTTCGGAAACAAAAACCCGCTCTTGCGCTTGACCGTCGGATCGGGCGCCGACATGAACGGGACATAGGCAAGCGGGACGCCGAAAAACTCGACGCGCGCGTCTTCGAAATAGAGCATTTTCTCGCCCTCATCATGAATGATGCGGGCGGCTTTGACCTGCCAGAGCGGCGGCTTTTTCGGATCGTCTTTGCAGGGTTCGCAGGCGGTATACACGCCATTTTGCAGGACGGTGTAGTTGCCGTTGGAGCGGTCGGCGCGGGCTGCGGCAAAACGGGTATCGTCGGCGGTTTCGAGCCGCAGTGAATCGACAAATCCGTCGCGATAGTCGTCGGTCAGATCGATGACCTGGCCGTACGTGATCTTGCCGTCGGGCTCGGTCAGCCGGACGTTGCCCTCGGCGCGCAAACGCTTGGTTTTTTGGTCATAGATGACCTGGTCGGCTTCGACGGTCGCGCCGCCGTAATAGATCTGCACATTGCCGACCGCGGCAACCGCATTGTTGGGGTAGTCGTATCTGATCTCGGTCGCCTGCACGAGCATCGGCGCGTTTGAGGGCGGCGGTGGTTGCCGCGCCGGCGGCGGCGGCCGCGGCGGAAAATGCATGACTCCGGTGGCGTTCTGCGCGAACACTGAGGCCGGCGCGAGAAGCGTCCCAAACACCAATGCGAGCAAGATCGCGACAGCCGCGAGTGGCCGGCGAGTAGAAATTCGATGCGGAGGTTGCGGAGGTCGGCGCCAGCTCACTAGCCGTCCTCCTGGTACAACAGCGCGACAAATCCCGTCAGACTGCCGATCACCACCGGGATCCATGCCGCCGCCACCGGTGAGAGCAGCTCCGATTTGCTCATGTCCTCGGTGATTTTCGACAACACGAACAGCAAGAAACCGGCGGAGATGCCGCTTAAGACCATTTTCTGCACGCCGCCGAA
>JBQCCX010000337.1:0-7768 GCA_051961815.1 Xanthobacteraceae bacterium
CAGCCGGCAAAAACCCGGAAACGGCCTTGCAAGACAAAGCCTTCGTCGCGATGTAGAACGAGCAGCGTTCGGGGCTGGTAAAGGACCGCTCCGTTCCATCGGCGCCCGGGCAATTCGGAATACCAAAGAGATGTCGCTCACCGTCAAAATATGCGGATTGTCGACGCCGGACACCCTCGATGCGGCGCTCGACGCCGGCGCCGATATGGTCGGATTCGTGTTCTTTCCGCCGTCGCCGCGGCATCTGCAATTCGACCGAGCGCGCACACTTGGTGAGCACGTGCGCGGGCGCGCGCAAAAAGTGGCGCTGACGGTCGATGCCGACGACGCTTTTCTGCAATCGATCGTCGAGGCGCTGCGTCCCGATATCGTGCAATTGCACGGCGCGGAATCCGTCGCGCAAATCGCGGCGATCCGGCGCAAGTTTGGCTTGCCGGTGATGAAGGCCGTGCCGATTGCCGTCAGGGACGATCTCGAACGCATCGCGACTTATGCCGCGGCCGCCGACCGGTTGTTGTTCGATGCGCGCGCGCCGCGCGAGGCCACCCGTCCCGGCGGGCTCGGCAACACTTTCGATTGGCATCTTCTTAAGGACGTGCAGCCGCGCGTGCCCTTCATGCTGTCCGGCGGGCTCGATGCCGGCAATGTCGGCGAAGCGCTGCGCATCACCCGTGCATCGGGGATCGACGTCTCTTCCGGCGTCGAGCGCGCGCCAGGAGTGAAAGACATCGACAAGATCGCAGCCTTCGTGCGCGCGGCACGAAGCGCGGCCGCCCGTGACGTCCATCCGGCCGCATAGAGAATCGACCATGGCAGTGCAGCAGCTCAACTCCTTCCGCACCGGCCCGGACGAGCACGGCCACTTCGGCATCTATGGCGGGCGGTTCGTCGCCGAGACGCTGATGCCGCTCGTTCTTGAGCTGGAAAAGGCGTATGCGGCGGCAAAATCGGATCCGGCGTTCAAGCAGGAGATGGACGGTTATCTGACCCACTATGTGGGTCGTCCGTCGCCGCTTTATTTCGCCGAACGTCTCACTCATCATTGCGGCGGCGCCAAGATCTATCTCAAGCGCGAAGAGCTCAATCACACCGGCGCGCACAAGGTGAACAATGTGCTCGGCCAGATCCTGTTGGCGCAGCGAATGGGCAAGCGCCGCATCATTGCCGAGACCGGCGCCGGCATGCACGGCGTCGCCACCGCGACGCTCTGCGCGCGCTTCGGACTTGAATGCATCGTCTATATGGGCGCGGTCGACGTCGAGCGGCAAAAGGCCAATGTCTTTCGCATGAACATGCTCGGCGCCAAAGTGGTGCCGGTGCAATCCGGCGCCAAGACGCTCAAGGATGCGATGAACGAGGCGCTGCGCGACTGGGTGACCAACGTCGAATCGACGTTCTATTGCATCGGCACTATTGCCGGACCGCATCCCTATCCGATGATGGTGCGCGATTTTCAGTCCATCATCGGCCGCGAGACCCGCGAGCAGTTGCAGGCCGCGGAGGGCCGGCTGCCGGATTCGCTCGTCGCCTGTATCGGCGGCGGCTCGAACGCAATGGGGTTATTTCATCCGTTTCTCGACGACAAGGACGTCGAAATCTACGGGGTCGAAGCCGCCGGCCATGGCCTCGACAGCGGCATGCATGCGGCCTCGATCGCCGGCGGCCGCCCGGGCGTGCTGCACGGCAATCGCACCTATCTGCTCATGAACGATGACGGCCAGATCAACGAGGCCCATTCGATCTCGGCCGGTCTCGATTATCCAGGCATCGGCCCGGAGCACTCCTGGCTCCACGACGTCGGCCGTGTCACCTTCTTGTCGGCGACCGACGACGAGGCGCTCAACGCTTTCCAGCTGCTGTCGAAGCTCGAAGGCATCATCCCAGCGCTCGAGCCGGCGCACGCGCTCGCCAAGGTGCTCGAGCTCGCGCCACAAAAAGCCAAGGACCACCTGATGGTGGTCAACCTGTCAGGCCGCGGCGACAAGGACCTCGACACCGTGTCACGGCATCTGGAAAGCAAGGCGCGATGACGGCCGGGCCCGAGACCGGCCGCATCGATCGGCGGTTTGCGGCGCTGCGCAAGGACGGTCGCGCCGCGCTTGTCACCTTCACCGTGGCCGGGGATCCCGATTACGCGACTTCGGTCGCGATCCTCAAGGCGCTGCCGAAGGCTGGCGCCGACATGATCGAGCTCGGCATGCCGTTTACCGATCCGATGGCCGACGGCCCGGCCGTTCAGGCCGCCGGCTTGCGGGCGCTTCGTGCCGGGCAGACTTTGAAAAAAACGCTCGCCGCGGTGCGCGAGGTTCGCGCCGGCGACGATGCGACGCCGATCGTGGTGATGGGCTATTACAACCCGATTTACATTTACGGCGTCGACCGCTTTCTCGCCGACGCCAAGGCCGCCGGCGTGGATGGCCTGATCGTCGTCGATTTGCCCCCCGAAGAGGATTCCGAATTGTGTCTGCCGGCGATGAAAGCGGGCCTTAATTTCATCCGGCTTGCCACCCCGACCACCGACGACAAGCGCCTGCCGGCGGTCCTGACCAATACTTCCGGCTTTGTCTATTACGTGTCGATCACTGGCATTACCGGCGCGGCTGCGCCCGACACCGGTAAAGTCGCCAGTGCGGTGGCGCGGATCTAGCGGCATACCAAACTGCCGGTTTGCGTTGGTTTCGGCGTGCGCACCGCCGAACATGCGCGCGCCATCGCCGAAGGCGCCGACGGCGTCGTCGTCGGCTCGGCGCTGGTGGACGCCGTGCGCCAAAGTCTTGCTCCTGATGGGAAGCCGACCGCTAAGACCGTCACCGCCGTGACCGATCGTGTGCGCGCTCTAGCGCAAGGCGTGCACGCGGCGCGCATTGGCGTGAAGGCGTAGAGAATAGTGAGTAGCGAGCCTTTTTTCCCGGGCGCGGCGCAGCACGTAGTGGTGCGCTGCAGACCCGGGATCGTTACAAACTCCCGAGTTCTTTACGGTCCCGGATCAGCGATGCACCATTTCGTGCTGCATCGCGTCCGGGACACGAACTCTCACTGCCGTTGAATTCCAAAGCCGCGGCCCACACATAAGATCGATCCCACTGGAGGGGTTGTCATGGCCCGCGATGTGCCGCGCGACTGGATGTGGTCGGAGGCGTGCGAGATGTTGGCGCGCGCCGAGCGCATGCATCGCGAGCTGTTTCGGCCTTCGACCCAGCACGCGCAATTGCCGGCCTGGGAGCCGCCGGTCGACATTCTGGAAACTGAATTCGAAGTGCTGGTGCTGGTCGCCTTGCCGGGCGTCGATCCAAACGACGCTCAAGCCGCGATCGAAGACGGCGATCTCGTCATTGCCGGGACCCGCGTCGTCCCGGAGCAACTGCGGACCGCGACCATCCACCGGCTCGAATTGCCGCAGGGCCGTTTTTATCGCCGCCTGCGCTTGCCGGCCGGCCGCTATGCCGGCGTGCGCCGCACCGCCGCTGCCGGTTGTTTGATCGTGACCTTGCAAAAAGCAGGCCCCACTCGTGGCTGAGCAACAATTAAGCGCAAAAGAAAGCGCGGGCGCCGCCGCGGGCGGTGCTTCGCTGCCGCCGATTCCGCCCGACGCAATGATCATCGTGCCGGTGCGCAATACCGTGCTGTTTCCCGGCCTGGTGCTGCCGATCACGCTCGGCCGTCCGAAGTCGATCGCGGCGGCGCAACAGGCCGTGCGCGATCAGCGCCAGGTCGGCATCCTGTTGCAGCGCGTCGCCGAGGTCGAGGATCCGGCCGCGATCGACATGCATCGCATGGGCACGCTCGCCAATGTCGTGCGCTACATCACCACCCCTGACGGCAGCCACCACCTGGTGTGCCAGGGCGAGCAGCGTTTCCAGATTGTCGAATATCTGTCCGGCTGGCCGTTTCTGGTGGCGCGGATCTTGCGTATTGCGGAGCCGGAAACGCGCAGCCCCGAAATCGAAGCGCGTTTCGTCAACCTGAAGGCGCAAGCGGTGGAAGCCGTAGAGCTCTTGCCGCAAGCGCCGGCCGAGCTCGTTGCCGCGATCCGGTCGATCGAGGCGGCGCCGGCACTGGCCGATCTCTCCGCCGCTTACATGGACATCAAGCCGGAAGAGAAGCAGGAAATCCTCGAAACCGTCGACATCACCGCGCGCATGGACAAGGTCTCGCGGCTCCTTGCCCACCGTATCGAGGTGCTGCGGCTGTCGCAGGAGATCGGCCGGCAGACCAAGGCGGCGCTCGACGAGCGCCAGCGCGAGGTGCTGTTGCGCGAGCAGATGGCGGCGATCCAGCGCCAGCTCGGCGAAGGCGAGGAGGGCAAGGCCGCGGAAATGGCCGAGCTCGACAAGGCCATCAGCAATGCCGGCATGCCTAAGGACGTCGAAGATCAGGCGCGCAAGGAATTGCGCCGGCTGCAACGCATGCCGGAAGCCGCCGGCGAATATGGCATGGTGCGTACCTATCTCGATTGGCTGATCGAGCTGCCGTGGAAATTACCCGAAGAAAAACCGATCGATATCGGGCAGGCGCGCCGCATCCTCGATGAGGACCATTACGACCTGGACAAGATCAAGCGGCGGATCATCGAATTTCTTGCCGTGCGCAAGCTCTCCCCGCAGGGCAAGGCGCCGATCCTGTGCTTTGTCGGCCCGCCCGGCGTCGGCAAGACCTCGCTCGGTCAGTCGATCGCGCGCGCCATGGACCGCAAATTTGTCCGCGTCAGCCTCGGCGGCGTGCACGACGAAGCGGAAATTCGCGGCCATCGCCGCACCTATATCGGCGCGCTGCCGGGCAACATCATTCAGGCGATCCGCAAGGCCGGCTCGCGCAATTGCGTGATGATGCTCGACGAGATCGACAAGCTCGGCGCCGGCATCCAGGGCGATCCCGGCGCGGCGCTGCTCGAAGTGCTCGATCCGGAGCAGAACAACACCTTCCGCGACAATTATCTCGGCGTGCCGTTCGATTTGAGCCGCGTGGTGTTCATCACCACCGCCAATATGCTGGACACCATTCCCGGCCCATTGCGCGACCGCATGGAGATCATTTCCCTTGCCGGTTACACCGCCGACGAGAAGATGGAGATCGCGCATCGTTATCTGGTCCGCCGCCAGACCGAGGCGAATGGTTTGAAAGCCGGCCAGGCCGAGATCGACGACGACGCATTGCGCGAGATCATCCAGAACTATACGCGCGAAGCCGGCGTGCGCAGCCTGGAGCGCCAGATCGGCCAGGTGCTGCGCCATGCCGCGGTCCGCATCGCCGAAGGCCAAAGCGGGCCGATCCGGATTAGTCGGGGCGACCTTGTCGCGATTCTCGGCGCACCGCAGTTCGAGAGCGAAACCGCGATGCGAACGAGCGTGCCGGGGGTCGCCACCGGGCTCGCCTGGACGCCGGTCGGCGGCGATATTCTCTTCATCGAGGCGACGCGGGTGCCCGGTTCGGGCCGGCTTATTCTCACCGGTCAGCTCGGCGAAGTGATGCGCGAGAGCGCGCAGGCCGCGCTCTCGATCGTGAAGAACCGCGCCGCGGCCTTGGGGATCGACGCGAGCCGCTTCGAGAAGAGCGACATCCATATCCACGTTCCGGCGGGCGCGATCCCGAAGGATGGGCCGAGCGCCGGCGTCGCCATGTTCATGGCGCTGGTTTCGCTGATGACCGAGCGCACGGTGCGCAGCGACACCGCGATGACCGGCGAGATCAGCCTGCGCGGTCTCGTTCTGCCGGTCGGCGGCATCAAGGAAAAAGTCGTCGGCGCGCATCGGGCCGGGATCCGGCGGATCATGCTGCCGGCGCGCAACCGCAAGGACTACGACGACATTCCCGAAATCGCGCGCAAAGAGGTCGAGTTCATCTGGCTCGAGCGCGTCGAGGAAGCGGTCGCTGCGGCGCTCGAGCCGCGCAAAGTGGACGCCGCGCCCGGCGCCGCGCCACAGCTCGCGGGCGCCGAGGCGTAAAATGTCACCCTGAGGAGCGCGCCGAAGGCGCGCCTCGAAGGGTGATTCATGCACTTAGCCGTCATCCTTCGAGGGCCGCTGCGCGGCCACCTCAGGATGACGTTCTTCAGTCCACATCCGGCAAATTGAGCGCGCGATCGACCAGTGCGCCGGCGCGCTTGAAATCGAAATTGCGGTAGAGGTTCTGTTTGGCCGCGAATGACGGGCCGCCGTAGAACTTTTCATATTGCGCGTGGCGGCTGCCGAATTCCGAGCCGAGAAAATCCCACAGAAGCCGCATCAGCTTGATCCGGCTCTTGGCGTCGGTCGCTCCCGAGCGCATGTAGCGCTCGATATCGGCGGCGATGTCCGGATTGCCAAAATCTGCGTCCGAGGACGGCAAGGTTATGAACGCCGAGCCCGCCATTTCGCGGATGATCTCGAGCATGCGGCCGTTGAACTCCGACTGCATAGCGCTCGCGGCATAATAGGCCGTCGCCGACGGCCACAGCACGCCATCCCTCACGACGCCCATGGTCTCGTGCGCAAGCAGCATCGACTCGTAGATCGAAACCAGCGCCGCCAGTTCGCCCATCATGATGGTGACCGCCGGATTGGCGGCGTTGCCGGTCATTTCGTTCATGCGTTGCGCGAGGCCGGCCATGAAGCGCAGTTTGGTGACGTAACGGGTCTGCGCCTGGTGATTGCCGAGAAGGTGCGAAGGCGTCTTTCGCCACTGATCGCGTGAGAGTTCGACATTGCGGTAGATGAACACCCGCTCCCACGGCACGAACACATTGTCGAAGATCACATAGCTGTCGGATTCGTCGAACCGGCTCGACAAAGGATAATCGAAGGCGCTGCCGGCGCGCGCGTATGGCCGGCGCGGGTAGAGTTTTAGCCCATCGCTGTCCACCGGGACGGCAAGGCAATTGGCGTAGTTCTCGTCACCCGGCTGCAGCGGCTGGATGCAGCTCAAGTGAATGTAATCGCAAAGCGCGCCGCCGGTGGCGAGTTGCTGCGCGCCTTTGATGACGATGCCGTCATCGCGCTCCTTGACCACCCCGGCATAAAGCGTCGGATCGCTCTGCTGGTGCGCCGGATTGGAGCGATCGATCTGCGGCGGCACGATCGCGTAACTACAATAGATGTGATTGTCGCGCATGAATTCGTAGAACGCGACGAGGTTATCGGCAAATTTCTGGCCGGCGCTGGCAAAAAACTGCGGCGTCGAAGCATAGCCGGAAAAAAATCCGGCGACGTGATCGGGGGCCCGGCCCATCAATCCGAAGGTCGCTTCCGCCCAGGTTTCCGAGAACAGCCGCCGCGCCCGCAAATCCGCATGACTGCGCGGGATCTGCCAGGCGCGTTGCACCGGCGCGCCGGTCTTGGGCGAAACGAAGGTCATGCGCTCGCGCAGTTCCGGAGCGGCCGCGATGTCGTAGAGGTTTGCGATCGAGCGCGCCGCGCCGGAAAACGCGGGATGGCTGGTGACATCCTTGACCGGTTCGCCGTCGAGGAAAATGCGCCGGCCATCTTTGAGCGACCGCAGATATTCGGCACCTGTGCGCATCGGCGATTCTCCCGCGGAGGCCCGTAGATACGGATAACTCGAACTAATCAATTATTCGTCTTGGCCGGACTTGTTCCGGCCATCCACGACTTCGTTTCCGTAGTATCCAAGACGTGTATGCCCGCGACAAGCGCGGGAATTGACGATTCGAAAAAACTGAGGAAAAGCGGCGATGGCAGGCTCAATACACGTCGGTCTGATACTGGCCCGACCCCTTAAGCTCGCCGAGGAATGCGCTCGCCTGCTCGAGTGAACGCGCACCGTGCTCGGCAAT
>JBQCCX010000338.1:0-4315 GCA_051961815.1 Xanthobacteraceae bacterium
GCCATTGAGCGCGAGCACCAGCGCGGTCGCGGCGAATGCCAGGACCCGTGTCAGCCTGCCGTTCGCGAAGGCTCCCATGACGTCGGTTCGACTGGTGAAAATAATCAGCGAAATCATCGGCAGCGGCAGCGCGATGCTCAATACGACCTGGCTGATGACCAGCGCCCGCGTCGGGTGAGCCCCGAGCGCGATCACGGCAAAAGCCGGAAGCATGGTGACGAGCCGTCGCAGCCACAGCGGAATTCGAAATCCGACGAAACCTTGCATGATGATTTGGCCGGCCAGGGTGCCGACGGTCGATGCCGAAATGCCGGAAGCAATCAGCGAAACGAGGAAAATCCCGGCGGCGGCGGCGCCAAGGAGCGGCGTGAGCGTGTGATAGGCGGTTTCAATTTCCGCCACTTCGGGATGGCCGGCATGGAACGCGCTCGAGGCGGTCATCACCATGGCCATGTTGACGAGCCCGGCCATGCTGAGCGCGATGACAACTTCGCGATTTGAATAACGCAGCACCAGGCGGCGGTCGGCATCGTTGCGGACCGGCACGCGGGCTTGCGTCAAACCGGAGTGCAGATAGATCGCATGCGGCATCACGGTCGCGCCGATGATGCCGACCGCGAGCAAAAGCGCTTCGCCGTCGGCAAGCTGCGGTGTCACCGTGTGGAACAGCGCTGCGCCCCAGTCGATCGGTGCGATGAACATTTCCAGCAGATAGCAAATACAGATCAGCCCGACGATCGCGCCGATAATGAGTTCGAGCGGCCGGAAACCAAACTGCTGCAAGGACAGAAGCGCATAGGTGATCACCGCCGTCGCCGTCATTCCGGCGAGCAGCGGGATGTGCAACAGCAAAGACAGTCCGATCGCGCCGCCGACAAATTCGGCGAGGTCGGTTGCCATCGCCGCGATCTCGCTGACGACCCACATCACCAGGACGACCGGCTTGGGGAAATGGTCACGGCACAGTTCGGCGAGGTTACGGCCGGTAACGATGCCGAGCTTGGCTGAGAGCGCCTGAAACAGCATCGCCATGACGTTGGCAATGAGCACCACCCACAACAACCCGTAGCCGTATTTCGCGCCGGCCTGGATGTTGGTGGCGAAATTTCCGGGATCCATGTAGGCGATCGAGGCAATGACCGCCGGACCCGCGAAGGCGAGCGCGGTGCGTACCCCGCCGGGACCGCCGCTAAGCGCTGCCAGCGCGCGGCCCGTGGTGCGCGCGGTCAGCGATGATCGGTCCCGCTCCGGAGCGATCGCCGTCGGATCGGGCATTGTGGCCGCCCGTATCGCTGCGTCGCTTTGGGTTTTGTCCGAAGCCTTTACTGCAAAATGTAGCACGGGCTACAGGATAAGGATGGCCCCGGTCTAGGTCAATGGCTCATTATGTAGCCGGGGCTACATTTTGCTCCCGGCAGGTGGTATGGTGCACGCTCGTTTAGTGAAAGCCCTTAACGAAGCCTGATTAAGCGAACACCCGATGGGCAAGCTGCCGGCGGAAGGAACCCAGGCGCGCCGCTTCGGCAAGACGCGCTTTGCGCAATCGACCGCGCTGCATGAAGACTACGTCGAACTGATCGCCGATCTGCTCGAGGGCGAGGGCGAAGCCCGGCCGACCGACATCGCGCGCCGGCTCGGCGTCTCGCACGCCACCGCGATCAAAGCGATCGCGCGGCTCAAGCGCGCCGGTCTCGCGACCGCCCGTCCGTATCGTGGCGTGTTTTTGACCGAAAAAGGCGGGGCGCTGGCGGAGCGGGTGCGGCTGCGCCATCGGCTCGTGGTCGATGTGCTGCGGGCGCTCGGCGTCTCCAGCGAAGCCGCCGAGGCCGACGCCGAAGGCATCGAACATTACGTGTCCGAGCACACGCTCAAGGCGTTTGCGCAATTTCTCAAATCGCGACAATGATCGCCGGCCAACGGGGAGCGCATTCGCCATGAGCCGATTGTATGGACCGCTGCATCGTTCGCTGCAGGACCGCTTCGACACGCGCCGGCTTGCCGACAACACCGAAGCGCGCCTCGTGCTCACCGAAATTCCGCCTGAGCACAAATCGTTCATCGAGAGCCGCGACATGTTCTTTTTGTCGACGATCGATGACCAGGGCCGCCCCACCGTCTCGTACAAAGGCGGCGATCCGGGATTTGTTCGCGTCCTCGACAACAAGACCGTCGCCTTTCCCTGCTACGACGGCAACGGCATGTTTTATTCGATGGGCAACCTGCTCGGCAACGAGCATGTCGGCATGCTGTTTATCAGCTTCGAGAAGCCGCACCGGCTGCGGCTGCAGGGCCTCGCTAAGGTCGACGACAACGATCCGCTGCTGCCGCAATATCCCGAAGCGCAGCTGATCGTGCGGGTGAGCGTCACTGAAATCTTCCGCAATTGCCCGCGCTATGTGCATCACTACAAGAAAACAAAGCCATCGGATTTCGTGCCGCGCGCCGCCGGCGAAACGCCGATTGCGCCGTGGAAGCGCGTCGACGACATCCAGGCGGCCTTGCCGGCGAAAGATCGAGCGCGGGTCGAGCGCGAGGGCGGACTGATTTCGCGGGCGGACTACGAAAAGTACGTCGCCGAAGTCAGCAAGCGCGAGTCCTAGCGAGCGCCGGGCGTCGAAAACTCTGCAGCTTGCACTACGCCGCGTGCGCGGCGACGACTTCGGCAATGCCGTCGACCACTTCCTCGACCATGGCCTTGTCGTCGCCTTCACCCATGATGCGAATGACCGGCTCGGTGCCGGAGGGGCGCACCACCAGCCGGCCGTGACCGTTGAGCCGGTTCTCGGCGTCGGCAATGGCGCTGCGCACTTTCGAATTCTCCAGCGGCTTGCCGCTGCGATAACGCACGTTGCGAATGACTTGCGGCAGCGGCTCGAAGCGGTGGCAGACCTCGGAGACCGGCTTGTTGCGCTTCTTGACCACTGCAAGGAGCTGCAGCGCCGCGACGAAGCCGTCGCCGGTGGTGGTAAAATTCGACAGGATGATGTGACCCGACTGCTCGCCGCCGACATTGTAGCCGTGTTCGCGCATGTATTCGAGCACGTAACGGTCACCGACCGGGGTGCGGATGAACGACAGGTTCAGCTTTTGCAAATGCCGCTCGAGGCCGAGATTGGACATCACCGTGCCGACGATACCGGGCTTGGTAAGCAGACGGTCCTCGGCCCAGCTTTCCGCGATCACCGCCAGGAGCTGATCGCCATCGACGAGGTGGCCGCGCTCGTCGGCGATCACGACGCGATCAGCGTCGCCGTCGAGCGCAATGCCGACATCGGCGCGCATCTCGCGGACCTTGCGGCACATTGTTTCCGGCGCGGTCGAGCCGCATTCGTGGTTGATGTTGAAACCGTCCGGTTCGACGCCGATCGCAACGACGTCGGCGCCGAGTTCCCATAGCGCGTCGGGCGCGACCCGGTAGGCGGCGCCGTTGGCGCAATCCATCACCACGCGCAAGCCGTCGAGCGAGAGATTGCGCGGCATGGTGCGCTTGGCAAATTCGATGTAGCGGTCGTGCACGCCGTCGATGCGCTTGGCCCGGCCAAGTTCGCCGCTTTTGGCAAGGCGTTTGGTTTTGTCGGCATCCATCAGCGTCTCGATCTGCTGCTCGACCTCATCGGAAAGCTTGTAGCCGTCCGGTCCGAACAGTTTGATGCCGTTGTCGTCGTACGGATTGTGCGACGCCGAGATCATGACGCCGAGATCGGCGCGCATCGAGCGCGTCAGCATGGCCACCGCCGGCGTGGGCATTGGACCGAGCAGCAGCACGTCCATGCCGACCGAGGTGAAACCGGCGACCAGTGCCGTCTCGATCATGTAGCCGGATAATCGGGTGTCCTTGCCGATCACCACCCGGTGGCGGTGATCGCCGCGGCGGAACATCAATCCGGCCGCTTGACCGGCTTTGAGCGCCAGTTCGGGCGTGATGATGCCGTTCGCGCGTCCGCGAATCCCGTCAGTGCCGAAATATTTGCGAACCATGACCGGCGGCCCCACCCCGTGTCCTCTCTTAGGCGGCGATATTAGCCGCTTCTTGGTCGCGGCGGCTTGAAAAATTATTCGGCAATTTTACCGGTCTGAGCGAGACGATAGTGCGCCTAAACACTGTGAATCAAAGGGAAAGCCGGATTGGCGTTAACGTTTTCACGCCTCGTGCTTGTCGCGGGCGCTCGGCGGCGGCTGAACGACCGAAACCGGATCTGAGGCCGGAAAGGTTTCTTCCAAGCCGCGCTCGAGCGCGTCATCGAGCTTGTCATCCTGCCGCTCGCGATCATCGCGCTGCTTGCCGCCGCGACGTTTGCGGTCTTGATCCATATCG
>JBQCCX010000339.1:0-11942 GCA_051961815.1 Xanthobacteraceae bacterium
CTCGCGGCAACCGGGCGGCAACAGCCCGGCGGGAGTTTCGAGGCGTCAAATGGAAGCCGGCAGGCCCGCTGCCGGGTCGAGCCGCGCCGGGGCGCATCGTGCCAACACGACTGCGCACCCGTGGCGGCTCGACCCTTTCTCGCTGCCCGCTCGTTTTGCAACCGCCGATGCCGCAGCCGACGAAGGCCTGCGCATTGTCGACCTGCATCGTGAGCGGGTGGTGCTGCGCCGTGCGCTGTCCGGCATGCGGATGGCGGTGAACTTGCCGGTCGCTTCCTATCGCGGCGTTGCGATCAGGTTAGATGCTACGACCGAGATCCCGCCGATGGTTCGCGTCACGCTCGAACATGACGATGCGGCCTTGTCGCTGCCGCTGTTCGCCTCGGCCGATAACGACGACATTGTTGCCGAGTGGCAGATTTGGGGCCGGGTGCTCGGCCTGCCGCTTTTGATCGCGGAGACCGACGGAACGGTGCGCGAGGCATTTGCGCGGATCGGGCCATTGCGGATCGCAGCGCCGACCTGGCGCCGGCGCCGCCGCAGCGCGATCGCTCGCCGGCGTCCGCCGCGCCTGTTGCGCCGACGCGCGGGCAGGGATGGTGAGGCTGTAGTTCATCGCGGCGAGCGCGAGCTGGCGACCCCGGATTACGTTTGATCTTGTGGTCGTAATGCCTTCTCTTCTGCCCCTTGCGGGCAGTAGAGAAAGCGGCATCAATCCTGCCTGGCGCCGATCGTATCCGCCATGCGCGCGCCGCGTACGCCCATCGGCTTGCCGCCGCCGGTTGTCGTATCGCGCACGGTCTGATGCTCCATTTCGGCGTCGAGCTCGGCGCCGATCAGGATGACGCTGACCGATAGCCAAATCCAAAACATGAAAACGACGATGGCGCCGAGCGAGCCGTAGGTTTTGTTGTAACTGCCGAAATTCGCGGCGTACCACGAGAACGCGACCGACACCGCGACCCAAGCGATGGCGGCAAAAGCGCTGCCCCAGCTGATCCAACGCCACTGCGGCTCCGCCCGGCTAGGTCCATAGCGGTAGACGAGCGCAAGACCGACCGCGATCACGACGAACAGGATCGGCCAGCGCGCGATCTGCGCGACGAGCGCGCTTGGTCCCTGGAGTTGGCCCGAGGAAAACACCGCTGGCAGGGCGGCAATAGCGCCGATCGCCACGAGCACGAAGACAATCGCCGCCAAGGTGAAGGCGAGCGAGACGAGATTGAGTCCGATCAGGCCGCGCTTTTCGTTTTCATTGTAAACGAGGTTGAGTGCGTCGAAGATCGATTTGATGCCGGCATTCGCGCTCCACAGCGAAATCAGAAAACCGAACACGAAAGCGACGCCGAGCTTGGTCGGCCCTGCAGAGGCGACGCGGTTTATCTCCTGGCGAACGACGTCAAGCGCGCCGGCCGGCGCGACACCGGAAAGATTGTCGACCGTGGCGGCGATGC
This sequence comes from Xanthobacteraceae bacterium, assembly GCA_051961815.1. Taxonomy (GTDB): domain Bacteria; phylum Pseudomonadota; class Alphaproteobacteria; order Rhizobiales; family Xanthobacteraceae; genus BOG-931. The sequence continues at coordinate 1,455 of JBQCCX010000339.1, forward strand.
TCGTCGGATCGGCGAACAAGCCGTAGAGCGCAACCAGCGCGGCGATCGCCGGAAAGATCGCGAGGAGCGCATAAAAGGTCACGCCAGCCGCGACCAGCATGACGCGGTCCTCGCCGATATTCTTCCAAACGCGCAGCAGAACGTCCTTAAAGCCGCGTGCCGGTATTTCGGACGGCGTCGAGGCAAGACGGCCGCGGCCGGGCTCGCGAACGGCCGCATTGTCGCTAGCAGCGGCCGGCGTGGCGTAACGTTGCCGCGTGAAGCCGATCGCGAAGAGGCCGGCCGTCAGCGCCGGAACCCACCACGGCAACCGGCCGGCATTGGACACGGCGTCGTTGTCAGCCGGTCGGACGGTAACGACGCTCATCGCTCATGCTCGGCCGCCTCGCTCGAACCCCGTTGCTCGGCACTGTGCTCCGCGTTTGGGACAAGACTGGTCTCGGCGGGCACGCCGCGACCGGCGCCAGCATCTGCAAACTGGAATTCGGCCTCGGCTTCGTTCAAGGCGCTTGCGGTCGCCGATTTGGCTTGTTGGATTTGATCCTCAGCGATGTCGCGGGCCTGGTCCTTGAGCTGATCGCTGCTCTCGCCCATCAAGCGATCTTCGGTTTCGGTCGGCGGGATCAAGGCGCCGAGAATCGCACCGAGCGCCATGCCAATCCCGGCAAGCACCAGCGGCTGGGTCTTGCAGAATTGCAGCATGTCTCTGCTCGCCGCTGCGGTGCTTTGGCCGAAGCTCGAGGCGGTCTCACTCACCGTCGATGTCGCCCGCGAGGCGCTGTTGCTCACGCGGTCATAAGCTTCGGACGCCGTGTCGCTGAACTGGTCATAGGCCGCGGCCGCGCTGGACTTGGCCGATTCAAAAGCGGATGCCGCGCCTTGCGCCGCCGAACCCGCTACTTCGCGCGCTTGGGCGCTGCGCTGCTGTACGGATTCGCTGGCGGTGCCTTGCGCCGTATCTGCAAATGTCCGCGCACGCGCGCCGGCGGCCTGACCGGCGTCGGCCATCCGCGCGGCGGTGTCGATCGCCGCCCGGCGGGCGCGGTCGATCGCGCCTTCCTTGACGCGAGTGGAACGCGCGGACCTCGCACCATTCGACAACATCAGCCAAGCCACGCCGGCGCCGATGAGCGCCACCGGAAGCGGGTTGGCCGTCACCTGGTTGCCGAGATTACGCACGAACAAGCCGCCGCCGCTGTCCTTGGCATAATCGACCGCCTGGTCGACAAGCTGGCCAGGGGTGATCCGCTCGCGAAGCTCGTCGAGCGTTTGCGCCAATTGGGCTCTGGTCTGTTCTGCTTCCTGTTCAAGCTGCGCGCTGCTGGTCATAGTTGTCTCTCGCTTGGCTGTCTCTCGCTTGGCTGTCTCTCGCCTGTTGCTTGGCAACCCTCATGTCATTTTGAATCTGCTGGATGGTGCGGCTTGGCACCAAAGCTTCGGCTTTGAGCCGGCTCATCCCGACCAACAGCAGGATCAAGCCGATCACCAGGACACCGCCGCCGACGATCAGCGGCGCCCATGGCTCATCGACGATCTTGGCGGTGATCAAAGCCGAGACGCCGGCCTGCAGGAGAATGACCAAAGCTGGCGTCATCAGCACCGAACCGCCGACGATCAGGCCGAGCCCGACCGCCACCTGCGTAATCTTTTCGGACATTTCGGTACGCGCGAGCTGGCCCTCTTTTCTCAGCAACATCGTCAGCTGAGCCATGAGGTCGGTAAAGATCTCGGAGATCGAGCGATTTGGCATGACTTACCCCTTTCTATTGGCGGAGCTCTTGGCGAAACGCGAAAGGGCGAAGCCGGCCGCGACCGCGCCGGCGAAGAACACCGCCGGCTGGCGGCGAGCGAAGTCGGACACGTTACCGAGCATGTCATCGACGCTGCGCTCTCTTAAAGCCGAGGCCAGGTCATCGAGGCGTGCGGCTACATCGTCGACATATTCGGCTGCAAGCGGCATCTGGCTTTGCAACTCGCCAGCTGCTGCCTCCATCGCATGCGCCATGCCGCCGAGTTGATCGGCGCCGGCTGCCTTCTGTTGTTCCGCCAGCTCACGAGCCTTGTCGCGGGCGCGGCTTTTTATGCGGTCGGTTGCTGCACTCGCAGTCTTTTGCGCTTGTTCCATCGTTGCCGAGATGGAGGGCGCGGAACCCTCGTCGTGCTGCGGGCGCCAGGCGCCCGGATCGTTGCGCTCGTTGCTTGATGCCATCTGACGTTTCTCCTGACTGGGAAACCCTATTCGCGCGCTAAAAAATCGGGCGAGACTCTCGGGCAAAATCGCGCGCGCGGCGCGCTCAGAACGGCAACCGGAAGTGGCCCGTTCCGTTCCGTCGCGCTGCCAGCGATGGCGGCGGGCCGAACGGCACACACGTCATGTTCTTTTGAGGCAGAGCGCCGCGCTTTCGGTCTGGAACGGGCGCGAATTACCGCTCGTTGATTTCCGATGACAATGCGGCCCGAACGGTTCCGGGTAAAGGCAATGGAATGCTACGTTGCAGCGCAACACGCCGAGGACCCGCGGACCAGAGAAGCGTATTTGGAACTGATGCGGAACTGGCGCGAATTGGCCGACGAGATCGAACGATTCGAGCACGCTTGGCTTGACCGCGAGGGCATCTGAAACGTCTGCGCTCGGGGCGGCCGCCTTCTTGGGCAAGACTGAACCCCTCTATTCACCACAGCCGATCCATGATTGGTTCAACGCGCCAATCGCGTGAATATAATGCCGGTCATCGACATTCATCCCCATATCGTCTCGCCCGACTCCAAGCGCTATCCGTTGGCGCCGCTTGGCGGCACCCAATCAGCCTGGTCGAGCGAACGACCCACCACCTACGAGATGTTGCTGTCGGAAATGGATGCCGCCGGCGTCGACAAGGCGGCCATCGTGCATTCGTCGACCGCGTATGGTTATGACAACAGCTACGTCGCAGACGCCGTCGCCGCCGTTCCGTCCCGTTTCGCCGGCGTTTATTCCATCGATGTTCTGGCGCCCGACGCGGTCCAGAGGTTCGATTACTGGCTCACGCGCGGCTGCGCCGGCATGCGCCTGTTCACGACCGGCAGCACGCTGCCGGATCAATCCACGTGGTTTGCCGATCGCAACACAGATCCGTTCTGGGAGCACGCCGCGGCCAAGAATATTCCGGTTTGCATGCAGATGAAGACCCAGGCCATTCCGCTCTTGCGCCAGATCATGGACCGCTTTCCCAAACTGAGCATCGTTCTTGATCACCTGTCGCGGGCTCCGGCGGCGGACGGTCCGCCCTATGCCGCGGCAGCCGAGCTGTTTGCATTGGCGCGCTACGAGAGGCTTTATTTGAAGGTCACGCCGATTAACGTCAGCCCAAAAAGCTGGGGCAACGGCACGCCGGAGACGTTTTTTGGCAAACTGATCGATGCGTTTGGCGCCTCGCGGATCGGCTGGGGCTCCAATTTCCCCAACTCCGTCGGCACGCTGGCGGAAATACTCGGCGCAGCCAGGACTGCGTTTTCCTTCGCCAGGCCATCGGATCAGGACTGGATCTTCGGCAAGACCGCGCTAGCCCTTTATCCGGTTCTCGCGGGATAAAAGTTGCCGGATAGTTCCGGAAGATCGGCTAATGCCGCGGCGGCGTTTCGCGCGTGCGTCTCTCCGCCTCATCTTGCTGCGCCGCCGCTTCGAGCCAAGTGCGAGCAAGATCGAGGCATGCCAGACGGTCGACCTCGGTCTTGGCCTCGTTCGCCAAGCGGTAGCACTCTTCCGCCATTTTGAAATAATCGTTGGCGCTGGGCATGAACGCCTCTCGATCGCCGTTCGCCAGCCAAGGTACAACTTTGTCGGCATGCTGGCGAGTGAGGAGTGCAGAGCGAACACGCCGTTTTGAACGGCGGGACCCGTGCGCTATCGCGCGAAAGCCGCCTGCATGACCAGGCCCGCGAACAGGATCAATCCGGCATCGCGATCGGATTTGAAGACCGCGAGGCAATTGTCGGGATCGGCGATATCGAGCCGCGCGATCTGCCAAGCCAGATGCGCGGCAAAGGCGGCAAGCCCAAGCGCGAAGACGAGCCCGCCGCCGGCGAGAAAGCCGGCCGCGCCGATGAGAACGGCCGCGGCGGAATAAAACAGTGCCAGCATCGTCTTCGTGCGCGGCCCGAACAGCAGAGCCGTCGATTTGATGCCGATCAGCGCGTCGTCTTCGCGATCCTGATGGGCATAGATCGTGTCGTAGCCGATCACCCAGGCAATCGATCCGGCATAGAACAACAGCGCCGGCAGATCGAGGCGGCCGAACAGAGCCGCCCAGCCCATCAGCGCGCCCCAGGAAAACGCGAGGCCCAGCACGATCTGCGGCCAATAGGTGATCCGTTTCATGAACGGATAAACCGCCACGATCGCCAATGAAGCGATGCCGAGCGCGACGGTAAATGCATTGAACGCGAGCAGCACCAACAGCCCGACCAGCGATTGCACGATCAAAAACACCGCGGCCTGTGCGACACTGACCTGGCCGGACGGAATGGGCCGCGATCGGGTGCGCTCGACGGCGCGGTCGAGATCGCGATCGACGATATCGTTCCAGGTGCAACCGGCGCCGCGCATGGCAAAAGCGCCGATGAAAAACAGCGCGATGTGCCACAAGTTCGGCAGGCTTAAGCCGGCGGCAACGGCGGCCAGCGCCGATGACCACCAGCACGGCAACAGCAGAAGCCACGAGCCGATCGGACGATCGAGCCGCGCCAGCCGCAGATAGGGGCGCGACCAGGACGGGGCGAGGTTGTCGACCCAGTTGCCGGTCGCGTCCGCAACCCGGCCGGCCGCCTCTCTCATCGCGCCAGCGGATTCCCGGTCAAAGTATCGAACGTGCCGCGGCCGGTTTTGGTGTTCTTGGCGGTATCGACGCTTGGCGATCTTATGGCGTCACTCAGCGTGGGCGCCTTCGGGCGCGGCCCTTCTTCGCTGCAGGCCAGGGTGCGGAACTTCAGCGATTTTTCGTGATTGGCCTTCGACACCGTGAGCACCTGGTCCGGCACGCCGCACCAGACCTTGTTGTCTTGAAGAAACTTGACCACCGTGGTTTCGGCGGCGACGAAGTTCGTCATCAGCGTGCAGAGTTCCTTACGGTCGGCTTTGGCCTTCATCGCGGCGCTGACCAAGGCGCTGCGCTTCTGCGCTTCGGCGGTGAGCTTGCCGAAATCGTTGCATTGCGCGCCGCCGGGCGGCGCCGGGAATTGCGCCCAAGCGCGGCCGCCGGTGAAAGGACCAAGCGCCAAGGCCGCGCCAAGGATCAAGGCAAATATCGAACAAGAGGCCGGACCAAGCGGCAGCGGCCGCGCGCTTTTCATGAGATAGCCCTCTCCCGAACCATCCGCAGCCCGCGATTCGCCCTTGCCGCAGGCTGCTGATTTTGCCCAAAATTCCGCCGCCGTTAAAGGCGTGCCCTGTGACGGCCGGGCCAAATAGAGACGTGGTGAATTCGGCGACAACGCGGCAAAGCGCCGCAAAACCGGCGGGTGCGACGCTACAGCTCGGTTGGACCCGGACACCATTATCAGCCGCCAGGGCGGCTTGGCCCCAGATGCATGGTCGCGCCCATTGAGCAAATTGGTTACACCCGATTCAGGCAGACAGCGTTTTAACCCGAGATCGATTGATCTTAGCAAGGGCCGGACGCCGACGCCGAGCGGCGCAAGCCCTATCCGCCGGGGGAACGGCATCCAGTCATGCCCAGTTACGATTTCCACGCCCCGCGGCTGTATGTGAACGCGCCGCTTTCCGCCGGAGCAGTTGTCGCGCTCGAGCGCGCCCAGGCGCATTACCTCAAAAGCGTGCTGCGGCTCAAAGACGGCCAGGACATTTTGGTCTTCAACGGCCACGACGGTGAATGGCGCGGCAGCATCGAAGGCGGCCGGCGCGAGGCGGCGCTACGCCTTGCCGAGCGGACCCGGCCGCAAACCGCGGCGACTGACCTGCATTATCTGTTCGCGCCGCTCAAATCGGCACGGCTCGACTACATGATGCAGAAGGCCGTCGAGATGGGGGTGTCGCAACTGCGCCCGGTCCTCACGCAGCATGGCCAGGTCGCGCGCGTCAATCTCGAGCGCATGCGCGCCAATGCCATCGAGGCGGCGGAGCAATGCGGCATTCTTTGTTTGCCGGAGATTGCCGCGCCGCTGCCATTGGCCGACGCGCTTGCGGCCTGGGAGCCGGGACGGCATCTGGTGTTTTGCGACGAGGCCGCCGATGTCGCCGATCCGCTGGGGGCGCTGGCCGGGGTGCCGCGGCGCGCGCCCCTTGCGGTTTTGATCGGGCCGGAAGGTGGTTTCGCCGCCCACGAACGTGCCGCGCTTCTCAAATTGCCACATGTGGTGCGGCTGGCGCTTGGGCCGCGAATCCTGCGCGCTGACACGGCCGCGGTCGCGGCGCTGGCGCTCGTTCAGTCGGTCATCGGTGACTGGCGCTAAAAATGCCGACTAGTGAATCTTGCCGGGACGGTCGTAGCAGGCGAAGCCGACATATTCGCCATAGACGCGATGAACGCTGGTGACCTTGCCGAAGCGTCCCCAGCGCGCGCAATGGTCGGCGGCGATCTGCCGGTAGATCGGTTCGACGTCCGGCGAGTAGGGGAAGATGCCGCCGGTGTCATTACCGGTCACTGCCGGACCGGGGCCGGCAAATTCGGCGCCCCAGGCGAGCGCGGCGCCACTGCCGGCCAAGGCGGCGGTGGCCAGCACAGCGAGCGCGATCACGACGTTTCGAATCATGGCGGAGCCTCGCAGAAGATATCGTGCCAAAGCTTAAAATGGGGTTCGGCCGGTGAAAAGCGAGTAGCCGGGCTTCACACGCGCCAGGCGCAGGCCGCTATTTGCTGTTGTCACAGCATCGCATAGGCGCTTGCCACCATGCCGACCGGCCGCCGGTCGGCGGCATTGAGCAGCATGACCCGGCCGAAGCTGGTATTGCGGCCGATACGCACCACCCGCGCGTCGGCGATCACGTCGAAATTCACCGGGCGCAGGAAATGCGTGGTCTGGTCGATCGACATCATCGGCCGATAACCGTTCCAGGCGGCCGAACAGGCTAGCACCATCGCGGTATCCGCCAGCGCCATCAACGCCTGCGTGCAGATCGCGACGCCGTCGTTGCACACTTTTCTTGAAAACGGCAGCCGCACGATGGCGCCCGGCTGCCAGTCCGGCAGCGCGCCCGGCGGCCGTACGGTTTCGACGCTTTCGACCAGCAACGCCAGATCTTGCACCCACTGCGGAAATATTTCTGTCATCAGCCGCCCGGCAGTTTGCAGGCTGAACGAAAGCCGCGCCGCCGGAAGCCGGTGCACCTCGCCCATGGTGGTTTCCCCCAAATGCCAGCCAAACGGCTCGCCAGCCGTTCCGGCTGGTCGTCAGTGTTGTCGACAATCTATGGATAAACGACATCGCGAAGCCGTAGCGCCCCGGTTCGCGATGCACACGCACGCGACGAATCGGAAGCAACAAATTACGCGCGACCTGAGCAAGATTTGGCACCGGTTCCGGGCCGGCCGCGCACGCGATGTGCTCGTTCGTGCACCCCAAGCAAACTGCGAAAAACCGATTCGCGCCATCGTTTTGTGCGGCAAGGCGCCCGCAAAAGCGACGATCTTCAGCGTTGCAGGACTTGACCGGACCGGTCGGTCGCGGCACGGTTAACCGCGCCAGTGAGCCGAACCCGAAGTTCGTATAAGCGCGCCGCGACCGTTGACGAACTTCGGAATCGGGGCACTTGAGGGGAGGGGCTTATGTCGCAATCAATCTCCCGCGCCACCTTGTGGACGACAATCGAGGCGATGTGGGCCGTCCGCGGTCGCATGCTGGCGTACTGCCTCGCCGGCATGATGCTGGGGCTTGCGCTTTGCGCGCTGGCAGCCTCGCCGACACGCGCGGCGAACTGGTTTGAAAAGGATTTCTGGCTGTCAGGCCCGGGCTATCGCCGCGTGGTGCCGGCTTGCGATTATCCGTCGGCGCTCGACCGCATCATTGCCAATTTCCGCACCAAGGAGTTCCGCTTCTGGAATTCCGAGCTGCGCATCGTCGGATTTGAGAATATCCACGAGCTCGACTTCTTGCCGTGGGCGGCGCAAGCCATTCCACGCCGGTTCTGCAGCGGGATCGCGGTCATCAATGACGGTGGCAGGCACACGATTTATTATTCGATCGCCGAGGACACCGGCGTAATCGGCATGGATTGGGGCGTCAATTTCTGCGTTGCCGGGCTGGATCGTGACTGGGCCTATAATCCCAGTTGTCGGGCGGCGCGCCCGTAACGGTTAGCCGCGCAAGGCTTCGAGCACGCAATCGCGCAACAGCATCGGGTCCCGGGCCCCGCGCTGCGCAAACTCGATCACTTTCACCGCCACCGCGTTGTTTTCCTGGTGATCGCCATCGCTGAGCCCCAGCGTTGCGCACACGTCGGCATAGACGCGCGTCATGCTGACGATCGCTTCTGGTCCGAACGGCTCGTTCTTGAATAGGCGGTAAATGGCCATATGCCGTGGCCCTCCCTTGCGAATCCCCAAACTAGGGGTCGAATGCGACAGTTTCCAGCCCGTATTCAGTCCGCCTCACGACAATCCCCATTGTCCCCGCGGCGGTTGAGCACGTTGCGACAGGGATGTGAAAAGTTGTTCTTGCTTTGTTCCAATAGGCCGTCTAAGCTTTTCGCGTGTTGTCGAACGCGTAGAGGGGGGTGGTCATGACCGGGATGGCGTTGCGTGTGGCGTTGTTGGTTGCGTGCCTTGCGTTATTGCTCACCCCCCGAGCGGCGACAGCGGAAGACCCACGGCAGAATGCACCCGGGCAATTCGATTTTTACGTTCTGTCCCTGTCCTGGTCGCCGTCGTTTTGCGCCGGCGCCGCCGAGCGGGGCGCCGCGCGGGCGGCGGCTAATGTGCAATGCGGTCCGCGGCCCTATTCGTTTGTCGTCCATGGGCTATGGCCGCAATATAACGACGGCTTTCCTGAATATTGTCAGATACCGGCTCCGCGGCTCTATCGCGGCGTGGTTTCCTCGATGCTCGATCTGATGCCGGCGCCGCGACTGATCTACAACGAATGGGATCGCCACGGCACCTGTTCCGGCCAATCGCCGCGCGTATATTTCGAGACCGTGCGCAAAGCGCGCGCCGCGGTAAAAATCCCGCCGGAATTCGCCGATCTCAAGGAGGCGCTCAGCGTCACCCCGCGCGCCGTCGCGGAGGCTTTTATCAAGGCCAATCCCGGATTGTCGCCGGGTGCGATGGCGGTCGGCTGCGACGCCAAGCGGTTGACCGAAGTGCGGCTTTGCCTTTCCAAGGATCTGCATTTCCGTGATTGCGCGGAGATTGCCAAACGCAGCTGCAGCCGCGAGCCGCTGAGAATGCCGCCAGTGCGCGGCAGCTAAGGCTGGTGCGGGCTTTTCCTGATCGAAGTTAAGTCCAAGTCCGGCTAGTGGAGCGGATTTGACATTCGCTACCAGCTGGCCGCGAACTCGTGAAAGCGAATGTCAAATCCATAGCTCCACTAAAATTGATATTTGCTAGCGGTCCTTCGATTCTAACATTCGCACGAGACACCCCGGCACGCCGATGCGAATGTTAGAATCGGACCACTAGATGGGCCGGATCGCGACGTGACATGAATTATCAGCATGCGTTCCACGCCGGCAATTTCGCCGACGTTCACAAGCATGTCGTGCTCACGCGCATTCTCGATTATTTACGGCAAAAGCCGGCGGCCTTCCGCGTCATCGATACTCACGCCGGCGCTGGCCGCTACGACCTTTTCGGGCCGCAAGCCGCGCGGTCCGGCGAATGGCGGGATGGGATCGGGCGTCTGTTCGCCCGGCCGCCCTCTGGCGATGGCAAAACCGACGCCGCGCACGCGCTGCTGACGCCGTATCTCGACATCGTTGCGGCGCTCAATCCTCGCGGGACGCTACGCGCCTATCCCGGGTCGCCGCTGATCGTCAAAGCGCTGTTGCGGCGGCAAGACCGGCTTATCGCCTGCGAAGTCGAACCCAATGTGGCGGCTGCGCTGAAGGCCGCACTGCGCGGCGATGCCCGCGCCAAGACGCTCGCCATCGACGGCTGGATCGCGCTGTCCGCCAACATCCCGCCCAAGGAGCGCCGCGGCCTGATCCTGATCGATCCGCCCTATGAGGAGAGTGAGGACTTCGCCCGGATGTCCGACGCTTTGGCGCAGGCGCATCGCAAGTGGCCGGGCGGAGTTTACGTCTTGTGGTATCCGATCAAAGCACGCGAGGCGCCGGATGCGCTGGCGGGGCGTCTGCGCCGACTCGACGTGCCCAAAATCCTTCGCTGCGAATTGGCGGTCGCACCGCGGCGCGCGGACGCCGCCTTGACCGGCTCCGGGCTGATCGTCGTCAATCCACCATTTCCGCTGCAGCGCGAATTAAGGGTGCTTCTTCCTGCGCTTGCGCGATCGCTGGCGCCCGCCGGCAGTTACCGCCTCGATTGGCTCCAGGCAGAA
>JBQCCX010000340.1:0-2130 GCA_051961815.1 Xanthobacteraceae bacterium
CAGTTCGGAGGTCAGATGCGAGGTGGTGCCGTTGCCTTGGGTCGCGCAGGTGAGCTTGCCGGGATTGGCCTTGGCATAGGCGATCACGTCGGCGACGCTCGCCAGCGGCTGCTTGGCGCTGAGCACGAGCGCATTCGGCACGCGGCCCATGATCACGATGGGCACGAACTCGGTCGGATCGTAACCGAGCCGGGGATAGAGGTTCTGGTTGATGACGAGCGGCGGCGGCGGCGCCGCGAGCAGCGTGTAGCCGTCGGGGTCGGCCTTGGCGACCGCCTCGGCGCCGATATTGCCGGCGGCGCCGGTGCGGTTCTCGATCACCACCGGCTGTGCCCACTTCTTCGTCAGCCAGTCGGCGACGATGCGCGGCATCACGTCGGCGGTGCCGCCGGCGGGAAACGGCACGATGATCTTGACCGTGCGTGACGGATAGTCCTGCGCGCGGCCGGGCAAAGCCGCCACGATGGCGATGACGGCGAGCACGGCGGCGATCCCGCTCCGCCGCAATGCTCGAGGGCGATCGACTCCGCTGCGCGCCATCAGCGCCTCCTCACAACCGCGGATTCACCCGCCATCCTGGTTCATTCCACGACGATCTTGGCCGCCTCGATCACGGGTCCCCACGTTTTGAGGCTTTGCCGGATCAAGGCACGCATCTCCTCCGGCGTACTGGCGAGGGGATCCGCTTCCAGCGCACGGATGCGCGCGCGCAATTCCGGCTCACGGAATCCCTGCCCGATCGCCTGCGACACTTTTTTGGCGATCTCTGCGGGTGTCCCCGGAGGTGCTGCCACCGCCATCCACGTATCGGCGAACACGCCCGGCAAGGTTTCCGCCACGGTCGGAACGCGCGGGTAATCCTTGAGCCGCTCGCCGCTGCCGGTGGCAATCAACTTGAGCTTGCCGGCGTCAATGTTGGATTTGTTGGCAAGAAGATAGTCCGGCACCAGGTCGATGTTCCCGGCAAGCAGATCGTTGATGGCGGGCGCACTGCCGCGATAGGGAATCTCCGTCATGCGGAACTTGCCCTTCAGCATCATCAGTTCGCCGAGGAGATGTCCGGTCTGGCCCTTGCCCTGGTGGCCGTAATTGATCTTGCCGGGATTGGCGCGGGCATAGGCGAGGAGCTCCTGCAAATCATTGAAGGGAAGGTCGGCGCGGCCGAGTAGGATCAGCGGATAGGTCGCAAGCACGCTGACCGGCTCGAGCGCGCGCGTGTCAAACGACGCTTTCGCAAAGAGCAGGTGCGTGACGCTGAACGTGAGCTGAGCCGCGCAAAGAAAGGTGTAGCCGTCCGGTGGCGCGCGCAACACGGCCTCGGTGCCGACCCGGCCGCCCGCACCGCCGGGCCGGTTCTCGACCACCACCTGCTGCGCGAGATTGCTGCCCGCCTTGTCGGCGGCGAAGCGGCACAGAAGGTCGGCTGTGCCGCCCGCCGGATAGGGCACGATCAGCGTCACCACGCGATTGGGATAACCGCTCTGCGCCTGCGCCGCAGCGATCACCGATGCGACTAGTGCCGCCGATTTGAAATTCCTGCACCGTGTGCCGCGAATCCATTTCAGGAATTTCAAATCGAAAAGCGGCACTAGAATCATAGAGTTGCTAGTGCCCTTTGGTTTTCGAAGTTCGTGCCGGAGTGTGCAGCGCTGTATCACGAACTTCGAAAACCGGGGCACTAGTGCCGCCGATTTGAACTTCCTGCACCGTGTGCCGCAAATCCATTTCAGGAATATCAAATCGAAAAGCGGCACTGGAATCACAGAGTTGCTAGTGCCCTTTGGTTTTCGAAGTTCGTGCCGGAGTGTGCAGCGCTCTATCACGCACTTCGCAAACCGGGCACCAGGAGCGCGCCACAGGGGCTGCCGGCACACCGAAACATGCTCAGTTGTAGTAGTCGGGCGACATCTTCAGCCCATCGCGCTGGGCCTTGTCGTGATTGATCCAAAGCTGCGCCTTTTCCTTGGCCATGACGTCGGCCATGCGCTGCATCGAGGCCGCGGTCTTGTCCTTGCTGTCGTTGCCCTCCGGCACGCGGCGGTTCTCCCAATTCTCGCGGAAGTGCACCGCGTCGCCCGAGAGCAGCACGGCGCCGGTCTGCGGCAATTTGACCAGCAGGCTCTGGTGGCC
>JBQCCX010000341.1:0-4036 GCA_051961815.1 Xanthobacteraceae bacterium
TTCCTGCAGCGTGCGCGCCGAGCAATGCACCTCGTAGCCGACGCCATTGACGTCGACGATGACGGAATCCTGGCCGTAGGATTCGATCAGACCTTTGAGCTTGCCGATCATGATTGGACCCAAAAAAGCAGCTCGTCATTCTGGGGCCGAGCGAAGCGAGGAGCCCGGAATCCATAATCACGAATTTCCAAGGACAAACTCGGCCCTTTCGGTTCTGTGGTTATGGATTCCGGGTCCGGCCCTCCGGGCCGTCCCGGAATGACAACATGCAAAAAACCATTCATCTCGCCGCGACTTTCAGGATCACGCTCTGCCGATGGTGCGCGTGGGTCACCGCAACCGCGAGCGCGTCGGCGGCGTCGTCCGAAGCCGGGTCGGCTTTTGGCAACAACACCCCAATCATCATCCGCACCTGCGCCTTGTCGCCATGACCGGCGCCGACGATGCTCTTCTTCACCAAATTCGGCGCATATTCGGCGACCGGCACGCCGGCTTTTGCCGGCACGACCATGGCGATGCCGCGGGCCTGGCCGAGTTTTAATGTCGCCGTGGCGTCCTTGTTGACGAAGGTCGCCTCCACCGCAGCCTCATCCGGCCGGTATTGGTCGAGAATCCGCATAAGCCCGTCGTGGATCGCCACGAGCCGCACCGCAAGCAAGGCACGGTCATCGGTCAGCACCGAACCGCAGCCGAGAAAGCCGAGCCGGTTGCCGGCGATCTCGACCACGCCCCAGCCGGTGCGGCGGAGCCCGGGGTCGATGCCAAGAATGCGAATCGGGCGGGTCATGCCGCTTCGTTCATAGCATGACAGCCATCCCCCGGCGTTCCGAGACAACCGGACGGGCGATCTGCGCTTTAACACAAGGATCTGCCGCCAAAGGCTGAAGCGCAGCTAAAGCGATGCTAACGGGACGCTAAAAGGACTTGGCGTCCTAACAGGGCCGGTTGATTGCTAGGCGCTCATCCGGGTCACGAGCGCGTCCGAGACCTCGAAATTGGCATAGACATTCTGGACATCGTCGTGCTCGTTCAAGTTCTCGATTAACTTCAGCAGCCGCTCGCCCTGCTCATCGTCAACGGCGACCGTATTTTGCGGCCGCCAGACCAATGAGGCCTTGCGCGGCTCGCCGAATTTGGCCTCGAGCGCCTTGGCCACCGAGCCGAAGCGATCCTGCGCCGCGTAAATCTCATGGCCCTCAGCGCTGGAAACAACATCATCCGCGCCGGCTTCGAGCGCCGCTTCAAACATCGCCTCCGCTGCCGCCGCCTTGGCGTCGTATTCGATGACCCCGACATGGTCGAACATGAACGACACCGCGCCGGTTTCGGCGAGGTTCCCGCCGCTTTTGGTGAAGGTCGAACGAACCTCGCCGGCAGCGCGATTGCGATTGTCGGTCAGGACTTCGACGATGACCGCGACACCGCCGGGACCATAACCCTCGTAGCGGATCTGTTCGTAGTTTTCGCCTTCGCCGCCGCTCGCCTTCTTGATCGCGCGGTCGATATTGTCCTTGGGCATGTTCTCGGCGCGGGCGGCGATGATGGCCGCGCGCAGCCGCGGATTCATATCCGGATCCGGCAGCCCCAACTTCGCCGACACGGTGATTTCGCGGGCGAGCTTGCCGAACAATTTCGACTTGACCGCATCCTGGCGGCCCTTGCGGTGCATGATGTTCTTGTATTGCGAATGTCCGGCCATCCGAAGTTCCTCGGCGCAGTCCTAAGCAATTATTCGAGACGATTGTCTTTTTATTAGGGTGGGCCGGCGCGCAGTTCAAGGAAAGGCGGACTTGAATCGAAACTTTTGGATCGAAACCCGCTATCCGTCCGTCCTGGGCCGTCTCGGGACCGGCAACAAATGGACATGCGGGCCAACCGTCCCCGACTTCCAATAGTCCTCCACCTCGACGAACAGCGTCTTTAGCTGTGCGACGACTTTCTCGGGCGGATAGAGCTTGGAGAAGAAGGCGAGCCTTTGCAGCCATGGGCGATCTTGGCGAAACCACCCTTCGGTCCATCGCCCTTGACCTGGAGCGAGTCGCCCGCTCGCAATCAGGCCCTCAGGCCCGCGCTTGGAGAAATTCAGAATGAACCGAGGGCTCCCATACTTTTCCCACTGCACGCTGCATTCGAATACGACATCTGAATCGGTCTTACAAAATGGATAAATCAGCGCCGTTTGCTTCTCGGACACAAAGCCCTTGTCCCGGAGAAACGGAACGAAGTCTCGCCTGATCGCTTCGCGCAGCGCAGTGGTCCGGCCCATGCACTGCTCCTCAACCCTTTAGCGGCCTTGAGGCAAGGGCGACCTGGCGGGATGGGAAACACATCGTAACGACTGGGCTCGCGAACATAATAACTAGGTCCAGAATGCCGGCCGCGCTTCGTCCAGCACGCCGCCAAGCCGCACCGGGGCGACACGAACCGCAAGCCCCGTCGCCGCATCGGTCTCCACGGCGACGGCGCACAAAGTTGCCGCGCCGCTCGCCGGCTCGAACCGCGCCGAGGAAATTCGCCGCAGGAATCGCTGCAGCGGCTCCTCCTTGCTCATGCCGATGATGGAATCGAAATCGGCCGTCATGCCGACATCGGTGATGTAGGCGGTGCCGCCCGACAGGATGCGTAAGTCCGCCGTCGGCACATGGGTATGCGTGCCGACCACGAGACTGGCGCGGCCGTCGCAGAAATAGCCCATCGCCTGCTTTTCGCTCGTGGCCTCGCCGTGAAAGTCTACGATCACCGCATCGGCGCCGCGGCCGAGCGCGCACGCGGCGAGCTCGCGTTCGACGGCCGCAAAGGGATCCTCGAGCGGGTCCATGAAAATCCGCGCCATGGCATTCACAATGAGCGCACGCTTGCCGCTCTTGCTCTCGATCAGCGCCACGCCGCGTCCCGGCGTACCGGCCGGATAATTGATCGGACGGATCAGGCGCGGCGCGCGTTCGATGAACACCAGCGCTTCCTTTTGATCCCAGGCGTGATTGCCGAGCGTCACCGCATCGACGCCGCAATCGATGAGTTCGCGATAAATCGTCTCGGTGATGCCGAAACCGCCGGCCGCATTCTCGCCATTGGCGACGACCAGATCGAGCTTCCAGTCGCGCACCAGATTGGGCAGACGTTCGCAAACGATATTGCGCCCGCTGCGCCCGACAATATCGCCGACAAAAAGGATACGCATGCTCAGGCGTTCCGAAAGTCGATGGTCTCGGTTTCGGTTAGCACAAGATCAAGCCGCGCGTCGAAGGCAGTTCTTGGCACGGTTTCGATTTCCTGAGCGGCGAAAGCAATTCCGACTGCGGTAATAGGCTTTTTTTTGCGCAAATGCGCGAGCGTCAAATCGTAATAGCCGGCGCCATAACCGATGCGGTATCCGGCACGATCGAATGCAAGCAGCGGCGCCAAAATCACATCGGGGTCCACTTCCGCCGCGGCGAGCGGAGGCTCGCGGATGCCCCACACACCGGCAACGAGCGGTTCGCCCCAGGTCCAGGCGCGCATGGTCAGCGGCTTGCCGCGGCCCGCCACCACCGGAAGCGCAAGGCTCGCCCCGCCATCGGCGAGCTTGCGCAAGAGCGGCAGCGGATTGATCTCGCTTTTCAGCGGCATGAATCCGGAAACGATGGTCCCCGAAGCGATGCGAAGCGGAAAATCGCGCGCCGCGATCGCTTCGGCCGCCTCCTGGCGCGCTTGCGCCGGCAAAGCCTCGCGACGGGCGAGCGCGTCGCGGCGCAATTCGGCCTTCGCGTTCCTTATCGTTTGGGGCGTCGAACCCGGGCTCTGACTCGTCATGCCCGGCCCAGCGTAAAGACGTGGGCCGCCGGAACAAGTCCGGCCCTGATAATCCTCATGATATTCCCGAAGGGCATCGAATGTGCGGAGCCGCGCCGACCGTCGGAGCGCTCGATCCCGGGTTCCCTACCTAAGTAGGTGGGCGCCATATGTCCGAGCCCACGAGCCCGGTCAGGGACAGCTCCCTTAAGGATCGATAAGGCCCCGGGGATTATGGGCTCCTAACGCGTCGTGCAGCCCCGCA
>JBQCCX010000342.1:0-4493 GCA_051961815.1 Xanthobacteraceae bacterium
CGGTTCGTAGACCCCCTGCCGGCGCATGCGCCGCAACACGACCGCGACGTAGGCAATTCCCCCACAGCCGACGACAGCCCAGAGCACGGCCGGCTGGGCAATCGTCGGCCACGGAACGCGCGAAAGCGCCGCCAACAGCAAGGCGGTGCCGAAGTGGACGACGGTCGGGGTGCCAAACGCCGCGGAGCCGTCCGGCGACGCTCGCACCGGCCGTTGCGCAATCAGGGTCACCACCACGAATTGCAATCCGATCAGGGCGCCGGCCGCCGAGCCGACGATCACGTAAAAACTGTCCCATGCGGCGAGATCGGGCATCGAGCAATCGCTAGGGCGCGGACTTTCGATAACGAACGTCTCGTGAGCGTCGCTGCGCTATTGGTTTGTCTACAGCCATCATTCAGCCGGATCGTAACCCGGCTTCTTGTAGATCTTCGGATTGTTCAGGATATCCGGCTTGTAAACCTTTGCCGTCCAATCCCGCGGGTCGACGTCTTCGACGGCGACCGAAACGGCTTCGTCGCCGCAGTTCAGAGTCGTCGTGATCGCTTGCGCGAGCGCCTTTGCCAGCTTTGCCTTTTGTTGTTCCGATCTGCCCGAATAAAGCTTGACGAGGACGTGGGGCATTATTCATTCCCTTGGTCGATGGTCAATGAACCTTGGGCGCGTTGAGGGGCCGATTGAACCATAATTTTAATCCGTAATCGCGGGTCGGCGCGTCAGAATTTTGACCAATCCAAAGCGCGGCCGCTGAAATCATAAACAATCCAGGCGTAATTGGCGCGCACGGAATCTTCGGGGACGTCCCGCAGCCGGACCTCAATGGCGTGCGCGCCGGCCTGACGCACGAAAGGATGCGCGCCAATCGTCACGCTTTCCAGATAAACCTGCTTGAGGCCGCCGAGTTTCTTGAGCGCGTCGGCTTCGAGCGCGGCCAGCTTCTGCTCGTTCAATCCGGCCAGGTCGACGACGGCAAAGCGCGGGCCCATCGATTCCAGCGAGAAGCTGATTGTCGCGCGCGTTACGCCGTCGGCGGAGAATTCGAACGTCGCCGGCTGCCCGCCATGCACCGGATCGTCAAGAGTGATGCGCGCTTGCCGCTCGTCGGCGACGATTGACGCGATCTTGGCGTCCGGGCCAAAAGTCGCGCCGATCCGCACGATGGCGCCGGCAAGTGCGGCCGGATCGCGCCAGTCGATTTTGGGGCGGCGCGATTCCGGCAACAGAACACGCGTAATGGTGCCCTTGGTATCGGCGAAAACCCGCGTAATTTCGCCGTCCGGATCGGTCACTTCAACAGTCCAAAGCAGGGCGGGTTGCCCCGGCTGTTCGCTCGAGCCCGCAAGCCCGACACGAGTGACGAGCGCCCGTGGCACGCCGGCTTTCGCGATCGCAGCATCTTCGAGTTTGCCGAGGATCGTCCAATCGACGTCAGCGATTGCAAACGCCATGGGCGGTGCTGCGCCGGTTTGCCTGGTGACGTCGATCGAGCCGAGACGACGCTGCAAGCCGTTAAGATCCCAAGTGAAGGTCTCAGTTACCGGCATGCTGCTGGTGATAATCCGGGACTTGTCAGGGATGCTGGTGCCGAAGGCGACCGTTTTTTTATCGATGCTGACCTTGGTCACAACGCGGTCCGTGCTGATCACGTCGCCAAACGCCGCGGCCGCTTGCGCGGCAAGCGCGGGTTCCTTGAGAATGTTGAGCATTTTGGCGCGTTCCGTGCCGCTGACATCGGCGCCGACAATGACGCCTTGCGCGTCAGCGAAAATCTCGGCTCGCTCGCGACCGCTGTCGACATGCAGCGTCCATCGCACCTCGCCGCTCGTCGGCTCTGGCAAAATGAAGACCTGCCGGGCAATCTCCATGCCCGTGACGGCCGCGGCGTCCTGCAAATGAGCACGTGCAATCGCGTCGGTGATAAGCTTCGGCGCCGCGGGGAAATTGATCGAATCAAGATCAAACAAATTTGCCTCGATGTCGGGATTGATCAGCGCCGGATTAACCGGATCCGGCCCGCTCAAACGCCGCAGCGGCACGCCCATATAGGTGACGATCCCGTAGCGGAAGCGATTGATGTGATTGGGATTGTGAGGATCCTGCGCGTCGATTTCGATGCCATTGCTGTCGCCGGCGATTCGCAATGCGCGGGCATGCTGGCCGATGGCGTCGCGCAGCGCGGAGATGGCCAAGCTGAATGTCGCATTGTCGTCGACAAAGCCGGCGCGCGCGACACCGCTCGACAGCAACGCCGACGCAATTATGGCTGCCCAAAGTGCCTTTCTCATTCCAGCCCCAAGCCGCACGTCAGGTTGCGCTCTGGAGTGTACTCGGCAGCCGGCCGGGTCAGCCACTTAATTCCTGATCGCGCAATCGCGCAGGATCTCCGGCTTGAAGGCGAGGCCATGGCCGGGACGCTCCGGTACGGTGATCATTCCATCGGTCACCGGCACCGGCTCGACGAAGATATCGTCGGCCAGCCCCATATCCTCGATCCATAGCCCGTTCGGAATCGAAGCGAGCAACTGCACGTTGAGCTCCGGAAAGAGATGCGGCGCGATGGTCATGCCCCACGTGTCGGCGACGGTCGCGATCTTGCGCAATTCGGTCAAGCCGCCGCGCATCGGATCGGGCTGCAGGATCGGCAGCCGCGGATTCTCGAAGAACGGCTTGAGATCAAATCGCGTGAAATGGGTCTCGCCGCCGACGATCCGCAGATCGAGCGCCTCGGCGATGCGCAGATAGCCGGCAAAATCGTCGGGCACGACCGGCTCTTCCAGCCAATACACATCATAATCCTCAAACTTGCGGCCCATTTGGATCGCTATGTCTGCGGTCCAGCCCATATTGACGTCGATCATGATGTCGATGTCGGGACCGACGGCCTCACGCATGCGCCGGACGTTGTCGAGGTCGGTGGCGAGATCGGCGGTGTGCGCGACCTGCATCTTGATCGCCTTGTAACCACGCTCCTTGTAGTGCAGCGCTTTTGCGATCATGCCGTCGCCGCCGCTGCCGCGAAAGCAACCGCTGCCGTAAGCCGGCAATTGCGCGCGATAATGCCCCCACAGCCGGTGCAGCGGAAGCTTGGCGGCTTTGCCGAGCACGTCCCACAGCGCAATGTCGAGCGCCGACATCGCCATGACCGCAATGCCGGCGCGGCCATAGGTGACGGTTGAGCGCCACAGATCTTGCCAGACCGCCTCGACCGCGCTCGCGTCTTTGCCGATGACGCGCGGGATCAAGCATTCGTCGAGGCAGGCGGCGATCGTTCGCATGGCCGGGCGGAACAGAAACAAATAGCCCATTCCGGAAATGCCGCCGCGGGTCTCGACATCCACGACCAGAAATTCGCGCGCCGGGCCAAAGGCATGGCCCTTGAGCCAGGGCGTCTGCGGCCACGGCACGCGCAGCATGGTGGCGCGAACGGCGGCAATGGTCGTGTCGCTCATATCCGCTCCGGCCTCGCTACGACGAAGACAGCCGATCGAATGCTGCGGAAACTTTGCTCCGCGGTCAACACGCGCTGTGCGCGCCGCTGCGACTGTTATCGCGACCGCGCATCGCGTCAGCGCACGCGGTTGCCGAGGTCCGGAATTATGACCGGCGGCGGCGGATTTGGCTGCGATCCGAGGTGCGTCGCATCGCCGATGATCTGCGTGGCGTCGTTCTCGCCGGTATTGGTCGGCTGCCACGGCGATTGCGGGCATGCCGGCGTCGCAGAAGTACCGCAGGTAAAGCCGAGCGTGGGCAAGTTGTGAAGCGACGGTCCGCCGCCGGTCTGCCCGTTCACGCTCGAAACGATGGTGATGTTGTGAATGACCAGCTCCGGCGGAGTCGGAAATGGCGGTCCCGGCGGCGTGTTCCAACCGGCAATGTTCAACGTAAAGCCGGTGATAATTTGCGTTGTGGTGGCGCCGTTCTGAGCGGTCAGGATGCCCTTCACATTGCTGGCCTGCGTTCCGCTCGGGCCAACGGTGATGACGCCGATGCCGCCGCGGATGCCGATCGTCGCTGCCGGCGTTGTGATCGTGACCGCGCCCTGATGGCTTAGCTGGCCGCCGACATATTGCAGTGTGCCTTGCGTCAATTTGGTCAGCATGTGGCCGCTATTGGAAGCGGGATCGTAGACGAATTCGTCAATCACCAGACTGGTATTCGGCGCAATACTCAGCGTGCTTTTGTCGAGAAACAGCAGCTGCACCGATCCGGTCGCCGAAGTGTGGATGCGTTCCTTGTGCAGCACGCGCGCGCCGATAGTGAGAGTGCTGGTCGTGCCACCGGGGGGCGTACCCTCGGTGCTGGGATTGACCGCGGTCGTGGTGCCGACCTGCTGCGCCGCAGCCGGGCCGACGCCGAGCGCCAACACCAAGATCAGGGCTTGAAATTTTGCGGTCATCGAGGCCTCGTCAGAATCTGATCATCGGCCCGGCGCTGATCGCCAGGTCACGATATGCGAACGCCGCTACGTTCGATGTCGCGTTTCGATATTGCAG
>JBQCCX010000343.1:0-2350 GCA_051961815.1 Xanthobacteraceae bacterium
TGATTCCGGAGATCATGTATCAGGCGCTGCTGAGTGAAAGTAAGAAGATCGGGGCCTTCGGCCACGGCTTCACTTATGGCGGCCACCCGGTTTCGGCCGCGGTCGCGCTCAAAGCCATCGAGATCTATGCGCGCGACCGAATGTTTGCGCACGTGACCGAGCGTACGCCGCAATTCCAGGCGCGCCTGGCCGCGCTCAACGATCATCCGCTGGTCGGCGAGGCGCGCGGGCTCGGCCTGATCGGCGGTGTCGAACTGGTGGTCAACAAAAAAACCCGGCAAGGCTTTGCGCCCGGGCAAGGCGTCGGCCCGCGCGCGGTGCGCTTTGCCGAGGCCGAGGGACTGATCGTGCGTTCGGTGATGGGCGATGTCCTTACATTGTGCCCGCCGCTGATCATCGCCGCGGCCGAAATCGACGAGTTGTTCGACCGGCTCGGGCGCGCGCTCGATAACACCCTCGATTGGGTCCGGCGCGAGCGCCTCGATCAAGCCTGATCTCTCTGCTCGGCGGCGGATTTTCACGACGCAAAAACAAACGGCGCCGGACGTGCCGGCGCCGCATCGCGTTCCATCCAAGATTCTTGCAATCAGTTGGTCCGCCCCGCCTTCGGCTGCGGACCCGCCGCCATCATCGCGCTGAACGGCGAATCGTTCTGCTTCGGCGCCAGCACGACGACGATGGTGCCGATCTTGACGCGGTTATAGAGATCGATCGCGTCCTCGTTGGTCATCCGGATGCAGCCGGACGAGATCGCCTGGCCGATATATTCCGGCTGGTTGGTGCCGTGGATGCGGTACAGCGTGTCCTTGTTGCCGGAATAGAGGTACATGCCGCGGGCGCCCATCGGATTGTGCGGGCCGCCGGTCACATAAGCCGGCAGCGGACCGAGCCGCGCCTGCTCGCCGGAGGTCGGCACCCAAGCCGGCCATTCTTCCAAGCGGCCGATCTTGGCGATTCCGCTCCAGGACTGCGCCTCCTCGCCGACGGCGATGCCGTAGCGGATCGCCTGCCCTTTCGGCAGCACGTAATAGAGAAACTTGTTGTCGCTATCGATGACAATGCTTCCGGCCGCCTCTTTGCGTGTGTAGTCGACGATGTGGCGCTGATAAGCCTCAGGAATCGAGGCCTGCGCGTAGGGCAGATTGGCCATCAACTGCTTGTCACGCGCATTCCAATTGGCCTGCGTTGACGGCTGGAGCGTCTCCTGCATGCAGCCGCCCAGCGCAAGCCCGATGATGACGAAAGCGATGCCCGATACTCTCATAACGCGTCGACGCTCCCACAGCCCGGCCCCTGAGGCCGGCTAAGCCAGTACCCGTGAACCCCAATACCAAAAAGCGTCGTGGCGGTGCCAGACATTAGCGGCGGCTCACAGCAAGGTCCCGGCTAGGTGTTGCAGGAATGCCGCAGTTCCCGGGACTGGGGTGGATAACCCGACCTTCGCCCTGCAGAACCGGATCGCGACCGCGGTCAGAACTATGATCCCGAGCCGTTAAGCGGGGGTTTACCAGGCTCGGTGCAGGTAATTGCCGGGACGGGAATGTCACGGCAAGACACGATTTGCCGCCCATTTCCGCCTCACTCGCCGCCTAGAGGCTTGCTTTCATATCCACAGGGAAACGAACGGGGTTTGGTTATGGCGAATGGGACTGCCGAGCGTAACAGAACAATGAGCCAAACGGCTGAACGACGTGAGATTTCCGGCAGTGACGCCCAAAGCGAGCCGCGCCCCGCCCTCGATGCCTGCTACGGGCAGATCGGGATTTCGGCCGTCGCGGCGGCAGCGCGGTACCAAGGCACAGCCAAGAATCTGGCCTATGCCCCGACGCCGACCGACTGGCGGCTTCAATATGCCGAGGAATTGGTCTGATAGTTTTTGACGGGGGGTTGGAATGGGGGGACACACGATCGTGTCCCCCTTTTGATTCGTCCCCTGCGAGGCGAATCAGTCGCTTGCCGCGACTTGCGCTCTATCCCCCGCGCTGTCTTGCGTTCTCTCCTGGCGCGTCAGCCAGACCTCGAAGGCGGCCAAGACCGTAACCACCACCCCGATCGCTACATCGATGATCATCGCGCCGCTGTTCTGGAAGCCGAGCAGCCAGGGCGATACGATCAGCCCGATCCCGGCAACGAGGATGAACCATTCTTCCCACACCGCAAAAGCCGCCAGCGCCGCAATCGACAGCACCGCAATGAGGATGCCGACGATGGACGCCGTCTGCCATTGCGCCCCGTAGGACAGGTCAAACAACCACGGTGAAAAGAACAGGACGCCGCCGAGGATGAGATTCACCACGTCGCACAGCCGAATGCTCGACCAGTCGTCCATATCCTCCTCCCGCAATACTCG
>JBQCCX010000344.1:0-16013 GCA_051961815.1 Xanthobacteraceae bacterium
GAAGCCGACGAGCCCGGCGGACGCGTCATGCATTTTGGCGTGCGCGAACACGCCATGGGCGCCATTGTCAACGGCCTGGTGCTGTCGAAGCTGCGCGCCTTCGGCGCCACGTTCCTCACCTTCAGCGACTATATGCGGCCCTCGATCCGGCTCGCTGCGCTGATGGAGATTCCTGCCTTTCACGTCTTCACCCACGACTCGATCGGGCTCGGCGAGGACGGGCCGACGCATCAACCGATCGAACAGATCGTGGCGCTGCGCGCGATACCCGACATTGTGGTGCTGCGGCCCGCCGACGCCAACGAGGTGCGCGCGGCTTATGAAGTGATCATGACGCTGACCGACCGGCCCGCCTGCCTGGTGCTCAGCCGGCAGAAGCTGCCAACCTTCGACCGCACCCGTTACGCCTCAGCCGACGGGCTTGCCCGCGGCGCCTATGTCATGGCGGGATCGAATAATCCGGACGTGATCCTGATCGGCAGCGGCAGCGAAGTGCAGCTTTGCGTCACCGCTTACGAACAGCTGACACAGGAGGGAATTGCTGCGCGGGTCGTGAGCATGCCAAGCTGGGAGCTGTTCGAAGCGCAGGATCATACTTATCGCGAGCAGGTTCTTCCGGCGCACGTCAAGGCGCGGGTCACGGTCGAAGCTGGTGCGGTGATCGGCTGGGACCGCTATGCCGGGCCGGGGGGAACGATCATCGGCATGCACACATTCGGCGGCTCGGCGCCGGGGACCGGATTGATGCAGAAATTCGGATTTGTTGCCGAGCGGGTGTTACAAGCCGCCAAAGATCAGATTGCCAGGCACCAGAGCCAAGCATCAGAGGTTGAGCGCCCAAGGAAGCATCCGCAATGAACCCGGTGAAAGCGCTGCAGGATCATGGCCAAGCGGTCTGGCTCGATTTTCTCTCGCGCGGCTTCATCGCCGATGGCGGATTGAAGAAGCTGGTCGACGAGGATGGCTTGCGCGGGGTGACGTCAAACCCTTCGATCTTCGAGCAGGCCATCGGCCGCACCAAGGAATATGACGACGGCATCCGGCGGATGCTGCAGAAGGAGGATCCCTCGCCCGGGCAGATCTTCGAGAAGCTCGCGGTCGAGGATATTCGCAGCGCCACCGACGTGCTGCGTCCGGTTTTCGACGCGACCCACGGCACCGACGGCTTCGTCAGCATTGAAGTCTCGCCATATCTGGCGACGGACACGCAAGGCACCATCGAGGAGGCCAAGCGGCTGTGGCGGGAAGTCAATCGCAAGAACTTGATGGTGAAGGTGCCGGCCACGCCGGAAGGCCTGCCCGCCATTCACGACCTGACCGCCGACGGCATCAACGTCAACATCACTTTGTTGTTTGCCCAGCAGGTCTACGAGCAAGTGGTCGAGGCCTATCTGTCCGGCCTTGAGGCGCTGGCCGCCAGGGGCGAGGACATTTCGCAGATCGCGAGCGTGGCGAGTTTCTTTGTCAGCCGCATCGACACCGAGG
Source organism: Xanthobacteraceae bacterium (assembly GCA_051961815.1). Classification (GTDB taxonomy): domain Bacteria; phylum Pseudomonadota; class Alphaproteobacteria; order Rhizobiales; family Xanthobacteraceae; genus BOG-931. Next base: position 1,486 of record JBQCCX010000344.1, read on the forward strand.
TGGACAAGCTCCTCGACGAAAAGATCGCACGTGCCAACGATCCCGACGAGAAAGCCCGCCTCGCCGCGCTCAAGGGCAAAGTCGCGGTCGCCAACGCCAAGCTCGCGTATCAACGTTATTTGCGACTGTTCGCCGGCGAGCGCTGGCACGCGCTGGCGGCGAACGGCGCCAAGCCGCAGCGGCTGTTATGGGCTTCGACCGGGACCAAGAACAAAGCCTACAGCGACGTTCTTTATATCGAGGAACTGATCGGCCCGCACACGATCAATACCATGCCGTTGGCGACGATCGATGCTTTCCGCGATCACGGCAAGCTCCATGACACGCTGACCTCCGACGTCGCCGAAGCGCAGCGCCTGCTCGGCGAACTCGATCGCGCCGGCGTCTCGTTGCAAGCGGTCACCGACAAGCTCATTCGCGATGGAGTACGGCTGTTTGCCGACGCCGCCGACAAGCTTCTGGCCGCCGTCGCACACAAGCGCATCGAGATCCTCGGCGAACGAATCGACCGGCAAGACCTGGCGCTCGATCCGCAACTAGGTAAGCGCGTCGAAGAGCTTACCGACGAGTGGCGCAGCCATGGCATTGTGCGCAGGTTGTGGCAGCGGGACAAATCGCTATGGACCGACGGCGACGAGGATCGCTGGCTCGGCTGGCTCGATCCCCTCAATGACGCGCAAATCGCCGAATACGCCGCCTTCGCCGACGATATCAAACAAGAGAATTTCAAAGATGCGGTGCTGCTCGGCATGGGCGGATCGAGCCTCGGCCCGGAAGTGCTGGCGGAAACCTTCGGCCGACAGAACGGCTGGCCGCGCTTGTGCATCCTCGATTCCACGGTGCCGGCGCAGATCAAAGACCTTGAAGCCGCGCTCGATCTGGGCAGCACATTATTCATTGTCTCCAGCAAATCCGGCGGAACGACCGAACCGAACATTTTGAAGGATTATTTCTTCGCCAAAGTTGCCGAGACGGGGGGAGCGGACCGTGCCGGCAGGCAGTTCGTCGCCATCACCGATCCCGGTTCGGCGCTCGAAGCGCGCGCCAGGGAGCAGCGCTTCCGCCGGATCTTTCACGGCGTGCCGTCAATCGGCGGACGCTATTCGGTCCTCTCCCCGTTCGGTCTCGTACCGGCAGCGATTGCCGGCTTGAATGTTGCCGAACTCGTCAGCCTCTCACGCAGCATGATCCGCTCCTGCGGTCCCGACGTGCCGCCCGCCGAGAATCCGGCCGTCGCGCTCGGCATCGCGCTCGGCGCCGCCGCGGCGCGCGGCCGCGACAAGATCACGATACTCCCCTCGCCCGCGCTCGCGAGCTTTGGCGCGTGGGCCGAGCAGCTATTCGCGGAGTCCACCGGCAAACATGGCAAGGGACTGATACCGATCGATGGCGAGCCGCTCGACCGGCCCGCGGTCTATGGCGACGATCGGGTCTTTATCGATCTTGCGCTCAAAGGCAAAGACGATCCCGAGCACGAGACCAAGCTCAAGAAGCTCGAAAGCGCCGGCCATCCCATCATTCGCATCGTGCAAAATTCGATTTCGCACATCGTCCAGGAATTCGTTCGCTTCGAAATCGCCACGGCCGTCGCCGGATCCGTTCTGGAGATCAATCCGTTCGATCAGCCCGACGTGGAAGCAAGCAAGGTTAAAACCCGCGAATTGACCGGCGCATTCGAGAAATCCGGCGAACTGCCGGCGCAGACGCCGGTCTGCTCCGAACCACCGCTCACAATCTTTACCGGCGAGGCGAACGCGGCGGCGTTGCGCAAAGCCGGCGCCGGCGAGAGCGTTGCCAGCTGGCTGACCGCGCATTTGGCGCAGATCGGCAACGGCGACTATTTCGCGATCCTCGCCTATCTTTCGCGCAACGCGCAGAACACGGCGAGTTTGCAGCAATTGCGGGTGGCCGTCCGCGACCGCCGCCACGTCGCCACCTGCCTCGAATTCGGGCCGCGGTTTCTGCACTCGACCGGCCAGGCCTATAAAGGCGGCCCGGACAGCGGCGTGTTTCTGCAAATCACCGCCGACGATCGCCAGGACCTGGCGATTCCCGGACACCGCGCCAGTTTCGCCGTGGTCAAGAACGCGCAAGCCCGCGGCGACTTCGATGTCCTGCTCGAGCGCGGCCGGCGCGCGCTGCACATCCATCTCGACGGCGATGTCGCCGCGGGTCTTAGAGCGCTGCAGACCGCAATCGAGCGCGCGCTCGCTTAGCCGGGGTTGTCACATGCAGATCGGCGTGATCGGTCTCGGACGCATGGGCGGCAATATCGCGCGCCGGCTGATGCAAAACGGTCACGAGGCGGTGGTCTACGATCACGACCCGAATGCCATCGCCGTTTTGGGTCGCGACGGCGCGATCGGGGCCAAGGGCCTCGACGCACTGGTCGATCAGTTGCGGGCGCCGCGCGCGGTCTGGCTGATGCTGCCCGCGGGGAAAATCACCGAGGACACGATTGTCCAGCTCGCCAGGCTGCTGGCGCCGGACGACATTATCATCGACGGCGGCAACACATTTTGGAAAGACGACATCCGGCGCGCCAAAACCCTGAAAGGGCGCAGCATCCATTACGTCGATGTCGGCACCAGCGGCGGCGTCTGGGGCCTTGAGCGCGGCTATTGCATGATGATTGGCGGACCGAAAGCGGTTGTCGATCGACTTGATCCTTTGTTCAAGGCGCTTGCTCCCGGGCTTGGCAATGTGCCGCGCACGCTTAAACGCGATGGCCGCGACCCGCGCGCGGAGCTTGGTTACCTGCATTGCGGCCCGAGCGGCGCCGGCCATTTCGTCAAGATGATCCACAACGGCATCGAATATGGCCTGATGCAGGCCTTTGCCGAAGGTTTCGATATTTTGAAAAACGCCAATAGTCAGGCTTTGCCTGAAGAAGCGCGGTTCGATCTCGACCTCTCCGACATCGCCGAAGTGTGGCGGCGCGGCAGCGTGATCAGTTCCTGGCTTCTCGATTTGACCGCAAGCGCGCTGGCCTCCGATCCCAAGCTCGCCGGCTTCGAAGGCGTGGTTGAGGATTCCGGCGAAGGCCGCTGGACGGTGATGGCCGCGATCGAAGAAGCCGTGCCCGCCGATGTGCTCTCTGCCGCGCTCTACACCCGGTTCCGCTCGCGCCGCGACCATACCTTTGCGGAGAAAATACTTTCCGCCATGCGCAAGGGTTTTGGCGCGCATGTCGAACCCAAAGATCGCAAGGCCAAGCCGTCATGACACCGAAGACGGGCGCCACCACGGCGCGTCCCGCCGATCCTTGTTGTCTGGTCATCTTCGGCGCCTCCGGCGACCTTACGCATCGGCTGTTGGTGCCGGCGCTTTACAACCTCGCCGCGGCGGGCTTGTTGCCCCAAGCCTTTGGGCTCGTCGGCGTCGCCCGAAGTTCATCGTCGAGCGAAGCCTTTCGCACCGACCTTGCGAAGAGCCTGCCGCAATTCGCTGGCCGCCCGATCGACCAGAAAGTGCTCAACCAGGTTCTCGGCTGCGTCGCGTATGTGCAAGGCGACCCCGAGGACGACGCGACTTATGCAAAGATCGGCCAGGAACTGGCGCGCATCGAGCGCGACCGCGGCACCCGCGGCAATCGCCTGTTCTATCTGGCGACGCCGCCGGCCGGCTTTGCGCCGATCGGCTGTCATCTCGGCGAATCCGGCCTGGCGCGGGAAAATGGCGGCAGCGAGAGCGCGGGGAGCGGTCCGTGGCGGCGCGTCATCATCGAAAAGCCGTTCGGCACCGACCTCGCCAGCGCACATGCGCTCAATCAGAAGCTGCTCGGCATTCTTAAAGAACACCAGATCTTCCGCATCGACCATTATCTCGGCAAAGAGACTGTGCAGAACATCATGGTGCTGCGCTTCGCCAACGGGCTGTTTGAGCCGATCTGGAATCGCAATCACATCGATCATGTCCAGATCACGGTTGCCGAATCGCTCACAGTCGGCCGCCGCGGCAATTACTACGACGCAACCGGCGCCTTGCGCGACATGGTGCCTAACCACCTGTTCCAGCTCCTGTCGCTGATCGCCATGGAGCCGCCGGCGCGCTTCGCCGCAGATGCGGTGCGCGCCGAGAAGGCGCAGGTCCTCGAAGCCGTACAATTGCCGAGCCACGACGAGGCGCTGCAAAATTCGGTGCGCGCCCAATACGACAATGGTTTTGTCGAAAACCAGCCGGTCGAGCCGTACCGCAAAACCAAAGATGTCGATCCCCACAGCACCACCGAGACCTACGTCGCGCTCAAGCTGATGATCGACAACTGGCGCTGGGCCAACGTGCCGTTTTATTTGCGGACCGGAAAAGCATTGCGCGGCAAGCAGACCGAAGTCGCGATCAAATTCAAGCAGGCGCCGATCGCGATGTTTCGCGATACGCCGGTCGACCGGCTGGCCGAGAATTTCCTGGTGATCGGCATTCAGCCCAACGAATGCATCGGCCTTGAGTTTAATGCCAAGATTCCGGGACCTTCGATCGCGCTCGGCGGCGTGAGCATGACATTCCGATATGAAGATTTTTTTGAGGCCGCGCCGAGCACCGGCTATGAGACCCTGATTTACGACTGCATGACCGGCGACGCCATTCTTTATCCGCGCGCCGACGGCATCGAAGCCGGCTGGCGCGTGGTGCAGCCGTTCCTCGACGCCTTTGCGCAGGCGCGGGATCGCAATTTGGCGTACTACCGCGCCGGCAGTGAAGGACCCAAGGAAGCCGACGAATTGTTGGCGCGCGACGGGCGCCGCTGGCGGCCGATCGGTTGAAAACCATGACCGCAGCAAGCAAAGAGCAAATCGTCGTCGTTGCCGACGCCGCCGCTTTGGCCCAGACCGCGGCGCGCCGCCTCACCGATCGTGTCAGCCGCCACGATCGCGCAGCCGTGTGCCTGACCGGAGGCTCGAGCCCGCTCGCGCTCTACCGCCTGTTGGCCGGGGATCCGTGGCGCAGCAACTTGCCGTGGGAGCGGATCCATTGGTTCATGGGCGACGACCGCTTCGTGCCCGAGAGCGACCCGCTCAGCAATATGGGCGCGGCGAAACGGGCATTGCTCGATCGCGCGCCGGTGCCACGACAAAACATTCATCCGATTCCGACGCAGGCGAGCGATCTCGCAGATGCCGCGCGGCGATACGAAGATGAACTCAAAAGCTTCTATGGCGACGATCGCCTCGATGCGGCCCGCCCGCTGTTCGATCTGGTGCTGATGGGACTAGGCCCGGATGGGCACACCGCATCGCTGTTTCCACACGCCCCCGCGCTCGAGGAAAGCGAGCGCTGGGTGGTCGGCGTTCCGAAGGCGGGGATGGAGCCGTTCGTGCCGCGCGTAACGCTGACGTTTCCAGCACTGGCGGCAACGCGCGAAATGCTGTTTCTGGTCGATAGCGCCGACAAGCGTCCGATTCTTGGCCGTGTCCTTGACGGCGAAGACTTGCCGGCGCACCGCGCTTACGCGCAAGGCGACCTGGTCTGGCTTATGATTGCGGCCGCCGTCCCGGAAACAATCAAATGAATCCCAAGGCGAGTTTGAACGATACCAGCACCGTGGTCGTGATGGGCGTATCGGGTTCCGGCAAAAGCACGATCGCTTCGATGCTGGCGCAGCGACTGCATTGGGTTTACGAGGATGCCGACTGGTTTCATTCCAAATCCAACATTGAGAAGATGCATCACGGTGAGCCGCTCAACGATCAGGACCGCTGGCCGTGGCTGCGTGCCATCGCCGCGTGGATCGATGCCACCCGGCGCGCCGGCGGGCACGGCGTCGTCGCCTGCTCGGCCCTCAAGCGCTCTTATCGCGATATTCTGATCGGCGACCGTCGCGACGTGCGCCTCGTGTTTCTCAAAGGCGACCTCGATCTGATCGCCCGGCGCATCGCGGCCCGCGCCGACCATTTCATGCCGTCCACACTCCTTGAAAGCCAGTTCGCGGCCCTGGAAGAACCGCAGCCGGACGAACGTCCGATCGTGGTTTCGATCGCTCCGCATCCTCGCGACATCGTCGAGGCGATCGTCAGCCAGCTCGGCGTCGACTCCGCGGCGGCCGACATCACCGACGCGAGCCGGTAGCGATCGAGCCCATGCCGGATGCCATGCCCAGCGAGGCCGCAAGCGAGCGCGAAGTTTCGGCGAGCGCCGTCGCGTCCCCGCCAGAAACCAATTCGTCAGTGACGATGGCGCCGAAACCGGAGGCGAACGATACAAATGCAACGGCGGTCCACCAGCTCCTGCTGTTTTTTGCTCTCGTTTATGTCGTCGAGGGTTTGGGCCAGATCGGCGGGCTGATCTCGCAACCGCTGAACTATTTTCTCAAAGAGGTGCACGGCTTCAGCCCGCTCCAGGTCACCGCCTTCATCACCTTGTTCAACCTGCCCTGGATCATCAAGCCGGTTTATGGATTGGTCTCCGACTTCGTGCCGTTATTCGGCTATCGGCGCAAAAGCTATCTCATCCTTGCCAATATTGCGGCAACCGGCGGTTACCTATGGGCGACGCAGCTTACCGCGCCCGGCGATCTTGCCTTCGCATTGATGCTCACCGCCTATGCGATGGCGATCTCCTCGACATTGTGCGGAGCCGTATTGGTCGAAAATGGGCAGCGCCTCAAGGAGAGCGGGACTTTTGTCAATCAACAATGGCTTTGGTTCAACATTGCCGCCATGGTCGCGGCGGTTGCCGGCGGCCAGCTGGTGCAGCATCTGGCGCCGTCGGAGGCTCTGCACGGCGCCGCCGCCATCATTGCGATTGCGCCCTGCGCGGTGATCGTCGGCACTCTTTTTCTCGTTCCGGAGAAGAAGACCAAGATCGATCTTGCGGGAATGAAAAACACGCTGCGCGGTCTCGCCATCGCGTTCCGTCGCCGCGAGCTGTGGCTCGTCGCCATGTTTATGTTTCTGTACTATTTCAGTCCCGGGTTGGCCACGCCGCTCTACTATCACATGACGGACGATCTCGGCTTCTCGCAAGCCTATATCGGCATCCTCGGATCGATCAGTGCAGCGGGCTGGGTGGTTGGCGCTCTGCTCTATCGGCGGGTTTTCGGAAACCTCAGCCTTAAAAACCTGCTTAATCTCAGCATCGCCACGGGCACCGCCGTTGGTCTCACCTATCTTCTGTTCTGGAATGAGACCGCCGCCGCAATCATCAGCTTTGGCGGCGGATTTGCAGCGATGCTGACGACGGTTGCGACCTTGACGCTTGCCGCGGATTATTGCCCGCCGCGCGCCGAGGGATTCTCGTTCGCCGTGCTGATGTCGATCATTAACCTTGCCAACACGCTCGCCGACAATGTCGGCTCGTTCCTGTACACGCATGCTTTCCACAGAACATTGCCGCCGCTCGTCTTGATTTCGGCAGCGTTTACTGCCTTTGCTTTTGTGCTGGTCCCGCTGTTACGCCTCGGCAACAAGCGGCAGGGCGAACCCGCAAATATGTCCGAGCCTGTGGAACTTGCCGGTACAGGTGCGCGTTAGTAGGCGCTCATTTCTACGTTTTTCAGGTGCCGGATCATGAAGAAGGTCGGCGCTTATCTCGCAGTCGCAGCATTCGCGTTAATTCCGTTGGCCGCTTCGCCGGCGGAGGCGTTCGGCTTGCGGCTCGGACCGTTTCATGTCGGCCTCCCGTTCGGGCATGGGCATCACCATCGCCACTTATACATGCGCGGCAACAGCAACGATGTTGCGCGGCGTGATTCGCAGCGCGCCGCGGAGCCGGCGCCGCGGGCCAATCCCGCTCTGTACTATCCGGCTCGCGCGCTGTCGCCGATTTTCCAGAACGTGTTCTGGCCGGCCTTTTCCTCGCCGTGGCCGTTCAGCTACGACGCGATTTTCACCACTGCTTTTGCGACACCGGGCGCGGAGCGAAGCCGCGAGGATTGCGCTCAATCGCTCGACCCCAGTGCCATCGTCGAGCGCCTGCGCGCGGCGGTCGGACCGAATGCCGAGCAGATGGAGCGCCTGCAGCGTCTCGGCGGCGCGATCGGCATGGCGGCCGGCTATCTTGCCAAATCGTGCCCGACCCAGATTCCGGCGCAACCGACCGCCCGCTTGCAGCTCATGGATTCGCAGATTCAGGTCCTGACCATGGCGGTAGACATCATCCATCAGCCGCTGCAGGAGTTTGAGCAGTCGCTTACCGACGAGCAGCGCGCCAGACTCAGCGGCGAGCCGCCAACGCGCAAAGGCCGCAAATCTGCACGAAGCAATCAAGCCGAGATTCGCTCGTGCGGCGCGTCCGCGGCGGCGATCGATTGGTCGATCGGCGAGATCGACAAATCGGTTCAACCGAGCGAGGACCAGCGCCCTGCTCTGTCCGACGTCCAACAGGCGTTCGGCAAGGCGGTCGGCGACCTCGAAGCGCACTGCCCCACTTCGGTGCCGCGCTCGGCGGTGGCGCGTCTGGAAACGATCGAATCCCGGCTCGATGCGACGTGGCGCGCAGTCCTGTCGATCCAAGTCGCGCTACAGGATTTCGAAACCAAGTTGAGCGACGAGCAGAGAAATCGTCTGCAGACGATGACTTTGGCCGCGCAGTAGGCCCGCCCTTAACCCGCCCGGTTCTGCGCATTCCAGTTGCGTTCGAGATTGGCGATCAGCGCCGGCGAGAAATGGCAGAACGCCTGCTCGCGCGCATAGACGGCCATGTAGCGGCGGAATAGATCGAGCGGCTCTTGGCCTACGCGAATGGCGCGGCGATTGCCGGCGGCGCTGACCACCCCCGAGCTGGTGAACCCGTCCACGACGCGCTCCAGTGCTGCATCGATGTCTGCGGCCGCGGCGATCTCGTCGCAGATGAGGCGGCCTTCCGGCGTGTCGCAATCGAGCCGCCGACCGTAGAGGATGGCCTGGCGCGCGATCCGATCCCCGGTGAAGCGCCATAGCCGCAGGTTCGCGGCGCCGGGAATGATGCCTTCTTTGCGCGCCGGCAGCGTCATATAGGCGTCGTTTGCCGCCAGCACGTAATCGAGCGCCAAGAGGAGCTGACAGCCGCCGCCGATCGCAAAGCCTTCGACGACGCCGATCCAGGGTTTTTCCGTCGTCGCGCCGATGAGCTCGTCGGGGCTGGCATCGTGTTGCGCGACGCCACGGAACAGCTTGTTGACGAGCCCCAGGTCGCGCCGGATGTACCAGAGGTAACCGATTTTCCCCTGATAGAGATGGGTCAGATTGATCCCCGCCGAGAACAGCCGCCGGCCCCGATACTTTGTGTGTTCGACCACGTCGCCGCGGAGAATGGCGATATCGGTTGCCGCATCGAGCGTGGCGACATCGATCGCAATTTCCAGCCCGTCGAGCGTCGATTCGTCCTCGGCGTTGAGATAGCGCGGGTTACGCATCGTCACCTGCGCCGCCTTGCCGTGCCGTTGCAGCGTGGCGCCGGCAAATTCGATTTTGCCGCTTTGCCGAAACCGGCGGCTGTGTTCGGCCGCCTCCGGGCGCGGCAACAGCATGGCATGGCACAGGTGCATCCCGCATTGCCGATGGCCGAGGACCCGTGAAACGAAGATGCCCTGATCGATTTCGAAACCGTCCTTGTCCTTCTGCGGCAAGCCATTGCCGCGCGCCAATTGTTTCTGATCCGGAACAAGGCCGGGCATGGCCGCCGCAGCGTCGTCGACGAGCTCTTCGACCCCCTTGAATTTCGTGAAGTCCGCCGTCAGCCGCCGATAGACCGCCTCGACATGCGCGCCGAGAAACCTCTCGCGCGCGGCGCGGTCGCGCTCCATGATCGCTGCGGCCGCCGCCGCTTGCGGATCCGAACGATCGGGCTTGCGCGGCAACCGCGCCAGAAGCTCCCCGCCCATCCCCCAGCGTCGCGAAAAATTCTCGCAATCGGCGGCAAAGTCCGCGCTCGGCGCGTCATCGCGATCGAGCCACGCCGCAACCAGTTCGCGCGGCAGGCCGGCGCGATCGAAAACGGCGAATCTCTCACTGCGCGGATTTTGGTCGATGAGCGCCATCGGCTCCGTCTCGGTAAGGCGAAATAGCCGGCGTTTCGCCTTACTTTACGGCCAGCCGAAAATGCCCGCAATTCACCAGGAAGCCGCGGCGTCACGCGGCAGTTTTGCCCGCCCTGGAAGCGCTAACGTCCGCCGTTTCGCCTCGCATCGCCTTCGGCTTGTTCAGCACAAACGATCCAGGCTTCGGCGATCTCGATCAGTACCGCGCGATCGTGCTCGGCGGCGGTGCGCGCCAGCCGGCGACACTCGGTCGCGTAATCGCGGAATTTTTTGGCATTCGCCTCGTCATCGTCGCCGATTCGCAATTCCATAGTGAATTCCACATCGCCAATTGATTGCTCCCCAATCGATTGCTCCCTATGTCCTGAAAATCTGGATCGTGCGGGAAAGGTTCCCGTTCAAATTTTCGCGTTACACGGAACCAAGTCCAGGGAAGTTGAACTGTACTCGCTGGAGCTCTGGCCTGACGTTCACTTCAGTTCTCGAAAAAGCGATTCTTCGGGCGCGGCAATCCCAAGTGCTCGCGCAAAGTTGCGCCTTCATAATCGCGCCGAAACAATCCGCGACGCTGCAATTCCGGAACGACCCCATCGACGAAATCGTCGAGTCCGCCCGGCAGATAGGGAAACATGACGGTAAATCCGTCGGATGCTTGCGTCTCCAGCCACTCTTGCATCTCGTCTGCAATGCTGTTCGCCGTGCCGACCATGGCCAGGCCGGAATAGCCGCCGAGCCGCTGCGCCAGCTGACGGACGGTCAGGTTCTCACGCCGGCCGAGCGCGATGGCGCGCTCGCGGCCGCTCTTGGAGGCATTGCTTTCCGGAATGTCATCCGGCAATGGCCGGTCGGCATCGAACTTCGAAGCGTCATGACCGAGTGCGATCGACAGCGAGGCGATGGCGTTGGCGTAATTGACGAGACTGTCAAGCTTGGCGCGTTTCGCCCGCGCTTCCTGCACGGTTTCGCCGACCACGACAAAACATCCAGGCAAGATCTTCATATGGTCGCGCGAGCGGCCGAGCGTCTCCATGCGCCCCTTCACGTCGGCGTAAAACTGCCGGCCGGCGGCGATGTCGCTCTGCGCGGTGAACACCGCTTCGGCGGTTTCCGCGGCGAGCTGCCGCCCCGCCTCCGAAGCGCCGGCCTGCACGATCACCGGCCAGCCCTGAACCGGGCGGGCAATGTTGAGCGGGCCGCGCACCGAAAGATATTTGCCCTTATGGTCGAGCACGTGCATTTTGGCCGGATCGAAGAAAACGCCGTCTTTGACGTTGCGGACGAATGCATCGTCGGCCCAGCTGTCCCAAAGTCCGGTGACCACATCGTAGAATTCGCGCGCCCGGTGATAGCGCTCGCCGTGCTCCATATGCTCATCGAGGCCGAAATTAAGCGCCGCGTCCGGATTCGATGTCGTGACGATGTTCCAGCCGGCGCGCCCGTTGCTCAGGTGGTCGAGCGAAGCGAAGCGGCGCGCGATGTGGTAGGGCGCGTCGAATGTGGTCGAGCCGGTGGCGACCAGGCCGATGCGCTCGGTCACCTGCGATAACGCCGACAACAGCGTGAACGGCTCGAACGAGGTTGCGGTGTGACTTCTTTTGAGCGCGTCCATCGGCATGTTCAGCACGGCCATGTGATCGGCCATGAAAAATGCGTCGAACTTCGCGCGCTCCAGTTTTTGGATCGATTCCTTGGTATGCGCGAAATTGAAATTCATGTCCGGCCATGCCCCGGGATAGCGCCACGCGCCGGTATGAATGCTGGCCGGCCGCATGAAGGCGCCGAGATGAAGCTTGCGGCGAGAAGACATCGAATTTCCTTTCTGCGGGATCGGCTACTGCTTCGTCATTGCAAGGCAAGCGAAGCAATCTAGAAGCACAGGTGCGTGAGAACGTCGCCTTTTTTGGTCTTCATCACCAGCGGACACTTCAACCGCTCCAGCGCGGCCTTGGCGTCGTCGTTGCCGAGTGCGGCGGCTTTCTCGTAATAGGTTTTGGCGGCGTTCTTGTCCTCCGCTCCGCCGCGCCCGGTTTCGGCAAAATTTCCCATCCAGTCCAGCGCCGCGGGATGGCCCTGCGCCGCGGCTTTTTCGAAAAGGCCGCGTGCGCCAACATCGTCCTTCGGTCCGCCGATGCCGTTGGCCAGCATCAGGCCAAGCTGAAACTGCGCCTCCGGCGAATTCGTCTCCGCCGCCTTCGCCAGCATCGCCCTGGCCTCGGCCGGATCGGACGATGCGGCGGTACCCGCCGAGAGCGCAGCCAGATTGGCGGCGCCGCGAGCATTGCCGGCCTGTGCGGCGCGGGCAAATAAACTGCGCGCTTCGGTTTCGTCCTTGGCGCCGTCCTTGGCGCCGGCTGATCCCGCCGCCAACAGCGAGCCGAGCTCGACCATCGCGGCGCTGCTGCCTTTGTCGGCAGCCTTGCGATAGGCCGCCACGGCGTCCGTCATCTGCCGGTTGGCAGCATAAGCGCGACCCAATTGGTAAAGCGCGCGGCGCGAATTGGCCGCCGCGCGTTTGCAGAACTTGATCGCGGTGGCGACATCGGAGGATGCGATTTCCGAAACGCCCTTGACGTCCGCGGGCTTGTCGGGGTCGGCGGGGTCCGCCGCGATGCGATCGCACAGCACCAGATCGGCCGATTGTGCCGGGGCTTTGGGCAGGTCGGCCAGCATCAGCAGAACTACGCCAAAGCCAGCGGCGATCATGACGGCACTACAATACGTTACGCTTTGCTTCATCCATGATGCTCGGACAAAATCGCCGCCATTGCCGGCGCCGCCAGATTAAAGCTGCGCATGGGGCGCAGCAAGCAAGGGGCCACGCGCAAACTGGCGAGGCGATCGGCGCATAGATCGAATTGACGCCAATACCGGTTGAAACTACCAAGGCATTCTCCAGAATTTGGCCGATCCATCGCGACCGGCCGCGACCGCAAGGGCATGTCAACCGCGACCGCAAGGGCATGTAAACAATGACGAAAAAATTCGGCCGTCTCGCCTTACATATGTGGACGATCGATACCACGCCGCTTGCGACCGCGCTCGAGGCGGCGCGCGCCGCCGGCTTTGACGCGGTCGAGCTGCGCCGCACCGATTTCAAGCGCTGCTTTGATGCCGGGATGAACAACCAGCAGGTGCTCGATCTCATTCGCAAGAGCGGCATCCCGGTCGGCGTGCTTGGGGTCGAATATGGCTGGCTGTTCGCCAGCGGCGAAGAAAGCCAGCGCCTGTTCAAGGTGTTCCGAGAATCCTGCGAGAATGCGGTGGCGCTCGGCTGCGACACGCTGATGAGCGCCCCCGGGCCGGTCGCCGGCCCGATTGCCGATGCAATCGGTCATTTGCGCCGCGCTGGCGCGATAGCGGCCGAACATGGCCTGCGCCTCGCCATCGAGTTCAATTCGCAGCATCCGGTTCTCAATAAACTCGCGGTGCTGCGCGAACTGCTCGATGGCGCCAAACAGAACAATTGCGGTTACCTCATCGACACTTATCATTTTGCCCGTAGCGGCGCCGGCGGCCGCGGCTTCGAGAGCGTGCCCGCGGAGCAGATCGTTTGCTTCCAATACAGCGATGTTCCCCCTGAGCCGATAACCGGCGTGGCGCGCCCGACCGACCGCCTGCCGCCCGGCAAAGGCATCGTGCAATGGCACGACGTGCTCGGACTGTTGGCGGAAAAAGGCTACACCGGTTATCTCAGCTACGAGGCGCCCAACCCCGTGCAATGGGCGCGCTCGCCATTTGATGTTGCGCGCGAGGGCGCCGACCTGACGCGCGTGCTGTTGCGCGATTCAATCCCCTCTTACGCGTGAGCTTGCGCGACAACAGCAACAATTCGGGAGGACACGATGACAATAGCAGCCGCACCGCAGGCCGCGACCGGCGATCCGCTATTCGCCGGACTGTTCGATCGCAACATCACCAGCATTCCCGCAAGCGTCCAGAAGCAGCGCTACATGACCAGCACTGCGCCGGCGGCCGCGAATCCGGGACGGTGGATCGAGCAGCCGCGCCTGCCGATACCGGTGGGTGAGCATGCCGTGATCGAATGTGCCGGCAAAATTCACGTCATCGCCGGCTATGCGCGCCACCGCGTCGATGGCGGCTTTCACCAGGTCTACGATCCCAAATCGAAAAGCTGGTCGCAGAAGGCGGCGTTTCCGCTGCCGTGCAATCATGTCGCCGGTGTGTCGATCGGCAACAAGATCTACACCTTCGGCGGCTTTCTCGAGCAGAACCGCTGTCCGCATTCCAAGTGCTTTGTCTACGACAGCGCGAGCGATTCCTGGCAGGGCATCGCCGGTCTGGCGCGCCCGCGCGGCGCAATTTCCGCGATCGTGCTCGACGGCAAGATCCATCTGCTCGGCGGCCGCGACGTGCGCTCGGTCGAATGGCACGAGATCTACGATCCGGGAAGCGACAAATACACGATCCTCGGCGGCATGCGCGGCTCGACCGGAACGCAGCCGTTCGTCGGCCAGCGCGATCACATGGGCGTCGCCGTGGTCGATGGGAAAATCCACGCCATCGCGGGGCGCATGGATTCCTACGACTTCAATACCAGCTTGAACGCCGTTTA
>JBQCCX010000345.1:0-3937 GCA_051961815.1 Xanthobacteraceae bacterium
ATCTTTGCGCGCAGTGCCCGGTAGCGGCGCTGATATTCCTGTTTGGAGAAATGATCATAGACCGCATCGCGGTAATAGGGCGTTGCGTGCATGTTGGAGAACGGCGCGTTCTGGTCGAGCCGGGTGCGCACCTGTTCCCACGGCTGCTGCCCGGACGGGCGCGTCTGGACGTTCATGGCACTCAATCCTTGCAATTGCCGATACTCACCGCGCCGCCCGCGGCCTCGACCGCCTCTTTGGCGAGCGCAATATTTGCGACCTGCTCGACCGTCGGCTTTTTGTCCTTGTCGATGTCGCCGTTCTCGGCGCTGTTATCGATCGACCATTGCGTGCGCGCGGGATCGAAGCCGGTATTGATCGACCAGACACAATTGGTCGTGAGCACATCGATTGCATATTCCACCGCATCCCTCGGCTTGTCGGTCGCTTTTTCGATGATCGGCACGACTTTCGCCTTGTCGCGGAACATGGCGCGATTGGCCTCGATCATCGCGGCAGCGGTATCGCGCAGGAGCGCGCGATCGCGGGCGATCCAGTCGAGCGAAGCACCATAGGCGTTGAACATGTAGTCGGGCATGAGGTCGGCGAGCTGAAGGAGGACGTTGAGCGCCGGCTTTTGCTTCTTGGCGAAATAGACGTCCTCGGGATGCAGGGCGACGCCGTCGATTTGTCCGGCGAGAAGCCCCGGCACGCGGCCGGCGGTCGCGGCCGAGATGAATTGCGCGTCATCCACCGTCAGCCCAGCGGTGCGCAGGATTTCGCGTCCCATGCGCCAGTTGAAGCCGCCCACTCCGCCGCCGGTCGCGCTGAGCTTTTTGCCCTTGAGGTCGGCCGCGGTCTTCACCTCGGGGGACACCACGTAGGCCTGTGGCATTTTGGGCGCCAAGCCCCAGAACTGCTGCACTTTCATTCCGCGCCCGATGGCCACGTCGCTCACGCTGACGATGGCGGAGCCTTGCGCGGCGGCTGCGTTCGCGGTGGCGGATGCGCCGCCTTCGAACTGGACGATGGTGGGTTCGATGCAGCGTTTGGCAAAGAAGCCGAGCTCCTTGGCGACGTAGGGCGAGGTATGCACCACGTTAGGCGGCGCAACCGAAACGCCGATATTGATTTTGCGCATCGTGCTGCAGCTTTGCGCGGCCACGCCGCGGATCGCCGCATCGCCGAGCCCGACACCGAGCGTCGCGAGCGCCACGAGACAAATCGACCGGCACCCTTTACACATCATGTAGCGACTTAGTCCTGTTGCGACCCTGCGGTCCAGGGCGCCACGTATTTTTCGGCCAGGCGCAGCAGCGCCGTCAGAGTGACGCCCAAGAGCCCGAGCGTCACGATCGGCACGAACATCTTGTCCACCTGATAGGTGCTCGCGGTGCGCACGATCAGGTAACCGATCCCGGAAATCGCGGTATAGAGATCGGCGAGGACCATGCCGATCAGCCCGCGCCCGAGCGCGAGTCGCAATCCCGTCACGATGAACGGAAGCGACGCGGGCAGCACGATATTCCACCACAGCTGGCCCTCGGAGCAGCGAAACGCGCGGCCGACCTCGAGCAGCTTTGGGTCGACGCTTTTGACGCCTTGGTAGGTATTGATGACCATTGGAAAAAACGCGAACAGAAAGAGGATGATGACCTTGGCCGTCGTGTCGAACCCGGCCCATAGCACGATCAGCGGTACAAGCGCGACCGAGGGGATGGAATAGAGAACCGTGATGTAGACGGTAAGCGCGACGTCGAGCACCCAGAAGCGCGCGAGCAGGAGGCCGATGCCGACCCCGAGCACAACCGCGAATGCAAAACCGATCGCGAGCACGACCAGACTCGGCCACAGATAGGTCCACAACTCGCCGCTGAGCACCATGTGATAGGCCGCGACCGCTACTTTGGTGGGCGAGGTAAACAGCACCGGGTCGACGTTTCGAGCTGCGAGCTCCCACAGCGCCAATGCGATCGCGATTGATACAACGCGGATCGCAAGCTCGATCACTTGGCGACGGTGCCTGCGCGCGGCCGCGACACCCTCCGCGCGCGCCCGATGGCTGGAGATATCGACCGGCGCGGCCTCGACCACCTCGCCGCGGGCTTGTTCGACAGCGGTCACGCAACCTCTCTGGCAACTTGCGGGTTACGCTTCGCGCTATGAAGCTGATGCCAGATGTGCACGCGGATTTCCGCGAAGCGCGGATCGGAGCGCACCGCATCCGCGCTGCGGGGCCATCCGAATGGCAGGCTAAGCACCTCTTTAACGCGCCCCGGCCGCGCGCTCATCACCGCGATGCGATCGCCCAACAGGATCGCCTCGTCGATCGAATGGGTGATGAACACCATGGTCTTGCGCTCGTTCGGGCGCTCCATGAGCGCAAGAAGCTCCTCCTGGAGGATCTCGCGTGTTTGCGCGTCGAGCGCCGCAAACGGTTCGTCCATCAAAAGAATCGACGGGTTCATCGCCAGCGCGCGCACGAGGCCGACGCGCTGCTGCATTCCCCCGGACAGCTGGTAGGGATAGTGGCGCTCGAAGCCGGTCAGTCCCACTAGGTCAAGGTAGTGCGCAACCCGCGCCTCGATATCGGCGCGCGGCGCCCGGGCCATGGCCAGCCCGAAGGCTGCGTTATCGTAGACGGTTTTCCATGGCAGCAGCCCGAAATGCTGAAACACCACGGCAACCCCGTCAGGCGGACGCATACCCACGGGCTTGCCGTGCACGAGAAGGCTACCGCTGCTGAGATTTGTCAGCCCCGCGATACAGCGCAAGAGCGTGGTCTTACCGCAGCCCGAGGGACCGACGACGCACATGATCTCGTTGCGCTTGACCGCAAGCGACAGTTGATGGAAGGCGATAACGGCGCCGTCGACGAACAGCTTGCTGGCGCCCTCCGCAAGGATCGCTGCATCCCCGCCTTTGTCACCGAGACCCATGCATCCCTCGTTCATGCCCGCAGCCGGTTTCGTGGCGCGCGACGGTACCGGCGAGTGTCCGGAAAAAATCTATCGAAGGCAAATGCGAGCCCCCGCTCCGCGCAGGTGCCCAAATCGGCGGATGGGGAACGCCCGGCGCTATGGCTTGGCGGAAATCTGCTGGAGCACCGGGCCCCACTGTTGCTGCTGCTCCCGGATGAAGGCGGTGACCTCGGCGGGGGACATCGGGAGCGGGTAGCTGCCGCGGCCGGCGAGCTGCGTCATGAGCGTCGGATCCATCATCACTTTGCGCAGGTCCTCGCTGACCTTCTGCACGATAGCTTCAGGCGTGCCGACAGGCGCCACCAATCCCTGCCAGCCGATTGCTCGGAAGCCGGGCAAGGTTTCGGCCACCGTTGGCAGATTGGGGAAGTCGGGCAGACGCTGCGCCGACGCCACCGCGAGCGGCTTGAGATTTCCCCCTTGGACTGCCCCCGCGAGGCCTGCATAGCCCTCGATGATCAAAGGAATGCGGCCGCCCATGATATCGTTGAGCGCGTGGTTGGGGCCGCCCGAATAGGGAACCAGCAGCAACTTGATGCCGGTGCGCAGTTGCAGCAGTTCGCCGGTCAAATGCGTGAGCCGTCCGACCCCGGTGACCGCATAGGAGATCTCGCCGGGTCGTTGCTTTGCCAGCGCAATCAATTCCGGCAGCGTGGAAACACC
The DNA here is from genome assembly GCA_051961815.1 of Xanthobacteraceae bacterium. Classification (GTDB taxonomy): domain Bacteria; phylum Pseudomonadota; class Alphaproteobacteria; order Rhizobiales; family Xanthobacteraceae; genus BOG-931. Next base: position 3,624 of record JBQCCX010000345.1, read on the forward strand.
GAGGGACGGCGTTGCCGCGATGAACATTGGCTGCTCGGTGAGCGAGCCGATCGGCGCAAAATCGCGCGGCAGCTCAAAAGCGGTATTGCCTGCTTTGCCAGGCGCCGGCAGGAACACCGAGAGCGCCGGCATATAAAGCGTATAGCCATCGGGCGCAGCCTCGGCGGCGACGCGAGCGGATATCACGCCGCCGGCGCCGGGTTGATTGACCGGCAACACCTGTTGACCCCAGATGTGACCCAGCCGATCACCGACCAGCCGCAACGTAACGTCGATCGCGCTGCCTGGCGCCGAATCCGAGATGATCTTGACCG
>JBQCCX010000346.1:0-3164 GCA_051961815.1 Xanthobacteraceae bacterium
ATGCGATGTGGCACGGCGAGGAACTGGACGAAAATACGAGAGGCCGCGTGGTCGGTTTGTTTCGTCTAAGCTTCCGCGACGCAGGCCTCATGCTGGAAAAGGTTCGCGGCGAGCCGGTTTATCTTGTGCTCGCGATGACGAACGAACATCTGATCCGGATGAAGCCGCAAAACCTCGTGACCGGCTTGCCGGTCAAACATCTTGAGGCGGTCATTTGATCATCGCGCCGGCCAAAACGATCGCCGTTGGCATTGTCGCCGAACGCAGCAAGGGCAGCGGGCGATGGAGCGACACTCTGTGGCGCCCGGTAACCGCCTTCACCGGCGCTCCCGATACGCCGGTCTGGACCAAGCTTTCAGACGACGGCGAGCGGGCGACCTTCTTTGTCGGAACCGCGCAGATCGAGCTTTATCGTTCCGAAGCCGGCAACTACCGGGAAAATCTCCTGGTCGAGCAGCCGCTGCTATGGGTAGCGCTGCGTTCGACCTCGGGCGATCCGCCCTACTCGCTCGTGGGTGCCACCGTGGATCCGGCCGAAGGCGAGTCCTGGGTCGCGCTTGGCACCGATCTGGTCGATTCGGTAGCCATGCCGCCAGCGGTCGAGGCGGTGGTCGCCGACTTCGTTGCCGAACATTACGTCGAGCAGCCGTTTTTGAAGCGCAAGCGCGATCGCGCCAATCCGGAGGGCATGGCGCGCCACGCCCCGGAAGGCCATAATCGCAAGCCGCAAGATCGAAGCTCATGAGCGACGACGAAAATTTTTTGGCGCGCTGGTCCTCGCGCAAGCTCGCAAACCGCACCGAGCCGGCGCCAGCGGATACGCATCCAGAGCCGCCGCCGCGCGACGAGTCAGTCGCAACCGACAACGCTGCCGTTGCCGAGACGCCAAACGATCGCGGCACGCCCGACACTCAGCCACCCGATCCGGCGCCACTGCCGTCGCTGGATTCAATCGGCCCCGATTCGAGCGTGGCCGCTTTCCTGCGCGCCGACGTACCACCCGAGCTTACTCGTGCGGCACTTCGACGCGCTTGGACGGCCGATCCAGCGATCAAAAATTTCGTCGGCTTGGTCGAGAACGGCTGGGACTTCAACGACCCGTCCGCCATGCCCGGGTTTGGCGCCATCAGCCCCGAAGAAGTCGCACGCCTCGCCGGCCAGGTCATTGCCGCCTTGCCGCAAGCCGAGGTCGAGGACCGACCGTCAACCACCGAAAAGAAATCCACTGCTGCGAGAGCTGGCGTTCGATCTGCCTCGCACGAGGCCGCGCCGGAGACGGCCGAGGCGGCGGCCGACGCCGATCATGATGCAGCGCAGCAAAACGAGGCCGACAAATCGAGCTGATAAGAACACCGGATCGCCGTTCTTCTTGGTGCGGCGAGCTATGTTGGCGATCACGTTTTGGTGACGCAAACGTCCGAATACCAAGCAGTTTCCACGGCGCCATAGCCTCAAGCTATTGACCACCGCTTTAGCGCGGCGATAGCTTCATCTCCGCCAAAATCCTGTTCACGTCGCTCGGCTGCGGCGCGAGGCGTGGATCACCAAAAACAATGCCAACCATGGCTGACCGGGGACTCCAGGAGGCTATTCGCGCCGTCGGTGGCGTCACCGAATTGGCGCGGCGGATTGGAATTTCGCAGCCGTCCGTTTCGAACTGGACCCGAGTTCCGGCCGAGCGTGTTCTGCAGGTCGAAAACGCAAGCGGCATTGCGCGAACGATTTTGCGGCCGGACCTCTACACCGAGCCGCATGTCGATGACGTCGCTCGCGGCCGTGCGCAAGAATATGCGCTGTTGGCGCGATTGCTGCACGATCCGCCTGACGCGACGCTGCTCAAGCAGATCGGACAGTTGGCCGGCGACGACACCGCGCTGGGTGCCGCGCATCAGGAATTGGCGGAAGCTGCCAGACGGCGAAGCGCAGTCGAGGTCGAGCGCGAATTCTTCGCGCTGTTCATTGGCGTCGGCCGCGGCGAGCTTTTGCCTTACGCGTCGTACTACGTGACCGGCTTTTTGCACGAGCGGCCGCTGGCGCGGCTGCGGCAGGATTTGAGCCGCTTCGGCATCGGCCGCGCCGACGGTGTGGTCGAGCCGGAAGATCATGCCGGCATCTTGTGCGAAATCATGGCCGGTCTCGCCAGCGGCCAGCTGCCGGCAGCCGCTGAATCCGGCCCCACCATCTTCGAACGCCATGTCGCGCCGTGGATGGGACGATTCTTTGCCGACCTGGAGCGGGCGGAGGCGGCCGAATTCTACAAGTGCGTCGGCACTGTCGGCCGCGTATTCATGGATATCGAAGCCGAGGCCTTTGCGCTGCCGCTATGAGCGGCGCGGGCCCAACGAGCATGGTTGATGGAGGACTGGCGATGACACAGAACAACAAAACCAAGATTGACCGCCGCGATCTGTTGCGCGCCCTCGGCGTGGGCGCCGGCGCCGCCGCAAGCCCGGTCGCTCTGGTCACGCAAGCGCACGCCGATTCAGGCACCAGCGACGAAAAACGCAAGGCCCGCTACGACGCCAATTCCGAAGACGTCAAAGCGTTCTATCGCGTCAATCATTATCCGAAGTGAGGGAGGCACCCGTGCTCGTCAAGACATCAGACCGTCAAGCGCACCGCCGCTCTCTCACGAGCCTCGCCGCCAACTCAACCGCGCTCGATCGCCGCGCCTTTCTGCGCCGTTCCGGTATCGGCGCCGGCGGCCTCGCCGTGCTCGGAGCAATGCCGCTTGCGAGCGTTCGCCAAGCCGAAGCGGCCGCGGCCGGCCCGCTCAGCGCGGGTTCGGTCATTCGGAAAAGCGTCTGCACGCATTGCTCGGTGGGCTGCACCGTTACTGCAGAGGTGGCCAACGGCGTCTGGATCGGCCAGGAGCCGAGCTGGGAATCGCCGATCAATCGCGGCTCGCATTGCGCCAAAGGCGCCTCGGTGCGCGAACTGGTGAGCGGCGAACGCCGGCTGAAATATCCGATGAAGCTCGCCGACGGCCAATGGACCCGCATCAGTTGGGACCAGGCGGTCAACGAGATCGGCGACAAGCTTACGGACATCCGCGGCAAATCCGGCGCGGATTCCGTCTATTGGCTCGGTTCGGCCAAGATGACCAATGAAGGCTCTTATCTGTTTCGCAAGCTCGGCGCGTTCTGGGGAACCAACAATACCGA
>JBQCCX010000347.1:0-16201 GCA_051961815.1 Xanthobacteraceae bacterium
ACTCGGCAGTCAATTTGTGGGCCGATCACCCCGCCTCATCTTTCGTGTGGTCGGTCAGAGCCGGGACGACGCGCCCACGGTGGTCTCAGGCGGGAAGCCGTCATCCCGGCTCGCAGTTAGACATGAGTTGGCTAACACGCCCCCACCAGGACGAGTGTGACGCCGAGCACAAAGCTGCGCTTTTAATCGTTCTACCGAATGTTCGCTCTTAAGCATAAGCGGACATGGCCCAAACCAGCGCCCCAGCCAGCGGCCCCCAACCAGCGCAATGTCGCGTTTTGACCGGACGTCAGCCGCCAAGTTTTGCTGCCGTGCCACTGACCCCTAAGCCCCATTTCGCTGGCCGCAATTCCCTGCTGTAATCGTCGATGCGATTGGTGTGGTCCTGAGCTTTTGGTAAGGCGCATGGCGCAACGTGGGGATTTTCGGCGGATCGGTTTGCTCGTCCCATCATCCAGCTCAGTACAGGAGCAGGATTTCCGCAGAATACTGCCAGAAAACATCACGCTGCACGTGGCGCGAATGCGGCTCAGCAACGTGGAGGCGGATTCGACACTGCGGATCGTTCAGGAAATCGAGGTCGAGAGCCAAAAGCTGGCTGATGTCGACGTTGACCTGATCATCTTTCCAGCAACCGCACCCTCGTCCCGCAACGGCATTGGATACGACCAGGAGCTGATCAAGCGAATTAGCGCGGCAAGCGGGAAGCCGGCTACCACGGCCTCGACCGCGTTGCTTGAGGCATTGCGTGTACTTTCGATCAAGCGGATCGCGCTCGGCGCACCTTGGAGCACCTCCGTTAACGAAATGGTCGCAGCCTTCGTTGAAGCAAACGGAGTTAAAGTTCTTGCGCAAGAGACGCTAGGGTTCGTGCGCAATCTGGAAATCGGTCTGCTCGACCCACAAACTGCCTTGGACGTTGGGCGGCGTGTGAATAGATCGGAAGCCGATGCGGTTGTATTAGCCTGTGGTAACTGGAGTACGTTCAGCATTATCGATCAGCTGGAGCGCGATCTGGGAAAACCTGTGCTGACGACGAACCAAGTCAGCTTATGGCACGCCCTCAAAATGATGAATGAGAAATCACTCGGCGGACTTGGCGTTTTGCTGCGCGAGCATCTGGGCGATGCACGCCCGTCGCGCCAGCCGATGTCCGCTTTCCGGGATAAAGCGGGCATCACGCAAAGTTCCGAGCAGGTCCGCTCCTGACTCATCCCGAAGATGCGTGATTTCAACCCGGCGGTACTTTTGTGCAGGTCATCCTACCCCTACTGAGCTCGACTTCCCCTTATTGCATTTAGACGAGCGCTGCAGGTGATGCGCCCTGTTGCATCCGCAACCAGCTGCCCGCGCATTCGAGTTTGAAGGTGCTTGAGTTCGATCGGAGCCATAGTCGCGATTGTTTGACTCACGGTCGCAGCAAGTGTGCTGGTCGCCCAATAATCCTCAAAATCTGCAAACGTTCGGTGTACCGTGATTTCCCGGGTCTGGATTTCATTAAGCGCGGCGTTGCTCCACAGCCCCCGCAATGCTTCCGTGCCGGTGACATCGGAACGCGGTGGCCACGGAGCAGCAAAACCCATGGTCTTCATTTCCGCATGCATTGATTCAAGCGGATGTCCGCCACCCGTCATATCCCAGACATAAGCTGCCACTATGCCGCCCGGACGAACGACGCGTACCATCTCGTCAATGCTCTTGGCTGGATCGGGAATAAAGAAAATCACCAGTGCCATAACGGCGGCATCGAAGCTCTCGTCGGAGAACGGAAGCGCCAGCGCGTCGCCTTGTTGAAATTTGGCGACTGCCCCTAGGCGCCGTGTGCGCGCAAAAGATAGCTGCGCCTCAGAGGGATCAACCCCTGCGACCCCCACCGGCGCGCATCGTTCAACTACTAACTCCGTAAATGCACCGGTCCCGCAGCCGACGTCGATCCAACGTAGGCCACGCGATGGCACCAGCCAGTCAATGAAGATCTCGCCCGCCGCGCGGCTCCAGGCCCCCATCATCCGCTCATATGCGACGCCGTCGTCATAGCGGATCTGAATTTCAGGCATGGAGATTATCTCTTTTAGTAGCGACGTCGACAGAGTGACTGAACGTCAGTCCGGCTTTATGCCAGCAAACTTCACTACTTTTGCCCACTTCGCAGTCTCGTCAGAGATGAGCTTGCCGAAGTCTGCAGGTGAGCCTGCAAGGGGAGTGCCGCCCAGCTCTGCAAGTCGCGCTCTCATTTTAGGATCGGCGACGACAGAATTGATTTCTCTGTTCAGCTTGTCGATAATCGCAACGGGCGTGCTCTCGGGCGCGCCAACGCCCTGCCAGCTGCTTGCTTCGTAGCCAGGCACAAAATCGCCCACGGTCGGGATATCCAACAAGGCATCGGACCGCGCCGCAGTAGTGACAGCCAAGGCCCGCAGTGTCCCGGCCTTAATGTATCCGATCGCGGCCGGCAACGGGGTGAACACTATCTGCACCTGTCCGCCGAGCAAATCCGAAAAGTAACTGCCGCGATACGGCACATGCAGCATTTCGACGCCGGTCATCATCTTGAAAAGTTCTCCGGCAACATGTGGCACGCTCCCGTTGCCGGCCGATGCCATGTTGATTTTGCCTGGATTGGCCTTGGCATAAGCGATGAACTCGGGAACGGTTTTGGCCGGGAATGATGAATTGACCACCATGACGTAGGGATACCGGACGATGCCAGCGACCGGCGCGATATCACGGATAAAATTGAAACTGAGATTGTCGTAGAGCGTCGCGTTGATTGCGTTCGGCGGAGCGATCTCAAGGAGCGTGTAGCCATCGGGGGCCGCCCTAACGACCACCTCGGCAGCAATGTTGCTGGCCGCACCCGGCCGATTGTCCACGATAAACTGCTGGCCGAGCCGTTCCGACAGCGATTGAGCGATCAGGCGCCCGATGATGTCTGTCGCGGATCCACCCGGAAAGCCGACAACGAAGCGAACAGGTCGTGTTGGATAATCATCCCCTCTTGCAGCACGCGAAACGCAAAGCATTGCGCCCGAGGCTGCGGCTAGATGCAGAAAGTGTCGGCGGGGAAATTTCATGATGAGGCTTCGCGGACCCGAACTGGCACACCATCGATTATATCCCGCGAGCCGCCTAAATGTCTGCTTTTGGAGATTTTGGCCGCGTGACGAGGCACGGCGAATCGCAGTAAATATGCGACACTGCTGGAGCCTTTTGCAAAAGCCATAAACTAAGAAGGATCGGGAATCCCAAGCGGAGTACTTCTGTGCGGGAAGCATGGCGAAAAGTTCTTCGCAAGGCCACGCCAAGCGCCCTCTATTGGCTTGTTTTAAGCCTCATCACGTTTTTTGGAATGAACGCGGTAATTAAGATCGAAGCCACCCGTACGCGTCTGTCACTCGTCGTCGTGGTCGTGGGTGTTGCTTTCAACGCAGCATACTTTCTGGAGCGCTTGTTACGAGACTATGCGTGGATTGACGCACAGCCGAACGTTGGATCGAGCGATGTCACCGACGGGCTGCCCAAATGGCTGAAGCGTAAAGAAGCAAATCCCGGAGCAAAAGACCGGGGAGAGGAAGAACGGCGCGCGCCGCTAGTCCAGGAAGGTTTATGGTGTTGGCTGCCTTCCTGATGGCGACGGGCTCGATCGCTGCTCGGTCGTAAAGCCAATCACCAAAAATGAGGTACGGCGGATCGCGGTGAACACCGCCGAGCTACCCGAGCCTCACCCAACAACACTTAGCCCTTCTGCCGATTCGGCAAGAAATCGAGCCATCCGGCGCCGGACGTTTGCCGTGTTTGTGCCACGCGAATCAGATCAGAGCCACACGGGGCATTCTGCGGGGGGACGGGGCAGATGGACGGGGTGAAGGCGCTGGCCGTGCTCGCGTCGATCTATTATCCGGGCGACGGCATCGTGGCGAAGAATAATTATCAAACCAGTTCAGGGGAGCGCTACGATCAAACCGCGCCGAAGTGTGCGGCGCTCCTGTGGCCGCTGGGCACCATGCTGCATCTGGTACACGGCCGAAATAATATCGATGTGACGATCAACGATCACGGGCCTTACCATCGAGGTCGGGCATTAGATTGCACGCCAGCAGTAGACAAGGCCTTGCATCTGGGCGGTTTAGGCTCGGTGCGCGTTGAACCCTATCCGCCGTTGCCGAAGGCGCGGCCAGTGGAGCCGCAGGTCGCAACTTCATCGGCGACTGACCCAGCGGACGCAACCGTGAAGCCGCCAGGGGCCTACGAGTCAGATAAAAGCTTGCGCCCACTATCCTCAAACGATGGTGCACAGCGTTTGGATCAACCAAAGCGCATAGGAGCGGCTCGGCTCCGCGCCCACACACCACGGGTGGCGCTTGGCAACAGTCCCCCAGGCTACGCCGGTAGCGTTCTCATTTTACCTTCATGGTAAGGCTCGGCGCCGGCGCTGCCGTGGAAGCGGCTGACGGCGATACGGTGTGTTTGACGCTTTTGCGCAACGCGCAAACTGGGGCATCGGTAAACTGCGCCGATGCTGCGCGGCTCAGTCAAAGAAATCGCAGAAATGAATTGAGGCGTGTTCGGTGGCAACTTGGCGCGCCATGGCTTCAACTTCAGCAGAATCGTAGTCTTCAGTATTGCGCCTCTCGTGTTGGACCCCCATGAACGAGACCGGGCCAAGGCGCGCAATGACGGGATTGTCGGTGACAAAGCTGTAAGTGCTGTTCGTCGGCTTGAATGTGACGCTAAGGCCCGTTTTTCTCACGACCGTGTGAAAGTCGTTTTTAACTGGATACCTTATCGCGCTGACGCGCGGCTCTGCGCATTTTTTGCGCCCAAAGAAGATCTGCCAAAATCGGTGCCGCATAAAACCTACAATCGATTAGACGAAGTCTACAGAAAGTGCGCTGGATCCGGGTGCCCTTTTGGCAACAACGGCGGAGATTTTTCACACGCCGATTTGACAACTCTGATCTGCTATTTCTACGGACCGTTGCGCCGCGTGATGTGGATCGAAGACTGCGAGATCGCTTGGCGCCAAGATTCCGACCGCACCAACACCGATCAGGAGCCGGCGGAGGCCCACAGCGTTCGGGGCGGTTTCGCGTCCCGCCCGCGGAACGTGAAGAAGACATACAACAAGTAGCTGTCGATCAAGATCGTCACTGCCATGACGCTATAGGCCCATGGGCTTGCCATCAATTTCAGATCGATCAGGACCCTGGAGAGCCCAAAGCCCACGACCCATGCATCGAAGCTCATGCAGATCCGGCGAAACGTCTCGGCATCGAGCCGCCGGACGAAATAGGCGCCGAGCGGTATCCCGATCACGACGCTCGGAATGAACGTCAGCAAGATGTTCGCGCTTTCGGCGATAAACAGGCCAAGCTGGTAATACACGATCGCGGTCACGCTCGATTCAACAACGCGAACCAAAGCCAGTCCGGCGCGAAACTCGTTTTTGACCAGGCCTTGATTGTTGAACAGTATCGCCAGCGGCGGTCCCGAGATCGTCGTCACCGAATACAGCACGCCGAGCGCCGTTCCGAACGGCAGACCGCTCAGCCATGTCGCCCGAATGGGCCGCCGCCAGCCGGCAGCCTGGATCAGAATGAGAGGCAGGATGACGGCGTAGGTGCCGAACTTAATCCAGCCGGCTTGGAGCGACGCCAGAACAAACGCTCCGAGTGCAATGCCCGGCAAAAGTCCGACCAGAATAGGAAAAACCCTCTTCCATACCGCCGGAACAGCGCCGAGATTGATGATCAGCACATAGAGATTGATTGCCACTTCGATGACGACGACGGCAGGGTTGAGGATCCGATTGGTGTAAAACACCAGCGCGATCGGCACCGTGAGCGACGAAAAGCCGTAGCCAAGCGCGCCGTTGACAAAGGCAGCAAAGAAAACGACCCCGGCAAGCACGATCACGGCACTGTCAACGGAAGGCATATTTGCCCGCCACATTTTGTGAAGCGGGCCAAGCAACAGTCCCGCACCAATGAATCTAGCAGCGCCGCGAGTCGCAGCAAGCGCGCAGCTCACTCTTTATTCGATCCGATGCAGAACGTTCTCTACCGCCGATTTGCAAAATTGGAATTTGGTTCTCTTTGGCCTCGGTGATGCACACTAAGGCAGGTGCACAGGAATCATGCACGGGAACAAAGCAATCTAAAAACCGCCGAATCGTAGAAAAAAGCGGCGGAATGCCGCCAAAATTTGGAATTCAAAAAAATTGGCCCGGACCATAACTACGCAACTCGAGCGCAGAAGAAACTTTCCTGCCACATTTCACGAGCTTGCCGGGCTGGCGGCATGGATCATGCGATGGATCACTTGATGGTTCGCTTGATGGATCACCTGGATGAATTGGAAGCGCAAAGCATCTTCATATTGCGCGAAGCGTTCGGTCGGCTGAAAAACATCGCGCTTCTGTGGTCGCTCGGCAAAGATTCCAACGTGATGATCTGGCTCGCGCGCAAGGCGTTTTTCGGCCGCGTGCCGTTCCCGGTTATGCATGTCGATACCGGGAAAAAATTTCACGAGATGTACGCATTCCGCGAACGTTATGCGCAGGAATGGAAGCTCAATTTGCTGATTGAACAATGTCCGCCGATCGATTCGGTCGACCCCTCGCTGCCGCCGGCTGCCCGCGCGGCAGCGCGCAAGACGGAGGGGCTGAAGCTTGCTCTGGCCAAGCACGGTTTCGATGGACTGATTGCCGGCATCCGGCGCGACGAGGAGCCGACGCGGGCGAAGGAGCGTGTGTTTTCGCCGCGAGGCGCCGAAGGACTCTGGGATATACGGGAGCAGCCGCCAGAATTCTGGAATCATTTTAACGCCGCTCCGCCGCCGGGAGCGCATCTGAGGGTGCATCCGATCCTGCACTGGACCGAAGCGGACATCTGGGCCTACACGCGCCGCGAGGCAATTCCAATCATCCCGCTCTATCTGGCGCGAAACGGCAAGCGTTACCGCTCGCTCGGCGATGCCGACATCACCTTCCCGGTCGCCTCGGATGCAAAAACTATCGACGACATCGTTACCGAGCTGAAAACCACCAAAATCGCTGAGCGGTCCGGGCGCGCCATGGATCACGAAGCGGAAGATGCGTTCGAACGCCTGCGCACGGCCGGCTATTTGTAACGTGAGAACCAGATGAATCTGCCTTTCGCTGTCCCTGCCAAAGCGGCCGCGCCGCGCCGCGCGTCAATTCGCATCGTCATCGTCGGTCATGTCGATCACGGCAAGTCGACTTTGATCGGCCGGCTTTTGCATGAAACGGGAAGCCTCGCCGCGGGCAAGCTTGAAACCCTGCAGGCAGTCGCGGCACGCCGCGGTGTCGATTTCGAGTGGTCATTTCTACTTGATGCGCTGCAGATCGAGCGCAACCAGGGCATCACGGTCGACACCAGCCAGATCCGGTTTCGCACGCAAAGCCGAGACGTGCTGTTGATCGATGCGCCCGGGCACGCGGAATTCCTGCGCAACATGATCACGGGCGCCGCGCAGGCCGATGCCGCCATCCTCATTGTCGATGCCGTCGAGGGCATTCGCGAGCAGACCCGCCGGCACGCCTATCTGTTGCATCTTCTTGGCATTCGCCAGGTCGCGGTGGTGATCAACAAGATGGACCGCGTCGATTTCAGTTCATCGCGCTACGGCGAATTACGACGGGACATTCGTTCGTATCTGAGCGATGTCGGGCTCGACTGCGCCGCCGTCATGCCGATCTCGGCCCGGCACGGTGACGGCATCTCGCGCCGCTCCGGGCCGCTTGCCTGGTTCAAAGGGCCGACGGTGCTCGAAGCATTGGATGAATTCCGCGTGCGGCGGCCGGCGGCCGAACTGCCGCTGCGGATGCCGGTGCAGGCCGTCTACAAGTTCGATGACAAACGCATCCTGGCCGGGCGGATCGAAACCGGGTCGATCACGGTCGGCGACGCCATCGCGATCGCGCCGGACGGGAAGCTGGCGCGGGTGAACAGCATTGAGAGCTGGCCGGTGCGCAACGATGCACCGCGGCGCGCTGTCGCCGGGCAGTCGATCGGCGTCACGCTTGACTGGGACATCTTCGTGGAACGGGGCAACATCATAGCGCCCCCGGCAACGTCGCCTGTTTCCGGTCGTCGCTTGCGCGCCCGTATTTTCTGGCTTGGCCGCGAGTCACTTCATGTCGGCGTGCGCGTTATCGCGCGCATTGGCACCGCGGAAAGTTCCGGCACGGTTACTGCGATCGCCAACGGCATCGATCCGGGCACTTTGAGCACGCCTTCAACAAATACGATAAAGACCAATCACATCGGCGATATTGAGATTGCGCTGTCGCGGAAACTCGCGAGCGATCCTCATGCACTTAATCCGACGACCGGGCGTGTGGCTATCGAAGTCGACGGCCGGATCGTCGGCGGCGGTCTCGTCCTCAGCCTCGATGATGGCGCGCCAGTTGTCGCAACGACGAGACACATCCCACAGGCTAGAGCCGAGCACCGCGTAGGGACTGAAATATCCGAGCTTGTGGCCAAAGCGGCGCGGCTTTCGGCATTGCTCCAGCCACTGTCGCCGGTCGACCGGCTGCGCAAGCTGCGCGAGGAGATTGCCGGTCGCATTGTTTTTACGACCAGTTTCGGACTTGAGGACCAGGTCATTCTGCAGATGCTGGTCAAGAGCGACATCGATGTCGATGTCGTTACTCTCGACACGGGACGGCTGTTTTCGCAGACATACGATTTGTGGGCCGAGACTGAACAGCGGATTGGCCGACGCATTCGCGTGATCTATCCGCAAGCCGACGATGTTGCCGGCTTCGTCGAGCTCCACGGCATCAACGGTTTCTACCAATCGCGTGAGGCACGGCAGTCGTGTTGTCATGTGCGCAAAGTCGAGCCGCTCAATCGCGCGCTGGCCGGCGCCAAGGCCTGGATTACCGGATTGCGCGCCGAGCAGTCGGCCGGGCGGCGCGACATGGCTTTGGTCAGCGCCGAAGCCGGCTATCAGCTCATCAAGCTCAATCCGTTGTTCGACTGGACGCGCCGAGCGGTTGAACAGTTCACGGCGGCTGAAAGTCTCCCGGTCAATCCGCTGCACGCCAAGGGCTTTGTCTCCATCGGCTGCGCGCCGTGTACGCGGGCAATCGCACCGGGCGAGCCAGAGCGTGCCGGACGCTGGTGGTGGGAAGATGAAGCAAAGAAGGAGTGCGGGCTCCATACCGCATCGGTATAGGCGCAGGACCCATCCCACTTCGCCGTTCACGCGCCTTCATTCGGATCGCTGTAGAGCTCACCGATGATCCCGGTCGATCCCGGCTTCGCCTTGCCGAGATAATATCGGCCGTCGCGGTCGCGGCTGAGACGGCCGGCCTGGCGCAATTGGTCGAGTGCGCAGGCGACTTCGCGACCGTCTTGGCTGCCGAGGGCTTCGACGATATCGGCATAGAACAAGGGCGATGCCGCCAGCGCCTGCTCGACATCCTGATAACGAGCGGGGCCTCTAAACACCTTGGCGGCGCATCGCATCAGCGGGATCTGCCCGTCACGGCCGAACGGTCTGGTGCAATCGAAACCGGATTTGGCGCCGGTGCGACGGCCATTGAGCGACGGATCCATCGTCATTCCCAGCATTCCTTGCAGCACGACAAGGTCCTGATCGGCTTGAAAGCGTGTGCCGAGCGCCCATTCCACCTGGCCGTCCTCGTGAATATCGACGTCCTCATCGAACACGTAGACATGTTTAAGCCGCATGATGCCGCCGAACAGCGCCGTGATCGCCGCGCGCGCTTCGCCGAGCGCGTGTTGCCTGATTGAGACGCGCAGCGTATTGGCGCCGCCGGAAATCGCGCGCAAATAGACGGCGCGCGGCTCGCGCACGCAGGTTTTAAGAATCCGCATGGCTTCCGCTTCGGTGCGGATTGCCATGATATTGGCGCTGTCGGTTTGATCGAGCACGAAAGCCGAGCCGTGCAGCAGCGTGTGATGCAGCACGTCAGAGCGCATGGTGATCGCGGTGCAGTGAAAGACCGGATCCATGTGGATCGCACCGTAATAACCCATATACTCGCCGTACGGTCCCTCTGGCTCGACGTAACCGCGCTCGTCGAGATAGCCCTCCAGGATCAACTCGGCGTCCGCCGGCACCAAAATGTCGTTGGTGAGGCTCTTGACGACCGGCGCCGGCTCGGCGCGAAAACTTGCGACCAGACCAAGCTCGTCGCCGCCTTGTCGTGTCGTCGCGGCGAAGAAATCGAGCGGATGGGAGCCGACCGTGAAAGTCACTGGCAGTTTTTGGCCGCGCGCCACGCAAGCCGTGTAGATGCGCTTGAGGTCGGACGGAGCGGTAATATTGGTGCCGGCTTCGTAACGGTTGCGCAAACTCAACCTGCGGCAGCCGACATTCCTGCGTCCAGTCGCCGGATCGATCGTATAATCGATGGCTGAACTGAGATAGCAGCTGCCGTCGAACGCATGCTGCGGATGGAAAGGCAGCGTGGTGAGATCGACATCCTTGCCGGTGATCTGAACGGCGTGCACCGGGGCTTCGTCGGACGGCACCTCGACCAGAGGCTGAGGGTTCGTCAGCCGTTTGAAATATTCTTCGTAGAGTTTGTCCTCGCTGGTCTCGAAGGCCGCCGCGATGCGCTTGCGGTTGCCCGCCGTCTTGGCGACCAGTTCGACTCGCTCCGGCCCCGCAGTCTTGAACAGCACGGCCTTGCCGGTCTGTTCGATGATGTGGCTGAGTTCGGTCAGCGGCACCGGTTCGCGATGAACGTCCACCTCGCCGAGTTCGATCAGGCGATCAACAAAATTGCGCAAGCGGTATTTGTCAAAATCCAGGGCGGTCGTTACGCGGTTCATGATTGACTCGCCTTCCTTGCGGTATGGATTGCCCGCCAGATTTTCTCGGACGTTAGAGGCATATCGATCTGGGTGACGCCGAATTCGGCGAGCGCGTCGATCACGGCATTGGCCACAGCGCCGAGTGCGCCGGTGGTGCCGCCTTCGCCGGCGCCGCGCACGCCCAACCGATTGGTCGGAGTCGGCACCTCGCTGATGTCGGCGGTGAACGACGGCAGAACATCGGCGCGCGGCATGGCGTAATCCATCAACGAGCCGGATAACAACTGTCCTTGTCCATCGTAAGCGCACAGCTCCCACAAGGCTTGACCAATTCCTTGAGCGGCACCGCCGTGGGTCTGGCCCTCGACGACGAGAGGATTGATTGCTCGGCCGACGTCGTCGACCGCCGTATAGCGGATCAGTTCGAGCGCGCCGGTCTCGCGATCGATTTCGACCTCACAGACATGCGCGCCGTAGGGAAAGCCAAGCTGCAGGATAGTTTCGTCACAACTTGCCTCGAGCGCTCCGCACAAGTTCTCCGGCATGCCTTTGCCGCTTGCCGACGCTGCCGCGACCTCAAATAGCCCGACCGAGCGATCGGTGCCTTCGACCGTGTAGCGGCCGGCGGCGAATGCGATGTCAGCTTCGGCGGTTTCGAGCATATGCGCCGCGATTGCCTTGCCCTTGTCGATGATCGCGTCACTGGCTTTGCCCATGACGATGCCGGCGAACCGCATCGAACGGGCCGAGTGCGAGCCGCCGCCCTCCTTGACGATGTCAGTGTCGTTTTCGAACACATGCACATCGTCGAATGGCACGCCGAGCCACTCCGCCACGCATTGCGCGAAAGTCGTCTCGTGGCTTTGGCCGCTCGACAGCGTGCCGACCACGATATCGACCTTGCCGTCGGGCCTCACATTGATATCGGCGCGCTCGCGCGGATAGCCGCCGGTCGTCTCGAGATAGCAGCACAGCCCAATGCCACGCAGCCGCTTGCGTTTACGCGCTTCGCGACGACGCCGTGTAAAACTTGCCCAATCGCCCAGCTCCATCGCGCGCTCCATCACAGCGCGATAGGTGCCATTGTCGTAGGTGATGCCTTGCGCATTCTTGTAAGGAAAAGCGGACGGTGGAATGAGATTGCGCCGTCGCAGCGACACGCGGTCGAATCCATGCTCGACGGCCGCTTTGTCGATCAGCCGCTCGATGACGTAAATGACTTCCGGGCGGCCGGCGCTTCGGTACGGAATTGTCGGGACCGTATTCGTCAGCACCGCGCGCGCCCGCACGTGCGATAACGGAATGCGATAGCCGGCGGTCACCAGTCCGACACCTTTGACCAACGGGACATAGGACCCCGAGTGCGCGCCGATATTGCTGAGATTGGACGTGCGCAAGGCGAGAAAGCGGCCGTCGGCATCGAGTGCGAGTTCGGCGGAGACCGTGAGGTCGCGGCCCATATAATCGCTGAGGAACGCCTCGTGACGTTCAGCGGTCCACTTGATGGGACGTCCGACACGCTTGGAGGCCCAGGCCACCACGGCGAATTCAGGAAAGAAACTGTTGCGCGTGCCAAAATTGCCGCCGATCTCTCGAGCGACGACGCGCACTTCGTCGGCCGCGACACCAAGAATGCGCGCGAGTTCGCGCTTCTGGCGCACGATGCCGCCCGAACCGGCATAGAGCGTGTAGCGTCCGCTGGTCTCGTCATAAGCGCCGACCGCGGCCCGCGGCTCCATGGGGACGCCGGTGACGCGATTGATCCAGGTCGCGAGCCGGGTCACGTGCGCAGCTTGCTCGAATGCTCGGCTGACCTCCGCGTCGTCGCCGACTTCCGCGTCGATCACGACATTCGGAATATCGTCGTAAAGCCGCGGCGCATCCGGCGCGAGCGCGGCCTTGGGATCGGTCACAGCCGCCAGCACGTCGTAGTCGACGACAATGCGCTCGGCCGCGTCCTTTGCCGCAGCGAGCGTCTCCGCAATGACGAAGGCGACGGCGGTGCCGGCATGACGAACGCGATCGACGGGCAGGACGTGATGCGGCGCGATCGGCACCGGCGAGCCATCACGGTTGTGAAGGACGATATCCGGCGGCGCTCCCGGCGTGGCGAGATGGGGGATGGCCTTGAGCCCGTCGGCGCGAGCATCCTCGCCGGTCAGCACCGCAATCACGCCCGGCATTTTGCGCGCCGCCATCGTATCGATGCCGCGGATTAATGCGTGCGCATGGGGCGCGCGCAGCGCGGCGGCATAGGCTTGTCCGGGAAAATTGAAATCGTCGCTGTAACAGCCGCGGCCGGTGACGAGGCGCAAGTCCTCCTTGCGACGTACCGAGTCCCCGATGCGTGCCTGCATGACGTTACGCGTTCAACTGTGGACGTCTGAAATATTCTCATGGCAGCGGCAATACGGCTAGTGCTTTGGGGCACTGGTGCTTCGCGGACTCAATCAGGATCGCCGTTCGGCGGCCACAGCGAAGTTGTCTTTTATTCGCTTGTCCGTCGCGTTTAGGTATCCATTGGCGGCTGCTGGAGCGGTGTGTAGGCTCGGGTTACAGGCTCGGATTGATCTATGAAATTTCGCCGTCGCACATTCCTGCAGCTGTCCGCGATCGCCGTTATGCTGACCTCGGCGTCGCGCCGCCTCTGGGCGCAAGCCTATCCGGTACGGCCGGTGCGGATTGTGGTCGGTTTTCCTCCCGGCGTTGCCCCCGACATTGTCGCGCGCTTCATCGCTCAAGCGCTGTCCGATCGGCTCGGTCAGCAATTCGTCGTCGAGAACCGGCCCGGCGCCGGCAGCAATATCGGCACCGAGATTGTGGTTCGGGCGCCTCCCGACGGCTATACGCTTCTGCTTGCCATATCGTCAGGCGCCATTAACGCGACGCTTTATTCAAATCTCAGTTTCAGTTTCGTCCATGACATTGCCCCGGTCGCGATGATCGGCCTTGGTCCTTTTGTCATGGTGATCAATCCCAAACTGCCGACCAAAACCGTTCCCGAGTTCATCGCTTACGCCAAGGCCAACCCTGGCAAGATCAACATGGCGTCACAGGGTACCGGGCTTGCGTCCCATCTCATGGGCGAACTTTTCAAGATGATGGCCGGGGTAAACCTGGTCCACGTACCGTACCGCGATAATTTTACCGCCGATCTCGTCGGCGGACAGGTGCAGGTCGCGTTCGTTCCGATCACGAACGTGATCGAGTTCATCAGAGACGGGCGGCTGCGCCCGCTTGCAGTGACCACTGCGAAGCGGTCCGAGCTTCTGCCCGGCGTGCCAGCGATCGGTGAATTTCTGTCCGGCTATGATGCAACCGGTTGGAATGGGATTGGCGCGCCCAAAGAGACGCCCGTCGCCATCATCGAGAAGCTCAATAAAGAGATCAACGACATTATCCGGGATCCCGGCATAAGGGCGCGTCTGATCAACTTGGGCCTCGAGCCGCTGGCGATGACGCCCGATGAATTCGGAAAGCGTATTGCCGACGACACCGAAAAATGGGCCAAGGTGATCAAGTTTGCGAACGTCAAAGCCGAGTAACGCGGCTCGGCGCCTATTGCAGCGCCGTGTTTCCCGGCGCGCGCAAGGCGGCGAAAGCCTTCACCCGCGACGGGACGCTATCACCGGCGTGACGACCTTCGGCGCCGGCACGAAGGCGCTCGTGACGGTCCTTGCGCACGCGCTCCGCCGGGCGTTGCTGTTTGGGGCCGTGGGCAATCCGCTGTTTCCGCTTTTCTGACGATCGTGCGATTTTGTGCTTGCGTGCACCCTTTCCCTTGGCGGCACGCGGCGTCATCACTTGCGCCTGGACCGGCCATTGCACGTCGGCGACGTCTTCGTTCGGCGATGCGTCGGGCTCGAACGCGGCGGCGTCCGGGACCGGCAGCGTACTGCCCTCTAGCGCGATATTCGCAACCGCTTCCGGCCAGCGCGGCTGGCCCACACGATCGCCATCGCCGCCGATAACCTGCTTCTCCTGCATTGCGGAGGCGAGCCGCGCTTTCGGCTTGTTCGCCATCGCAATGACATAGGACGCCGACGGCACCAGCTGCACGATACGGAAACCTTTGTCCTTGAGCTCCTTAAGGAGGCCCGGCAGCGCGGCGACGGTCGTCGCATGGATGTCGTGCAGGAGCAGCATGCCTTTGCCACGCTCTTGGAGGCGCCGCATTGCTAGCGCGATGATCTGCTTGGCGCCGATGCGACGATGCCAATCGTCAGCCACCGTATCGGAAGAAAAAACGATAAGGCCGCGGGCGGCGAGTTCGCTTTCGACAAGATCGGAGCGCGCCAGACCGGGAATGCGGAAAAACGGCGCCAGATATCTGATATCGCCCAAGGCCGCGCCGACGTCGGAAATGCCCCAGTCGATCTCCTGGCGCATTTTCTCGACCGGCAATTGGCCAAACCGTGTCGGATGATCGTCGCTGTGCGTACCGATCGTATGACCTTCCTCGTAAATACGGCGCACCATCGCCGGGAAAGCGCGGGCCATTTCGCCGACCAGGAAGTATGTCGCCTTCACGCATTGCGCGGCGAGGATGTCGAGGATTTGACTCGAATGGGGCAACAGCGGCCCGTCATCGAAAGTCAACACGACTTCCTTGTCGTTGAGCGGCAGCGAGTCGCGATATTGCATGTGGCCGATCCGCGGATACTGCGCGGGATCGAGCGGGAGCACCCGGCTGGTGCCAAGCGCGTCCGGATGGCCGGGACAATCGCTCTGTCCGGCCGCAGTTTGGGCGGGCGGCGCATCGGCCGCTTGCGGCGCAGCCGCGGATTGCGGGACGGCGGTTTGGGCGTCGCCAGCTTGGGCGGTGCCAGCTTGGACGGTGCCCGCTGACGCAACACCAGCCTGGACAGCGGCGGGTTCGGCAGCGGTTTGCTGCGCAAAAGCCCAATCGAGGGGCAGCGCTGCCGCGAGCGCCGCCGCCAATAGAGCTGCCGCGGCCTTGCTCGCGCGCGGCCCCGATACCCGGCCTCCATGGACTCCCAGCAACAGCGCCCAGCGGTCGACCAACACAAATCTCCAACGCCTACGAATCCGGCTAAATCTTACGGTCGAGCCACATTAACGGCATGTGAACAGCTGGCCCGCTGCCGGCCCTAACTGTTAATTAAATCTGCTAAATCCATGCTTTATGGGGCGTCCCGATCGGGCTTTGTCCGGGTCGCCCGGGTCGTTATCTTTAACGTCGAAGCTAACGTTCGGCCCGAGCCCGGGAGCCAAGGAGCGCGCGATGCTGTCGAACAGCCTGCCAGGACTCGATTTCGGTCTTGGCAGCGACATCGAAATGCTTCGCGATACAGTGCGTGACTTCGCGGAGGAGAAGATCGCGCCGCGCGCCGCCGAGATCGACACGTCCAACAGCTTTCCTC
>JBQCCX010000348.1:0-11955 GCA_051961815.1 Xanthobacteraceae bacterium
GGGTCGAGGCGAACGAATCATCGAGAGTGAGGCGCTGATCGCTGCCTCCGGATAGGTAATTCGCGGCGTAGCCTATACCCATTCCGCCACTGTCTAATTTACTCTAATTCCAAGCTTTTCCCCACGATCAGCGTCCAAGCCCGACTTCGGATGTCACCTTTTCATTGACGCGAGCGTCCCGCCTGTGGTGACGAGCGGGTATGTTTCACCCGATCTGGCGCCTGAGCGAATCCGGCGAAAACAATCTCGGCCTCGCCTGCGACGAGGAAGGTCTGACCCTTGGCCGCACGCCGCTCCTTGAGCGACGAGACAGCCGTTTTGTCGTGCGCGATGCAGCCGCTATCCAGCGGCTGCTCAGCCGCGCCTACCGCACGCAAATCGACGCGAGGCCGCTGATGGGCGGGCTCGCAACTGTGGCGGCCGCGCTCAATGCAAACGATCTCCTGTTGGCGCGGATCGCGGCGGTACATTTGCGCATTCCCGACTTGCCAGACAAAGCTTCCCGCGATGCGTTGGAGGCGGAAGATCGGCTCATCAAAACGGTCCGTCTGCGACGGAATCCGAACGAGCTTCACAAGGCAAGCCCGGACGATCCAAAACATCCTGGCTGGCCGGCAGGAACGGAAGGCGGACGCGGCGGACAGTTTCGTCCGAAAGACGGACCGCCGGCTGTCATTGACGAAGAAGCTAAAAAGCGGATTACGCGTCTTGCCATAAGGCGTGGGCTCCGCATCGTCGCACTTTTGCTCGCTCGTTTGGCTAGCGAATCGGCGCTCGAGATTGTGCCGATTGTCGGTGAAGTGATGGCAATGATCGAGGGCATACGCACCGTTGTCGAATTCCGGCAATTAAAGATTGATCTCGAAGCCGCTTTCCAATTCATAAAAGATGGACCGCGCACGCTCGAGCAGCTTCAAGTCTCTTCAAGCGGTAATGAAGAATTTTCAAGTTATGATGAGTTTAAAAAAATCGACCCGAGCCAATATGATCTAGCGAAGCGTTTTGGTCCGGCAGGCGATGGTTATCAATACCATCACATCGTCACTCAGGGTGGTGCAAATGCAAACAACATCCCACAGGAGCGGCTTCATAACACTGAGAATATTATCCGCATCCCCACTCTATTGCATGAGGCGATCAACGCTGAATATCAAAGCAAGGTGGAGGACGGTTCCGGCAGAACCGTCTATGAATGGCTGCAAACTCAATCTTATGAATTCCAGCGCGAGTACGGACTACAGATTTTGCGCAAGTTGCATATCCTGAAATAGATGAAGCGTGGTGACGGTTCACGGCCATGAAAACAGACGAATCGATCAGTCTGCTAGCAGAAAAGCTGGACGCTTGGGTTGATCGACTTCTTCCTTTACTCGAATCAAACGACACCGCCGCGCAAAGTAAGGCGCTGGCCGAAGGTGTGGGAATACTCAAAGAACTCGACCGGCTCAAAGAGGACGGAATTGCGGTTCTCAATGCACTCATCAATCAACAGGACAGCGCGGATGGCCGTGTTGCCTCCCTCGTTCAAGGTTTCGCGTTCGGCGCCCAATTGCTGGGGGCTCTGTACGAGTTGGGGGACACAGATGGAGGAAACAAAGTGGCGGACCGTGTGCGCGAAGTTGTTAGGAAGTTAGATGCCATCGAACCCGGCGGGCTCAGCCTTGCGGCACTCCTCGATCATCCCGATGATGTTGTGCGTGTATACGCGGGACAGTATTTGATAGATCGCATGGCAGAGCGCGTCGTCCCGGTGCTCCGTTCGATCGACGAAAAGAACGACGGGAGCCATGCCACTATACGGGCTATGACGATTCTTTTTCCAAGGGACTGGGATCAAAAAGAGAAAGAGCGCGGTACCAGGAAAAAGTAGTTCGGCCGCGTGCAGATCATGGCGCGCGTCTACGGCGAGTTTTATCACGCGAGCGGTGTGGCAAAAGAGCTGCGCAATCTCATGCTCGGTTCGCGCACGCCCGAGGACGCCATGGCCGGCATGGAATGGCTCTACGGCGAGCAGCTGGAGTTGACGGTCGGCGGGACGGCAGCAACGTCGAATTAGCTCGCGCTTCCGTCATTGCCGGACTCGATCCGGCAATCCATGCGGCAGTGAGGATTTTACTGAACCGAAGTCGCGGGCGTTCAGCATGGACCACCGGGTCAAGCCCGGTGATGACGAGCCCGCAAGCTTCTGTCCTGACACGTAGCGGATCGACGCGAACGAATCATCGGGCGTGACGCGCTAATCGCTCGTTCCGGGTAGCGGACTCGCCGGCGTAGATGGCGGAAAATTCGCCGCCGATTATGCCTCTCTAAAACCTGCTCTTTTTTACCCAAAACCATAGGCCTGTCGGCTTTTATCGTCACCTTTTCATTGACGAAAAGTCCTATTTATGGTGACGGACCCGCATGTTTCATCCGATCGGTGCTGTCCCAAATGGGTGTTGAAACGCCATGGCTGTCCTGAGTGCCGTTAGCGGGTGTCCTAAGTGTAGTGGACTCACCCTGCCGCCGATTCCTTCAACCAAGACGTTAGTCGGGGTTGTCCAAGACCTTAGTCGCGTTGCCTTGTCCGGTGGTTGTGGCATTTTCCTGCCAACGAGCGGGCGCCTGAGGGGAAGGGTTGTGGCCGATCAACGGGAAAAAACCGTGAGCTATCGGCGCGCGGCGTGGTTGCCAGAGGTTTCTGGAATAACGCTAGAAAGCTGCATCCGAGACGCGCACTTTAACCTCAAGACGATTGATGAACGAACGATTGGTTTTGGTGGCCGATTAACGAGAAGCGCCAAGCAAAAAAATGCGACACCGAGCGGGATGTTTATACATCTCACTACGGAAACGCCCGGTGATGCCACGTCAATCGTTCCCCATCCAAAGCCACGAGAACAAGAACTAGATCTACGTGTGCAAGCACCGCCGGCGGATGGCGAGTGGTTAGAGGGGGACGCATTCCTTTACGTCAGGAATGATCACGTTTGTATGTGTTCAACGGATATACGTGACGGGGCAATCAATTTCTTTTCGCATGAGTTTTTTAAGAAGGCGAAATTGCGCCGCGATTCAGCATTATTCGAGCTACAAAAAATTGCCGATGTGAGCAAATTAAAGTTCCTACATTCTCAAGGAGTGAAAGAACTGGAAATACATGCGATGCTCTATAAGGCAACAGCAGAACACACAAAAAGAAAGACCGAAGTAATAGGGAGCTTGGGCGCCGTTGGTAAATACCTTAAGGCCGTTCTCGGGAAGCCTTTCGACGTCACACCCGATGCCATTAAAGTCGGCGTTTCTTTGAAAGTTGATCGACGTTTTCGCAAAGAACTTTCAGTCGGCTACAAAACGATTGAAAATTTAGCGGCCAATGTCGTCTCACACAGTGAGAAAAACGATGATTATTCAATCCTAACTAAAAGCGGTCAGAGAATCAGCCCAGACGAAATATTCATCAGAACCAAGGTAAGGATAGATAAGGAGGGTAATACTATCGACCGCGATAAGGCGTGGCGGGAACTACAGTATTTTTATGAATCGTTAAAACGGTCTGGCGCGCTGGAGGAATAGATGCGCCAGATTTTCATGCTTTCTTGTGTGATTGCGGGAGCTTTATCTGCTTATTACGTGCAACCATACGCAGGCGACAATCCTAACATTGTTTTGACCGTTGTAACGGTTTTCACCGTTTTTGCGGGATTTCTCATTGCAATTATTACGATTGTTGGCGACCCCGCGATGATCCCAAAGGGATCATGGCGTACCCCGGAGGGCGGCAGAGCTAGGATGGAGCAGCGTTTATACGTTTACATCACGCTTTTTGTTTTTTATCTCATCACCATTGGACTTTTGTTTGTTGGAATAGTGCTGGAAAAGGCGTTACCGGCCGCATCTTTGTGGACGATTTGGTTTCAGCGCGCCTATTTGTTCTTTGGAATAACATCGTTCCTATTGACATTTGGATTGCCCAAAGAACTGCTAGACATGCAACGCGCTCGACACGATGCGGAAACCGATCGCCGCCGTCGTGCAGCCGGATTAGATGGCGGCAAATCGGATCAGGACGATTAGATTTCCGCCAATTCAACGCTGGCCCGTCCTATCGCGGCCAAAGAGGCAGGAAGAAAATGCGCCGATAGCGGCCCAGTGCGAATTACCACTTTCGCCTGTCATCCAGCTAACCATGCCCGCCGGCATGCAGCCCGCTGCGCGCGACGCCGGCATTGCTCTCCGAGCGGTTGAAATCCGGTCCCGGCGGCGGGCCCCAGATATTGGTCTTGCCGGCGACCCAGGTCTTCGGCCGTTGCGGCGTGTCCTGGTGCCACGGCCGTGGCTCGAAATAGCCGAGCTCCTCGTCCTTCATCTGATCGAGCTCGCAGAACAATTCGATCACCTGATCGTCCGGATTGCGGTGGTAGGTGGCGATGTTATGGCCCGGGCCGTGGCGCAGCGGCCCCCAGATGATCGGAATCTTTTTCTGCCCGAACAGGTCGCATGAATTCTGCAGGTGAATGAAATCCTTCAGCTCGAAGGCCATGTGATGCAGCTTGACGGTGCCGCCGCGGATGAAATTGACGGTGTGATGATCGGTGTTGCAGCGCATGAAGACGAAGAAGTCGTCGATCCAGTCGGAGACGCGGAAGCCCATCACCCTGGAATAGAACTCGGCTGTCTTCTTCGGGTCCTCGACCACGAAGGCGACATGGCCGAGTTTCAACGGCCCGACGCCGTGATGCTGCAGATGCTTGCCGAGATAGCTCCATTCCTTGAACAGCGCGATGGTGGTGCCCTTGTTGTCCTTGAACGTGAGCACCGGGCCGACGCCCGGAATGGCATCGTTGCGCAGCTCGCTCTTGATGCCGTCCTTGTCGAGTTCGCGGGCGAGTTCGCCGAAATCCGAGTTGGGCGCGACCTCGAACGACAGGCCGGTGCAGCGCTCGGCCTCGCCTTTGTTGATCTGCACCGTGAGCAGACCGACCTTGCTCGAAAGGAATGCGCGATCCTTCTCGCGCTCGGCGAGGATGAGGCCGACCACTTCGGTGTAGTAGTCGATCATGCGGTTCATATCGGGCGTTTCGAATGTGGCGTGGCCGACGCGCCGGGGCTTGATCATCGTTTTGTCTCCAACCTGCCGGAGGGTTTTGGTTTGGCAGGAATCAAGCACTGGCGCGAGGGCAACTCAAGGTGCGGCCGGTCATGGCTCCCGCTCCCCGCACGCGGGGAGATGCATGAGAGGTCACCGCACCTTCCCCTCCCCCCCCCGCGAAGCGGTGGGGAGGGTCGGCGAATTTCGCATAAAGTGAAATGAGCCGGGGTGGGGGGATTAGAAAGAAAGTCCCCCCACCCCTGACCCCTCCCCACCACGCGCTGCGCGCGCGGGCGGGAGGGGAATTGCGTCCCCATGCAACGGGGGACAGGTAAAGTGCGCGGCATCTTGCCAACGCCCGCAGATCGCGGTTTGGTCGCGGTCCAAATTTTTAACGGGAGGGGGGCCATGGCAAAATCAACCGCCGGCTACAAACTCGCGACCTATCAGGCCAGCGACGGGCCGCGCGCCGGGCTGATTGTCGACGACAAGGTGTTCGATGCCGCGGCGCTGACCCGCAAGCCGGCCTATGCCAGCGTGCTTGGCATTCTTGCGGACTGGCGCGCCGCCGAAGCCGCTTTGCGCAAGGCCGCGGCCGGCGTCGGAGCTTCCGGCAAGCGCGGCGCGAAGAGCAGCAAGTCGAAAAGCCGGCCGCTGGCCAAACCACTCGCCAAGACCAGACTGCTGGCGCCGGTGCGCTTTCCCTCGGCGATCTTTTGCGCCGGCTCGAACTACGCCGATCACGCCAACGAAATGGCGGCGCGCGAAAACCGGCCGCTGCCGCCCGATCCGCACACGCTCGGATTGAAAGCCTGGCATTTCATCAAGGCGCCGGGCGCGATCACCGATCCGGGCGCGCGAGTGAAGATTTCCGGCTATTCGCAGCAGATGGATTGGGAAATCGAGCTTGCCGCGGTAATCGGCCGTACCGCCAAGGACGTGCCGCAAGACAAGGCGCTCGGTTACGTCGCCGGCTACACCATCGCCAATGATCTCTCGGCGCGCGATCGCGGCAAGCGCGGCAATATGCCGGATGCGTCGCCGTTCAAGTGGGACTGGACCAAGCACAAGACCTTCGACGGCTCCTGCCCGCTCGGCCCGTGGATCGTGCCGGCAAGCGATATCGGCGACCCGCAAAAGCTTGGGCTCAAATTGTGGGTCAACGGCGTGCTCAAACAGGATTCCAATACCAGCGAGATGATCTTCACGCTGGCCGAACAGATCGCGCAATTGTCGGTCGGCATGACGCTGCATCCCGGCGACGTCATTCTCACCGGCACGCCGGCCGGCGTCGGCGCCGGCCGCAACGAGTTCCTCAAGGCCGGCGACGTGGTCAAACTCTGGATCGAAAAGATCGGCGAGATCGAAAACCGGATGGTGTAGCGCTGTTTCCCGTCACCCTGCGGTGGCCGCGCAGCGGCCCTCGAAGGGCGACGGCCCGTCGTTCATCCTTCGAGGCTCGCTTCGCTCGCACCTCAGGATGACGCCGGGCGTGGAGCAACGCGGCATATCAGGCCATACCTTTAGCCCGTCGCGCGCGTTGTCGCTCTGTGCTAGGAAGGTGGCCGCGGCCCGCTTGAGCCAAACGGCTTCGGCCCGCGCGGTAAAAACCATAACAAACAACAGCCTGAAGCCAATCAGGCGCGCAGGATGAAACCCAAGGTGTGACGCTTATGGCCGAAAAATTCGTCGCGAAGCTCTCCGAATTCCAGGACGGCGACCGCCGCATCGTCTTTGTCGGCGACAACGAGATTGGCGTGTTCCGGCACCAGGGCGAATTCTACGCCTACAGCAATTTCTGCCTGCATCAGGGCGGCCCGGCTTGCGAGGGCCTGACCATCGCCCGGGTCGAGGAGCGGCTGCGCCCGGACAAGACCTCGATGGGTCTTTATTTCTCGGAAAACGAGATGCATTTCGCCTGCCCCTGGCACGGCATGGAATACGACATGAAAACCGGCGAGTGCGTTTCCAACCGCAAGCTGAAATTGAAAAAATACAAGACGCTGCAAAAGGGAGATGACCTTTATGTCGTCGCCTAAGCGCGCGGCGAAAACCCCCGCGCGGGCGAACGCCAAGCGCAACGGCAAAATTGCGCCGCGCCGGCAGCCGAATGCATCGCCGCCGGCGAAACCTGTTGCCAATGGCGCTTCGGCCAAGGCAACGCGGCTCGCGGCCACGCTCGAGCGCAGCATTGTCGACGGCAAGCTCGATCTGGTCAGCGCCGATGCGCTGCAAAAGCTGCTCGCCGCCGCGTGCCGGGTCTACAGCGCCCGCACCGAGGCCGGCGAGCAATTCACGCCGGTGCCGAAACATTCGATTTCCGCAACCGATGTGATGCTGACGGCGAGCGGCTTGTTGCGCGCCGCCGATCTCGCGGTTTTCGAGCTCGGCATGTGGCAGAGTTGGACGGGACGATGAACAACCGTGAACCGCTCGTCCCCGCGAAAGCGGGGACCCAGATCAAGGATCGCCTGGATTCCCGCTTCCGCGGGAATGAGCGGATTGGTCGAAGTTGCTGAACGGATTCGAGCGCCAATAGAAAGAACGCAGGAGACATCCATGGATCTGATTGCCGATCGCGGTCGCCGCGTCACCATCGAGGAACTCAACACCACGCGTCTCCTCGCGCACGCGCGCAAACAGGCGCATGCGCGCAATTTCGACGACGTGCTGATCGTCGACGTCGATGCGCATCATTACGAGAACGAGAACTACGACGAAGTCCTGCCCTATATGGAAAACGACGTGTTGCGCCAGCTCACGGTCTCGGGCCGCAAGCGCAATCGCGCCAACGTGGCGCCGACCCAGATCGGCTATCAGGACACCGGCGGGCGAGTGACGCGCTATCCGATGCGTTCGACCGAAAAGACCGACGATCAAGGCTCGCTGCGTGACGTGCAGCTCGGCCATCGCTGGATGGACGCGATGAGCGTCGATTATTCCTGCCTGTTCCCGACCGGCATGCTCAATATCGGCATGCATCCGCAGAAGGAAATGGAAGTCGAGTTGTGCTGGGCCTACAACCGCTGGCTCACCGAAAAAGTCATGCCCGAAGCCGGCGGCCGCTTCTATTCGATGTTGTGCCTGCCGTTCTCCGATCCGGATGCCTCGCTCCGCCACGTCGAGACCTTCGGCGATCGCAAGCATGTCGGCGGCTTCATGGTCACGACCGTGCGCTCGCACATGGCGGTTTACGACAACGCCTATATGAAACTTTATCGGGCGATGGAGGAGCGCGGACTGGTGCTGTCGTTCCATTCCGGCCCGAATTGGGGCGAGCCGATCTACAAGAGCTGCAACCGCTTCCTCTCGGCACACGCGCTCGGCTTCACCTGGTACAACATCCTGCAATGCACGAACTGGGTGATCAACGGCATGGGCGAGCGTTTCCCGAAGCTGCCGGTGATCTGGATCGAATCCGGCCTGGCCTGGGTGCCGTTCCTGATGCAGCGGCTCGATCATGAATACATGCTGCGGCCGTCGGAGGCGCCGCTTCTGAAGAAGAAGCCGTCCGACTATATGCGCGACATGTATTACTCGTCGCAGCCGATGGAGATTCAGGATTACGAGGCGATGGAGTGCACGTTCCGCATGATGAATGCCGAGACGCAGCTCCTTTATTCCTCGGACTATCCGCACTGGGATTTCGATCTGCCGTCGACGATCTGGGATCTGCCGTTCCTGTCGGAAAAAGCCAAGCACAACATTCTCGGCGGCACCGCGGCGCGGCTGTTCAAGCTGCCGCCGCGTAATCAGAAGCAGAAAGAGAATCTGGCGCGCTTCGGCAATCTGGCGGCGGCCGCGTAGGCCTGCCTGGGCCGACCCCTATTTATCGCGTTTCCCCGGACGCGGTGCAGCGCGATAGCGGTGCACCACAGATCCGGGGTCTTCGTGAACTCGGCGCGAGGCGCGCGGCCCTTGTAACGATCCCGGGTCTGCAGTGCATCACTGGCGTGCTGCACCGCGCCCGGGATACCCAAGAAGGAGATTGCGATGAACCGATCGATCTTTGCTGTTGCTCTGCTGGCAATCGGTTTCATCGTCTCCCCCGCCCGCGCCGATTATGCGCTGGTGCGTTTCGAGGACGGCTGGTGCCGAATCTGGTGGGACAGCGCCGGCACGCCGTGGGGCGCCGGCTGGACCAAGATCGCCGTCGGGATGCCGGATTGGCTGACGGCGTCGGCCGCGCTCAGCAGTGCGCGCTCGCAGGGCGCGTGCCGGTAAGCAGAGAGAGAAAGAGAGAGAGAAGTCCGCTCGTCCCCGCGAAGGCGGGGACCCAGCAACTGGATTCCCGCTTTCGCGGGAATGAGCGGGGGTAGGGGCCGAACGGGTCAATTGCGGCATAAACGCGGCAAAGCCGCCAAAATTCATACGCGCGTTTGGTAGATTCCCTTTTGATCTTAAGTAATTATACGCGCTTTGTGCGACGCACAAAAGTGCTGGCATTCCAGTCACAAAACGGTTATTCAGACCGCCTCCCCAAAATGACCGAGGGACGATTGAGGATGAAGACAGCGGTTTTCGCATGCCTGTTAATCGGGCCATTGCTTGCGCTTTCGGGCTCCGCCAACGCGATCGATCTTGGAGCTCGCTCCATGCAAGCCGGCCGCCGCCCGGCTGTGCGACCACACCGGGGGCATGACCTGGACCAATCTGCTGCGGTGCGGCGCAACGCTTGCCGCCCATAGCTGGCGGGTCGGCAACGATTGCCGCGCGGTGCTGCGCAAATACGGACAATTGTAACCGCAAGCCGCGGCCAGTTTTTGTCGCGTACGTGGTTGTAGCGTCTGCGTTGCCTCAAGTGGCGTATGCGTTAAAAGCCCCGGTGCAAGCACCGGGGCTTTTATTTGGATCGGGATGCACCGGAACAACGGCGCTGCGCGCCCGGTTATCCGGTGAATGGATCGATCGCCGCATGCGCTGACAAACAACGCCCGCAAGGACTCCCCCTCGCCGGCGGCAATCGAACGAAAGTCGCGGCGCGGTCGCGCAACACCGACAAAAACTGCCCGCGTCGCCGGCACCCAAAGCAAAATCTGGATCGGCACTTCGGGATGGTCGTATGACGGCTGGCGCGGGGCGCTCTATCCGGAGACATTGCCGAAAAAGCATTGGCTGCGTTTCTACGGCACGGAATTTTGTAGTGCCGAGATCAACGCCTCATTTTACCGGACGCCTTCCGAAGAGGCGGTTCGCGCCTGGCGGCGCGATACCCCGCACGATTTCCTGTTCGCATGGAAGGCGTCGAAGTTCATGACGCATTGGAAGCGCCTGTTGCCGACCTGCGCCAACTCGATCGCGCTGATGCAGACGCGGCTGCGGCTGCTCGGGCCCAAGCTCGGCGTGGTGTTGTTTCAGCTGCCGCACCGGTTTCGCAAAGATACCGCAAGGCTGCGCGACTTCTTTGACATGCTGCCGCCGCGATACCGCTACGCGTTCGAATTTCGCGACCGGGCCTGGTATGCCGACGACGTATTCGATCTGCTGCGGCGGTTCGAAGTCGCGCTGTGTATTTCCGATCATGTCGATGCGCCGGCGCCATGGCAGGCGACGGCATCGCACATCTACGTCCGCGGCCATGGGCCTACCGGCCGTTATCAGGGAAGCTATTCCGCCAAGACCTTGCAGCGCTGGGCGCAGGCGGTGCTGCGCTGGCAAGCCGAAGGGCGCGATGTATTCGTCTATTTCGACAACGATCAGAAGGCCGCGGCGCCGCGCGATGCCCGGCGATTGAGGCGGCTGATCCAGGAATAACAGCCCGCATGTTCACCTCTCCCCGTTGCACGGGGAGAGGTCGGATTGCGTAAGCAATCCGGGTGAGGGGGCGATGCCGCAATTCCGAGTGCAACGGAAAAGCCCCCTCACCCCGACCCTCTCCCAGCACGCGGGGAGAGGGAGCGCGGTGCTTTGCAGCTTCCCGAATGACGACCGAATTACTTCTCCCGCGGCGCGGCCGGCTCCGGTCCGGCTGGCAATTTTCCGGCGCGTTTCGCATTCACCGCCTCGACCAATACCCGCGCCGCGAGACGGACTTCATCCTGCACCGCGGTATCGGCGTCGAGCTCGGCATGGCTGGTCGCGTAAGGCTTCCAGTAACCGATATAGCGCTCGAGCTCCGCGCCAAGCCCGGCCGGCTCGAGATGCATCGACGCCAGCCAGTCAAATAGGGTGCGGACAGCGCTCTCGGCGCCTTCGGTGTCGCCATGGGCGACCACCGCAAACAGTCGGCCCGCGAGATGGCGTGGGTAATCCCAGCCGGCGAGTTCGATCTCCTTGGCCTTTTGCGCATCTTTGCCGTGCGTGCGCGTCGGATCGGGATTGCCGCCATCTGCACAAACCAGCCGATCCATCATCAATTTCAGCGAGGAAGACGGCTGATACCAGTTCACCGGCGTCACGATCATGACGCCATGCGCCGCCACCCACAGCGGATAGATCTCGTTCATCCAGTCCTGCGTCTGTCCGAGCGCGTAATTCGGGTAACAGGAGCATGGCCAATGACACAGCGCCGACGCGGTCGAGAAGCATGCTTTGCATGGATGAATTTGGCGCCCGTATTCGGAGGTCAGCCGGGACAGGTCGAGAAAATCGACGACGGCCTTGTGTTCCGCGAATATGTCCTGCGCGATCTGAGCGAGCCGAAAGCTCTTCGACATTTCTCCCGGACACGTGTGCTCGGAACGCGACGATCCGTTGACCAGCAGGATGCGCGTCGGGGCGGCCGCGGCCGCGTGCCGACGCGCCGCCTCCTTGATCGCCGCCGTAGCCGCGACCCAGTCGATCGAAAGCTCATAGTCAGGATCGTCATAGCCGGCACCGGCTTTGCGGGTGTGCGGCGCCTTGCGCGAATTGATGTAGGCGTCCCAGGCCGCGCCACTCACGCG
>JBQCCX010000349.1:0-8185 GCA_051961815.1 Xanthobacteraceae bacterium
GATCTGCCGCTTGAAATTCCCACTCGCTTCGAGTTCCTCGTCAATTTGAAAACCGCACGAGCACTCGGGATCGATTTACCGGCAACCCTGGTCAGCCGCGCCGATGAAGTCATCGAATAAGTTCAGCTCCTGTTGGCACACGCGGTAGGGACAGCCATGAAATTCGGTGTCGGACAACCGGTACGCCGCCACGAGGATCAGCGCCTGGTCACCGGACGCGGACGCTACACGGACGATATCAGCCTGCCGAAAACGGCGCATGCCGCCGTGCTGCGGTCGACGCTCGCGCATGCGCAGATCAAGCGCGTCGACGCGGCGGCGGCGCGGCGGATGCCCGGTGTGGTGCTGGTCGCAACTGGCGAGGACATTCGCGCCGACGGTCTCGGCGATATCCCGTGTGTCACTCCGCTCACCAATCGCGACGGCACGCCGCGGCACGACACGCCGCGGCCGGTGCTGGCCATCGGCAAAGTCCGCCATGTCGGCCAGCCGGTGGCCTTGGTGGTCGCCGAGAGCGTGGCGGCAGCCCGCGATGCCGCCGAGGCGATCGAGATTGAGTACGAAGCGCTGCCCGCGGTCACCGAGGCGAAGGACGCCATCGTGCCCGGCGCGCCACAGCTGTTCGAAAACATCGCCAGCAACATCGTGTTTGACTGGGACAATGACACCAGCGATGCCAAAGCGACCGACGCCGCCTTCGCCGGCGCGGCGCATGTCGTCAGCCTCGACCTCGTCAACAATCGCGTCGTGGTCAATTCGATGGAGCCGCGCAACGCGATCGGCGACTACGATCCGGACAGCGGCCGCTCGACGCTTTACACCGCCACCCAGGGCCCACATTTCGTGCGCGACCCGCTCGCCGAGGCCGTGCTCAAGATTCCGAAGGAGCAGCTCCGTCTGATCACGCCGAATGTCGGCGGCGGCTTCGGCATGAAAGCCTTCGTCTATCCGGAGCACGCGCTCGTGATCTGGGCGAGCCGCAAGCTGCAGCGCCCGGTGAAATGGCAGGAGGACCGTTCCGAAGGCTTCATCTCCGATAATCAGGGGCGCGACCACGCCACTCGCGCCGAGCTCGCATTGGACAAGAAGGGACGTTTTCTCGGTTTGCGGGTGTCGGTCCTCGCCAATCTCGGCGCCTATCTGTCGCCGTTCGGTTCTTTCGTGCCGACGCGTTCGACCGATCTCGTCTCCGGGCTCTATGCGATCGGCGCCATCGCCATCAACGTCAAGGGCGTGTGCACGAATACCGTGCCGGTTTGCGCCTATCGCGGCGCCGGACGGCCGGAAGCCGCATATCTTTTGGAGCGTCTCGTCGATGTCGCGGCGCGCGAGCTCGGCAAGACGCCTGACGCGATCCGCCGCGTCAATTTCGTGCCGCCGTCGGCGATGCCCTACACCTCGGCGACCAAGCTCCTTCTGGATTCCGGTGAGTTCGAGGAAGTGATGAACCGCGCCATGGCCGCGGCGGAATGGTCGTCATTCCGCCAGCGCCGGGCGCAAAGTAAACGCAATGGCAAGCTTCGCGGCATCGGCATGGCCACTTATACCGAGCGCTGCGGCGGCGGATTTCCGGAGACTGCATCGATCGAGTTCAAGGAGGATCGCGTCGAGCTGGTGATGGGCAACCAGGAATACGGCACCGGTCTCATCACTGCCTACAAGCAGCTCGTCTCCGATCAGCTCGGCATCGACGCCGATCGCATCGACGTGGTCATGGGCGACACCGACCGTACGCCGTCCGGGCTGACCAGAGGCTCACGCGCGCTCGCGGTCGCGGGCAGCGCGCTTTACGAAGCCGGGCTCGCCATCATCGAAAAGGGCAAGCAGCTTGCCGCGCACAGCCTCGAAGTGTCGCCGCGGGACGTCGCTTTTGCCGATGGCGCGTTCGGCGTGCCGGGCACCGATCTGCGCATGGATATCTTTCAGCTCGCCAAGCTCGCGCGAGATCCCGCCAAGCGGCCGCGGGGGATGGCCGCCGATCTCGCCAACGGTCTCGATGTGACGCAGCACCGCGTGCCGCCGGCGCAAACTTTTCCGAACGGCTGCCACATCGTCGAGGTCGAGATCGATCCCGACACCGGCGCGATTGCGATCGAACGCTACACGGTCGTCGACGATTTCGGGCGCACCATCAATCCGCTGTTGCTCGAAGGCCAAGTCCATGGCGGCATCGTCCAGGGCGTCGGCCAGGCACTCCTTGAGCATGCGAGTTACGACGCTGACAGCGGACAACTCCTGTCCGGTTCGTTCATGGATTACGCCATGCCGCGAGCGGGCGATCTTCCGTCGTTCGCCTTTGCAACCCACAACGTGCCGACCGGCGCCAATCCGCTCGGGGTCAAGGGCGCGGGCGAAGCGGGCGCCGTTGGCGCACCGCCCGCGGTGATGAACGCGATCGTCGATGCGCTCGCCCAGCGCACCGGCAAGCACCACATCGACATGCCGGCCACGCCGGCGCGTATCTGGGCGGCGCTGCATGGCGCGGAGGCGGAGGCGGCGAAGCAAACGTAGGATGCATGTCGCACCGGCCACGCCCGTGACATTCCCTCCGATGGATAGCGCACGCCCGCTCGTCCCCGCGAAAGCGGGGACCCAGTGTTTTCAAACCAGGTGTTTTCAAACCAGGTGTTTTCAAAGGAGCTGGATTCCCGCCTCCGCGGGAATGAGTGGAAGATGCCCACGCGAAAGCATCAGCGCAGACGATTCCCCCCTACATGAGCGCGAAATTAAAAAAACAGCCCCGACATTTCTGTCGAGGCTGAGGTTCTGCCGAAGTTTAATTGGTCGCGCCTTGCCTGCGCTAGGCCCCCCAAGGCGACTTAGAAGCGCGAGACGATCGGCGCGTGCGTCTTAGCTACAATGATTCGCGCCCGCGCCAAAGCACTTGAAAAAAATTTAGAACAGTGTTGAAGAAATGATTCGAGCGGAACCGCCAACGTGCTGCCGGGTTATTCGTCGGTCCGCGGTTCGCTGGTCAATCCGATGAAATTCAAATTGCAAACCAGATTCCTGTTCAAAGGCTTGCGGCTGCGCCGGAAATCTCCGCCCAATCTCTGGCAATTCGGTCTCGCCGTTCACAATGTCGTTGCGGCGCGGACCTTGCTCGCGGTATCCGGCAAGCTGAGCGCCGCCGAAGGGCAACGCATGGTCGACGAGAAGCGATCGGCGGCTTTTCGCGCGCAGCTCGCATGCGCCGAGGCGATCTTGCATGGCCGCGGCGCATCGGCGGCGAATGCCTACTTCGATGTCTATCAACGTGCGGTGAACTCAAATCGCAAGCGGCTTCGGCGCCGTCGCTGGCGCTGGCCGCGTGTCCGGTTCTGAACTCAAATCGTGATTTGAGTGCCGACCTCGACGACGCGGCCGGTCGGGATCTGGAAAAAGTCGCTGGCATCGCTTGCCGACCTGGCGAGCGCAATAAACAGCCGATCCTGCCAGCGCGGCATGCCTGAATGCACGGACGGTTTGAGCGCCCGGCGCGACAGGTAAAACGACGTTGACATGATGTCGAAATGCCAGCCCTGCGTGCGGGCGATCGCCAGCGCCCGCGGCAGATTGGGCGTTTCCATGAAGCCGAATTTAATCTCGATTTTCGCGAACAGCCGCGACAGCTGAGACATATGGATCCGTTCCTCGCTGGCGACGCGCGGCGTATCGGTGGTTTTGATGGTCAGAATGACATTGTGCTCGTGCAAAATCTTGTTGTGCTTGAGATTGTGCAGGAGCGCGGTCGGCGCCGAGGACGGATCGCTGGTCAGGAAAACCGCGGTGCCCGGAACGATGTGCGGCGGCTTCTTTTCCAGGCTTCTCACCAGCGAGTCCAACGGCACTTCGTTCTGGCGGGTCTTGCGCAGAAGCAGCATCGTTCCGCGCTGCCAGGTCAGAACCAGCAAGACGATCGCCGCGCCGAGCACCAGCGGCGCCCAAGCGCCTTCGACGATCTTCAACAAATTGGCGGAGAGGAATGTCGCGTCGACAAGAATGAGCGGCATCATCATCGCGGCGGCCGCCCATACGCGCCATCGCCAGAATTTCCAGATCACGATGAAGCCGAGGATGCCGTCGACAACCATGGTGGTTGTCACCGCCACTCCGTAGGCGGACGCGAGCGCGTGCGAGGTGTGGAAGATGGCGACCAGCAGCAGAACGCCCAACAGCAATGCAGCGTTGGCGCGCGGAATGTAAATCTGGCCGGCTTGCGTCTCCGAAGTATGCCGGATGGTCAGACGTGGAATGAGGCCGAGCTGGATCGCCTGGCGGGTGACCGAGTAGGCGCCGGTGATCACCGCCTGGCTGGCAATGATTGTCGCGATGGTGGCGAGGCCGACAACCGGCACCAGCAATACCGGGGGAAACAATAGATAAAACGGATTTTCGATCGCCTCCGGTTGCGCAAGAACGAGTGCGC
This sequence comes from Xanthobacteraceae bacterium, assembly GCA_051961815.1. Lineage (GTDB taxonomy): Bacteria > Pseudomonadota > Alphaproteobacteria > Rhizobiales > Xanthobacteraceae > BOG-931. The sequence continues at coordinate 4,409 of JBQCCX010000349.1, forward strand.
CTTGCGCGAAATAGTTGAGAACGAGCGACGGAAACACCAGGCCAAACCACGCGGTCTGAATCGGTTTGCGACCGAAATGTCCGAGGTCGGCGTAGAGCGCTTCCCCGCCGGTCACCGCCAGGAACACAAAGCCGAGCGTCGCCAGGCCGACTGCGCCATGGTGACCGAGAAAGGAAATTCCGTAGAGCGGATTGACCGCCGCCAATACGCGGGGATCGCGATACAAATGCAAAACACCGATCGCGGCTATGGTCAGGAACCAGATTGCCATGACCGGTCCGAAATACGCAGCGACCCGCGCGGTGCCGCGCGATTGCACCGCAAATAGCCCGATCAGGATCACCACGGTCAGCGGCAGCACGACGTGTTCGAAAGTCGGGGTCACAAGCTTGAGACCTTCGACCGCAGACAGCACCGAGATTGCCGGCGTGATGACGGAATCGCCGTAGAACATTGCCGCGCCGATCATGCCGAGGGTGAACAAGCCCGCCGTCCGGCGGCCGAGCGCGCGGGTCGCGAGCGCGGTGAGCGACAACGTTCCGCCCTCGCCGTTATTATCGGCGCGCAACAAGATGAGCACATACTTGATGGTGACGGTAATGGTCAGCGCCCAAAGGATCAGCGACAGCACGCCGAGAACGACGTCGCTGCTGATCGGCCCGTCGTCGCCGGCCGCCTTCACTGCGACATGGAATGCATAGAGCGGGCTCGTGCCGATGTCGCCATAAACGACGCCGACGCTGCCGAGCGCCATTGCCAATGTGCTCGCTTGCGGATGGGACGAATGCGCGTTGGGAAAAGCCGCGGTCTCTCGCGTCGCCTCGGCCATGGAACGGGAGCTCGCGCCCATTTCAAATGTCCCGCATTTATAGCATCCATGCCTGCATTGATCAAAAACCGATACCCGATAAAGAGCGAGCGCCCGGATTGGTTTCCCGGCGTTGCCAAATCGACCTGTGCCGTGACACAAACGCGCCATGCGCGAACGGAAATGGCAACCGAAGCGGCCGCGGCGGCCCATAGCGCGAGGCCGCGATCGGAGCGCGCAACGGCGCGAAGCCGGCGAGGAGGTCGTGCTCTACGGCTGGCACACTGTCTCGGCCGCGCTGGTCAATCCCAACCGCCGCATTCGCCGCTTGCTGGCGACCGAGAATGCGCTGCGCCGGCTCGCCGAGGCGGGCATTGCGGTTTCTCTGCAGCCGGAAGTGATGCGGCCGGATGCGCTGGCGGCGCGGCTCACGCCCGACGCCGTGCACCAGGGTTTGATCGCCGAGGCCGATCCCCTCCCCGCGCCCGAAATCGAGGACCTGCCCGGCGACGGCATCGTGCTGGTGCTCGACCAGATCACCGATCCGCATAATGTCGGGGCGATCCTGCGCACGGCCGCGGCGTTCGCCGTTGCCGCCGTGGTCACGACCGCGCGCCATAGTCCGGACGCCACCGGGGTGTTGGCGAAATCCGCTTCCGGCGCGCTGGAAATGGTGCCGATCGTGATCGTGCAGAATCTGGCGCGGGCGCTTACGGGATTGAAGACGCGCGGCTTCCTGACCGTGGGTCTCGACAGCGAGGCGCCCGACGATCTTGCGGCGATCGAGCTGAATTTGCCGCTGGCGCTGGTGCTCGGCGCCGAAGGCAAGGGCTTGCGCCAGCTCACCGGCGCAACCTGCGACCGGCTCGCGCGGCTTGACCTTCCCGGCGCGATCAAAACCCTCAACGTGTCGAACGCGGCGGCGCTGGCGCTTTACATCGCGTCGCGGACGACGCATTAGGTCAAGCGTGTCCCGGGCGCAGCGCAGCATGAAATGATGCGCTGCTGAACCGGGACCTTTGCAGACACCGCATTTGTAACGATCCCGGATCGGCGGTGCACCGATACACGCTGCACCGCGTCCGGGAAACGATACGATTCTTAACGAGATTGCGTCCGCGTCAGCCGGCGCTGGACGAGATTGCGCAATGCCGCCGCGAGCCCGCAGAGCAGCGCAAAAGCAAGGCTCGCGCCGATCATTTCTTTGGCGATCGCCGCGCCGGATGGCGCCACGCTCCAGGGCGCGAAGGATTTGACCGCCGCGGCGGCAAGCCCGATCACCGCGCCATAGGCCGTGGCGCGCATCGTATTCCAGGGTTGCGTATTCCACGGTCGCATTTTCCAGGGTCGCATTTTCCAGGGCCGCATGGCCGGATTTCCATCGTCCGGTTGGGCGGCCCGAATGGGCATGAAATGTCGCAGCATTGTGATCGCAAAATAATGGCGCGCTGCCGAAGGGAACAGCCTCACCTTTCAACCGTTTTTCGTTCTTAAGGGGTGAATTTGCATATTCCGGCCGGCCTTATTCCGACAGTTCTTGCGTCATGAGGTCCCCCATGAGGTCCGAAGCTGCCGCTTCCCGACAGGACGCCCGCCGCGCCGGCGAGCGCGACCTCGATAAAGAGTGCATCGACACCATCCGTACGCTGGCGATGGACGCGGTTGAAAAGGCGCAGTCCGGCCATGCCGGAACGCCGATGGCGCTGGCGCCGGTCGCCTATACGCTGTGGCAGCAAGCGTTGCGCTATGACCCGTCCGATCCGCTGTGGCCGAACCGCGACCGCTTCGTCCTCTCGGCCGGCCACGCCTCGATGCTGCTCTACGCGCTTTTGCATCTCGCCGGCGTGCGCCGCGTCGAAGGCGGACGCGTCAGCAATGACGCAGCCGTCAGTCTCGACGACATCAAGAATTTTCGCCAGCTCGACAGCGTGACGGCGGGCCACCCCGAATACGGCCGCACCACGGGCGTCGAGAGCACAACCGGTCCGCTCGGTCAGGGTTGCGGCAACAGCGTCGGCATGGCGATCGCCTCGCGCTGGCTCGCGGCGCGCTACAACCGGCCGAACGCGACCTTGTTCGACTTCGACGTCTATACGATTTGCAGCGACGGCGACATGATGGAAGGCGTCGCCAGCGAGGCGGCGTCGCTCGCCGGTCATCTGCGGCTCGGCAACCTGTGCTGGATCTATGACAGCAACACGGTGACCATCGAGGGTCACACCGATCTGGCGATGAGCGAGGACGTCGCGGCGCGGTTCAAAGCCTATCGCTGGAACGTGCTGCGCCTGCAGGATGCGAACGACACCGCCGGCTTTGCCCGCGCGGTCGAGATTTTCCGGAGCACCAAAGATCGGCCCACGCTCATCATTGTCGACAGCATCATCGGCTATGGCGCGCCGCACAAGCAAAATACGGCGGCTGCGCATAGCGATGCGCTCGGCAAAGACGAGGTGCGGCTCGCCAAGCGGTTTTACGGTTGGCCGGAAGACGCGCAATTCCTCGTGCCCGATGGCGTCTACGACTCTTTTGCCAACGGCATCGGACGCCGCGGCCGCGCTTTGCGAGACGACTGGATGCGAGCGTTTGCCGACTACAGGAATGCCGACGCGCAAGCGGCGCGCGAAGTCGAACTCCTTTTGCAAGGCCGATTGCCCGCGGACTGGGATCGCGAATTGCCGGCCTTTCCCGCGGATGAAAAGGGCCTCGCGACGCGTGAATCCTCCGGCAAAGTGCTCGAGGCGATCGCCAGGACCGTGCCGTGGCTGATCGGCGGCTCGGGCGATCTCGCGCCGTCGACGAAAACCGCATTCCCCGGCGGCAAGGCTCTTGAAGCCGACGAGCCCGGCGGACGCGTCATGCATTTTGGCGTGCGCGAACACGCCATGGGCGCCATTGTCAACGGCCTGGTGCTGTCGAAGCTGCGCGCCTTCGGCGCCACGTTCCTCACCTTCAGCGACTATATGCGGCCC
>JBQCCX010000350.1:0-6404 GCA_051961815.1 Xanthobacteraceae bacterium
AGCCATCATCTGCATAATCGTTATCCGCAAGAGGCGGCTTTCGCAAGGCAGCCGCTTCCGCCCCCTTGGTTGAACACCGCGCGGCTAAATGATTGGTAAATTCTCAGCGAATTTGCCCCCGAAAACCAAAGCCTTAGCAACTATAGCGGGACGCCGGGAGAAATCGCGGCGAGATTGTGGCAATCAGGGGTTGCGGCGGCTGGCGTGCCGCGCGGCCGCGTTTATCCGAGATTGCGTCCGACCGCCACGAACTTCTCGCGCCGCAACCGCACGATCGTCGCCCGATCGAGCCCGCGCAATTCGGACAATGCGTCGGTAATTGCCTCGCCGGCGGCGCTGACGGCGGCTGCCGGATCACGGTGCGCCCCACCGGTCGGTTCCGGCACGATGCCGTCGATGATTCCGAACCGAATCAGGTCTTGCGCGGTGATTCTCATGCTCGATGCCGCATCCTCGGCTTTGGTGGTGTCGCGCCACAAGATCGACGCGGCCCCTTCCGGAGAAATCACGCTGTAGATCGCGTGCTCGAGCATCAGCACCCGGTTTGCCGTGGCGATCGCGATCGCTCCGCCCGATCCGCCTTCGCCGATGATCACCGCCACATTGGGCACGCCGATATCGAGGCAAGCTTCGGTCGAGCGGGCGATGGCTTCGGCCTGGCCGCGCTCTTCGGCGCCGATCCCGGGATAGGCGCCTGCGGTATCGACCAGGGCCAGCACGGGGACGTCGAAGTGATCCGCCATGCCCATCAGGCGCGCGGCCTTGCGATAGCCCTCCGGCCGGGCCATGCCGAAATTATGTTTCAGCCGCGTGTCGGTATCGGCTCCCTTTTCATGGCCGATCACGCAAATGCTTTCACCGCCGAACCGGCCAAAGCCGCCGACAATGGCTGCGTCCTCGCCGTGCTTGCGATCACCGGCGAGCGGCACGAAATCGGTGATCAAGGCGGATATGTAATCGAGGCAATGCGGCCGTTGCGGGTGGCGCGCGACTTGCGTCTTCTGCCACGGCGTGAGCCCGCCATAGAGGTCTTTCAGCGCCAGCGCTGCCTTGCCCTCAATGCGGTTGATTTCCTCGCCGATGGCAATGGAATCGCCATCGCTTTGCAGCGCGCGCAATTCTTCAATCTTGGCCTCCAACTCGGCGACCGGTTTTTCAAAATCGAGATAGCTGCGCATTTGTAAGGCTAATTGCATCAGCGGAACTGGCGAGGCCAGACATATTATTTGTCCGCCAGCGGGTGCAAGTCGCGAACCAGACTCTTCAGACGCTCTTCCAGCACATGCGTGTAGATTTGGGTGGTCGAGATGTCGGCATGGCCGAGAAGGGTCTGCACCACGCGCAGATCGGCGCCATTATGCAGAAGGTGGCTGGCAAAAGCGTGGCGGAGCACATGGGGACTGACCCGGTCGGGACGCAAACCCGCCGCTCCGGCGAGGCTCTTTAATTCGCGCGCCAGATGTTGCCGGGTCAAATGCCCGCTGTCGCCGAATGACGGGAACAGCCATGGCGACCGGGCGGCGCCAGCCAAATCACGCAGCGCCAGATAATCCGCAATAGCGCGGCGGGCGGCGTCGTTGAGCGGCACCAATCGTTCCTTGTTACCCTTGCCGCGGACGACAACGACCCGTGCGTCGCGCCGCGCCGCCGCGATCGGCAAGGTCACGAGTTCCGATACGCGCAAGCCCGTCGCGTACAAGATCTCAAGTAGACAGGCCAGGCGCGCCGCGCGCAGCCGCACCTGCATCGGCGCTGCAGCGTCGCAATGGCCCGCTGCCCGCAACAGACGATCGACGTCGGACACGCTGAGGATCTTGGGCAGAGCGCGTTGACGCTTCGGGCCTTCCAGCACAGCGGCGGGATCATCGCTGCGATGGCCCTCGGTATAAAGAAACCTGTAGAGCTGCCGCATTGCCGAGAGCCGCCTCGCCACGGTGGCCGCCTTGAGGCCGCGCCGGGAAAGTTCATCCAGGTAGGCCCGCAAGTCGGCCGTGCGAGCCGCCGCGATGGAGCGCCGCTCGCGGCCGAGATGGGAGGAAAGGTCTTCGAGGTCGCGGCGATAGGCGGCAAGCGTGTTGGCCCCGGCGCCGCGCTCCGCCGCCAGCATATCGAGGTAGAGCCGCAGCAACCGCTCGTCGGAATTTCGCGCCGCGTGCGCCGATGCGCCGGCCATGATGCTCTCACCGCTCCTTGAAAAATTTGTCGGGCGGGATCGACACGGAGATTTCGCGCGACTTCGGCTGCACGAAATGGGCTAGCGCATAGAGACTGCCATAGACGATGGCGCACAACAGGCCGATGATCGTCAATAGCCGGAGCAGGCTGGGCATGGTCCGCCGTCCCATGGTGAAGCTGCAGGCAGGCGCGGTAATGCCGGCAAACTTCGGAATCAAACCTCAAGGCGAAAGTACCAAATAATTAATCCTCGTGCGGTTTTGCATGGGTTGCCGGTATTGGCCGCGATGGGCGACCCGGTGCGGCTAAAAGCCGGCCCGTTGGTGCCGTCGGCCCGGAGCGGGTACGATTGGGCTGGATATGATGGTGTGGCCCACATTCGGCAGAGTCAAAAAGGGATAAATGTCTGATATAGCAGCAGAAAAATCGACAAACGACAGGGTGCCGCCAGCCATCGTTGCCTGCCTCGGCGACCGCTCGATCGTGCTGATCGGGATGATGGGTGTCGGCAAATCATCGATCGGCCGCCGCCTCGGCGCGCGTCTCGCCATCCCCTTTGTCGACGCCGACACCGAGATCGAAAAGGCCGCCGGTATGAGCATCGCCGATATCTTCGCTCGCCACGGCGAGGCGGCTTTCCGCAGCGGTGAAGCGCGCGTCATTGCGCGATTGCTCAATAGTGGTCCGCAAGTTTTGGCCACCGGCGGCGGGGCGGTGATGGACCCGGCGACCCGGGCGCTCATCCAACAGAAGGCCGTGTCGATCTGGCTTTCGGCCGAATTCGAACTTTTGCTGCGGCGGATCAGTAAACGCAAGGCGGAGCGCCCGATGCTGCAAACCGCCGATCCGGCCGCCACCTTGCGCGAGCTTCTGGCGGAGCGCGAACCGATTTACGCGCAGGCCGATCTCACCGTGGAATCGCGCGACGTGCCGCACGATGCGGTGATCGCCGAAATCATCGAGCGGCTCGCTGACTTTCTTGGCGTGGCGAGGCCGCAGCGGAGCCAGTCATGACCGCGCCTTTGCGCGGCGATGCCGTTATCGTGCCGGTCTCGCTCGGGCCGCGCAGCTATGACATTGTCATCGGACGCGGCGTTATCGCCACGCTTGGAGCGCGGATCGCCGACCTGCGCCCGGCTGCCAAGGCTTTTATCGTCAGCGACAAAAACGTCGCCGCTCATGCCATGGCGGCTGCCCGTACCGCACTCAAGCACGCCAATGTCGCAACCAGCGAGATGATCGTTGCGCCAGGCGAGTCTTCGAAGAGCTATCCTGTATTGCAACAGCTGTGTGAGGCCATTCTCGATGCCCAGATGGAGCGCAGCGATCTGATCGTTGCGCTCGGCGGCGGAGTGATTGGCGATCTCGCCGGGTTTGCCGCTGCCGTGGTGCGGCGCGGACTCGATTACGTGCAGGTGCCGACGACGCTGCTGGCGCAGGTCGATTCTTCGGTCGGGGGCAAGACTGCGATCGATTCGCGGCACGGAAAAAATCTGATCGGGGCATTCCATCAGCCGATCCTGGTGATCGCCGACACCGCGCTCCTGGACACGCTGCCTGCGCGTGAATTCCGCGCCGGCTATGCCGAATTGGTGAAATACGGGCTCCTCGGCGATGCCGCGTTCTTTTCCTGGCTGGAGGCCCATTGGCGCGAAATCTTCGCCGCCAGTTCGCCGCGGAATTCGGCGCGCGAACATGCGGTGGCGGTCGCCTGCCGGGCCAAGGCGGCGATCGTTGGCCGTGACGAACGCGAGACCGGCGAACGTGCACTGCTCAATCTTGGGCACACCTTTGGTCATGCCCTGGAGGCCGCCTGCGGTTTTTCCGATCGGCTCCTGCACGGCGAAGCGATCGCCATTGGCATGGTGCTCGCCTTCGAATTCTCCGCGCGCCGCGGCCTGATCGCGGCGGCCGAAGCGGAACGGGTCAGGCGCCACTTCGGCGAAGTGGGCTTGCCGACCGGTCTGTCGTCGATTTCCGGGCCGCTGCCCAGTGTCGGGCAGCTCATGGAGCTGATAGGTCAGGACAAGAAAGTGAAGCGGGGAATGCTTACATTTATCCTGGTGCGCGCCATCGGTTCGGCGGTGATCGAGACCGGCGTCCAGGAGCGCGAAGTGCGAGAATTTTTGAACGAGAAGCTTGGCTAGTGGAGCGGATTTGACATTCGCTACCCACCTGGCCGCGAACGCGTGAAAGCGAATGTCAAATCCAAAGCTCCGCTACGACTTATTTTCTAGTGGCCCTTTGATTCTAACATTCGCCTGAGAGCTGCCGGACCCGGATGCGAATGTTAGAATCGGACCACTAGCGATGAGCATTCTCGATTGGCTGACCGTGTTGGCGGTCGTTGTGTGCCTTTTGATATCGGCGTTCTTCTCCGCGAGCGAAACGGCGCTCGCGGCGTCTTCGCGCGCGGCGATGCTGCGCCTGGAAAAGCAAGGCAACCGCGACGCCGGTATCGTGAACCGCTTGATGGCGACCCGCGAGCGATTGCTGGGCGCGATCCTGTTCGCCAATAATTTCACCAATATCGCCGCCTCGACTTTGGCGACCGGCTTGTTGCTTGCCCGTTTTGGCGAGGCCGGCGTGATCTATGCGACCTTCGCGATGACGCTGGTGATCTTCATTCTCGCGGAAGTTTTGCCGAAGACGGCGGCATTCAACGCCCCCGATCGCATGGCGCTGGCGGTGGCGAGCCCGGTGCAGCGGACGGTTCGCATGTTCTCTCCGCTGTTGCGCGTGGTCGAGTGGCTGGTGCGGTGGATCTTGCGCGCGCTCGGCATGCCGGTCGGCAGGATTCAATCGATTTTGTCGCCAAGTGAAGAACTTCGCGGCGCCGTCGACCTTATGCATCGGGCCGGGGTGGTCGAAAAGCTCGATCGCGACATGATGGGCGGCTTGCTCGATCTGCGCGAGCTCACGGTCTCGGATGTGATGATCCATCGTACCAAAATGGTGATGCTCGATGCCGACGAGCCGCGGCGCGAACTGATCGACGCTGTGCTCGCCGCGGGCGTCACCCGAATCCCGCTGTGGCGAGGGTCGCCTGACAACGTCATCGGCGTGCTCAATGCCAAGGAGCTTTGGCGCGCATTGCACGCCGCCGCCGGTGAGGCGGCCAAGATCGATATCCAAAGCCTGGCCAAGCCGCCGTGGTTCGTGCCCGACACCACGCCGGTGGCCGAGCAGCTCAAAGCGTTCCGTCATCGCAAGACGCCGTTCGCGCTTGTGGTCGACGAATACGGCGAACTCGAAGGCCTGGTTACCCTTGAAGACATCATCGAAGAGATTGTCGGCGACATCAGCGACGAGCACGACATTGCGGTGCCCGGTGTGCGGCCGCTTCCGGACGGCTCGGTGAACGTCGACGGCGGCGTGCCAATTCGCGATCTCAACCGCGCCATGGAATGGAATATTCCCGACGACGAAGCGACCACCATCGCGGGCATTGTTATTCATGAGGCGCGCTCGATCCCGGAACCGGGACAGAGCTTCACGTTCCACGGCTTTCGTTTTCAGGTTCTGCGCCGAACGCGCAACCGCATCACTGCATTGCGAGTGGCCCCGCTCACTCGTAGACCGACGGCAAAGGCGAGCTGAATGAGTGCACCATCGATCGATCCCGGCGTTCGCATCGGCCATGTCCACCTCAAGGTCGCCGATCTCGAACGCGCGCTCGACTTCTATTGCGGCGTGCTCGGTTTCCAATTGATGCAGCGGCGCGGCCCCCAGGCGGCATTCATCTCCGCCGGCGGTTATCACCATCACATCGGGCTCAATACCTGGGAAAGCCGCGGCGGCAGCCCGCCGGCGGCAGGCACCACCGGGCTTTATCATTTGGCCGTTCTGTATCCGACCCGCGCTGCGCTCGCTGACGCGCTACGACGTCTCATTGCCGCCGAGATTGCGCTGGAGGGCGCCGCCGATCACGGCGTGAGTGAAGCGCTTTATCTGCGCGACCCTGACGACAATGGGGTCGAGCTCTACTGGGACCGGCCGCGCGAACAATGGCCGCGTGCCGCAGACGGCGAACTGGCGATGTTCACCGCACCACTCGACTTGGTCGCGCTGCTCAAAGAGCCGGAATTGGCGCCGCAAGCGGTTATGGCCGGAAACTGATCAGCTTTCTCCCGGCGCGGCCGCATGGATAGCGAGCGCATGGACGCGGCCCTTGAGCTCGTTCGCCAGTGCCGTGTTGATCATGCGGTGACGTTCGAGCCGGGTCTTTC
>JBQCCX010000351.1:0-4768 GCA_051961815.1 Xanthobacteraceae bacterium
CGCGTAATCGAGGGATTGTCGGATTTGCGCGAGATCTTGTCGATCTCGTCGATGTAAACAATGCCGCGCTGCGCGCGCTCGACATTGTAGTCGGCCGATTGCAGCAATTTCAAAATGATGTTCTCGACATCCTCGCCGACATAGCCGGCTTCCGTCAGTGTGGTCGCGTCCGCCATCGTGAACGGCACATCGAGGATGCGGGCGAGCGTCTGGGCCAGCAAAGTCTTGCCTGAGCCGGTCGGGCCGATCAGCAAAATGTTGGACTTCGCCAACTCGACGTCGTTGTGCTTGCTCTGGTGATTGAGCCGCTTGTAGTGATTGTGGACCGCGACCGAGAGCACCTTCTTGGCGTGATCCTGGCCAATCACGTAGTCATCAAGCACCTTGCGGATCTCACGCGGGGTCGGAATCCCGTCGCGCGACTTCACCAGCGAGGATTTGTTTTCCTCGCGGATGATGTCCATGCAGAGTTCAACGCACTCATCGCAAATGAATACGGTCGGACCGGCAATAAGCTTGCGCACTTCGTGCTGGCTTTTGCCGCAGAACGAGCAGTAGAGCGTATTCTTTGAATCGCCACCACCGACCTTGCTCATTCCAATCTCCGTCTCCGCGGATGCTGCGCCTCAATCACCGACCCTAAGGCGCGCTGCGCTAACATTCCGTAGCATTGCTACGGCACTTTTCGGCCAATCCTTGTGCAGGCCACGTTGCCAATGCCGAGCACCCCGGCGCAAGCTGACATGCTAATGGCGTGCCAATCAAGAATCCATTAACGATAACGCGACTTTGCACCACTGTGTTTTCTGGATCACAGGACCGAGAAAACGCTTGACCGGGCTCTGGGAACTAACACCAGCAGGGGGCGAATCGGTCCATTTCGAGGCAGGGCCTGACTAGCTGACACCCTTGAGGATTGGCTCGGCCTTGAGGCTGGGCTCCTCCGGGCGTTTCTCGATGACCTTGTCGATCAAACCGAAATCCTTGGCCATTTCCGCCGTCAGGAACATGTCGCGTTCCAGGGCGTCCTCGATTTTCTTCAGCGGTTGGCCCGTGTGTTTGACGTAGATTTCATTAAGTCGCCGCTTGAGGTTCAGGATCTCCTGCGCGTGCAGCATGATGTCGGTCGCCTGGCCTTGGAACCCGCCGGACGGCTGGTGCACCATGATCCGCGCGTTCGGCAGCGCAAAGCGCAAATCCTTGGCGCCGGCAGCGAGCAGCAGCGAACCCATAGAGGCCGCCTGCCCGGTGCAAAGGGTCGAAACTGCCGGGCGGATAAACTGCATCGTGTCGTAGATTGCGAGTCCCGAGGTCACCACCCCGCCGGGTGAATTGATGTACATCGAGACTTCTTTTTTCGGGTTTTCCGCCTCAAGGAAGAGAAGCTGCGCCACCACCAGCGAAGCCATGCCGTCCTCGACCGGCCCGGTGATGAAGATGATCCTCTCCTTCAACAGCCGCGAATAGATGTCGTAGGCTCGTTCGCCGCGGTTGGTCTGTTCGACCACCATCGGCACGAGGTAGTTCATGTAGGTGTCCTTTGGGTCGCGCATGGTTCACCTAATTCGGCTCGCCGGAATGAAGTTATCGTCTTAACGGATCTTACAAGCAGTCGGTTCGCCCAATCTGGCTTGAGTCGGACCGATTTGTCGAAGCCTGGACGCGGCCGTCAGCGGATACCGGGCGAGCGCCTTTCCGCCAGCGCAGATATGCCCGGAAATAGCCGGGACAAGACGCCGGCCGGGACCGGTCCGGACTCGCTCAGGTCTCCTCCTCTTTGAAGAGCTCCTCTCGGGATACCTGCTTGTCGGTCACATTGGCCAGTTCGAGCAGGAAATCGACAACTTTGTCTTCGAATAGTGGTGCTCGTATTGCGGCAAGCGCGCCCGGATTATTGCGGTAATAGTCCCAGACCTGCTGTTCCTGCCCGGGCATCATCCTGGCTTGGGCAACGACCGCCTGGGTTAGCTGTTCGTCGGTAACTTTGATGCTGTTTTTCTCTCCGATCTCGGCGAGGACGAGCCCGAGCCGCACTCGACGCTCGGCGATCGCGTGATATTCCTCCCGCGCCTTTTCTTCGGTGGTTCCCTCGTCGGCGAAAGTACGGCCTTGCTGCTTGAGGTCATTCTCGATTGTCGACCAGACGTTCTTGAACTCCTCTTCCATAAGCGTAGGCGGCGGATCAAATTTGTGCCGGGCGTCGAGCTGATCGAGCAAAGCCCGTTTGATCTTCTGCCGTGAGGCCGCGGCATGCTCGCGCTCGAGACGCTCGCGAACCGCATCCCGCAGTTTGGCAAGGGATTCCAGTCCCAGTGTTTTGGCGAACTCATCGTCAAAGGCGATTGAGCCCGGCGTTTCAACCTTCTTTGCCGTGACCGAAAAAACCGCTTCTTTGCCGGCCAATGACTCGACGCGATAATTGTCGGGAAATTTCACCTCGACCGTGCGGCTTTCTCCGGCCTTGATACCCACCAACTGATCTTCGAAGCCCGGGATGAACTGCGCCGAGCCAATTACCAGGGCGACGTCGTCGCCCGAACCCCCCTCGAATGGCGTGCCGTCGATCGTGCCCTGGAACGATATCGTGACGCGATCACTGGCTGCTGCAGGACCATTGCTGTCATTGAAGGGGCGGTTCTGCTCGGCGATCGACTGCAAAGTCTGGTCGATCTCGGCATCCTCGACCGCTGCCGTGAGCCGTTCGAGCTTGATCGATTTGAAATCGGCAAGTGCAATCGGCGGGACAATCTCCATCTCGACCGTATAGGCGAGGTCGGCTTTGCCGGCGATGACGCCTTCGACGGCTCCCTCCTCCGGCGGCAATACCACTTTCGGTTCGGTCGCTAATTTCAGACCGCGCTCGTTCACGATCTGCGAGTTGGCTTCGCGGACCGCCGCTTCAATCACCTCGGCCATGGCTGATTTGCCGTACAGGCGCTTGAGATGCGCGACCGGGACTTTACCGGGGCGAAAGCCCCGCAGTTGCACGCGACCCTTGAGGTCGTCGAGCCGGGCATTGACCTTGGCCTCAAGGTCGGTTGCGGGGACAACGACCCGAAATTCGCGCTTTAACCCCGCTGTGGCGGTTTCAGTCACTTCCATCGGCACTACTCTTCACGGCCCATTTGCGGACCAATACATTGTCGTTTCGGCATAACCGCCCAGGTTCTGGAGAAACCGCCCGTCTGGTGCGGGCGGAGGGGCTCGAACCCCCACGACTTTCGTCACGGGATTCTAAGTCCCGCGCGTCTACCAATTCCGCCACGCCCGCAACCTGCAGGGCAGCCGCCGGCGCGCTTATATCATTTAAGACGCACAGTCCCACCATAAAATAGGCCTGCCGGACCTCAGCCAAACAGGCCGCGGTAGACGTTCGGCAACTGCTCGGAAAGATCCTCGGCGATCAAACCGATACCGAAGGCCGAAGCCGCCTCGCCATGCAGCCAAACCGCTGCCGAGGCGGCCTCAAATGCCGGCATGCCTTGGGCAGCCAAACCGGCCGTTATTCCGGTCAGGACGTCGCCCGCCCCCGCAGTGGCCAAAAAGGCGGGCGGGTTGGCGGCGATCGACGCACGTCCGTCCGGTGCGGCCACGACCGTATCGGGTCCTTTGAGCACAACGACTGCGCCGATGAGGGCTGCAGCCAGACGCGCCCTTTCGAGCTTCGATCCTGCTTGAGTATTGGCGTCCAAACCATGGAAATAACGGGAAAACTCGCCTTCGTGGGGCGTAAGGATCGTGGCCTTTCCGCCTCTGTCCTTGGCCACCGCCGCCAACCGTTGCGGCGATTGCGCAAAGCTCGTTATTGCGTCGGCATCGAGCACGACGGCGCGGTCGCCGCTGAGCGCCGCCAAGACCAGTTCGCAAGTCGCTTCGCTCACGCCAAGTCCCGGGCCGATTGCGACGGCGTTCAATCGTCGATCATCAAGAAAATGTGCCAATTCGGCGGCTCCGTCGACGGAGCGCACCATGATGGCAAGGTTGGCCGCAGCATTGACCGCAAGCGCTTCGAGCGGGCTTGCGATCGTCACCAATCCCGCCCCTGCGCGCAAAGCGCCCCGCGCGGCGAGCCTCGCCGCCCCCGTCGACCATGACGGACCTGAAACGACGACCGCATGGCCACGGTCGTATTTGTGACCCTGCGTCCGTGGCGCAGGAAATTCGTCGCGCCAAAGCTCAGGCAGGTTTTCGAAGGTTCGTGGGCCGATTTGCGCGAGCACCATGTCTGGAATGCCAATCGACGCAAGCGAAAGGTCGCCGCAATGAGTGCGACCAGGCATCAGCACATGGCCGGCTTTTTTGCGAAAGAATGTGACCGTCTGTTGGGCCTTGATTGCGCTCCCCATCACCGCGCCGGTCGTTCCATTGATCCCGCTTGGCAGATCGACGGCAATGACTGGCGCGGCCTGAGCGTTTACGGCCTCGATCATCGCTTGTGCCAAACCGCCGACCGGGCGGTCGAGGCCAGCGCCGAACAGTGCGTCGATGACGACGTCAGCGCCGGCGAGCCCGTCGGGCTTGGCCGGCTCGATGCCCCGATCCCAAACTTTTGCGGCCGCGGCAGCGTCGCCGGTTAATTTGTCCAATGCTCCTGCGAGCAAGGCCTTTACCGCATAGCCTCGTTCAGCAAGCAGACGAGCCGCGACAAAACCATCGCCGCCATTATTGCCGGGACCGGCAAGCACGACCACGCGGCCACCAGGCCGTTGACGCGCCGAAACGGCTTGCGCGACCGCCTTCCCGGCATTCTCCATCAACGTGAGACCGG
>JBQCCX010000352.1:0-16006 GCA_051961815.1 Xanthobacteraceae bacterium
CGCTCACATCCTGGTTGCGGAACACCAGCACCGAAAAGTCTTCGAACGCCGCGCGGACCGCCGCATAGGCCGCGTCATGCGCAGCGACATCGGCGAGCGTTACGCCGCGCAATTCCGCACCGAATCCGGGACGCAGAGGAATGATATCCATCGGCGCATCCTCCATTTTTTAAAACAGCTCGTTTTGCCGAATCTCCTCCAAAACGCCGTTGCTGGCAAGGAACCCTTGCGCCGAAGCCACGCGCGTTGCGCCGGGTGCGCTCCGGCATTAGGCTTCGAACGCCGTAAAATGTGATGCGGCTCGGGATGCGCGGAGCAGACAAAGCCCGCGTCGGGCTGGAAAGGTCCATGCTGGAAGACCTGCTGCAGCGGCGGCCGTATAACGCCGCCACCGATCTCGTCGATGCGCCGGTCGAGCGCGGTCTCGCCGGCAAAGCCGCCTTCATCGATGCCGACCGCACGCTGACCTACGGTGAGTTGCAAACGCGCAGCTGCCGGTTCGCCGCCGCACTGCCTGACATCGGCTTGCGGCCTGAGGAACGGCTCGCGCTCCTGCTCTACGACACGGTCGATTTTCCGGTTGCGTTCTGGGGCGCCGTGCGCGCCGGCATCGTGGCGCTGCCGCTCAACACGCTGCTCACGGCCGAACAATATGCCTATATCCTCGGCGACGGCCGCGCTTGCGCACTGGTCGCTTCGGCTTCGCTCGCCAAAACCATCAAGCCGGTTCTCGATCGGCTGCCCCGGCTGCGCACGATCATTCTCGTCGGCGGCGGCGGCGACGATCGCGCCACCTTTGCCGCCACCGGCCGCACGGTGCACGACTTCAGCGAGTTGGTGTCGCGCGGGCGCGCCGATGTGTTCACGGCGCCGACGCTGTCCGACGATGTCGCTTTCTGGCTGTACACGTCAGGCTCGACCGGCGAGCCCAAGGGCGTCAAACACGTTCACACCACCCCGCTCGCCGCAGCGCGGCTGATGGGCCGCCATATCATCGGCATCCGCGAGGATGACGTGGTGTTCTCCGCCGCCAAGCTGTTTTTCTCGTATGGCCTCGGCAATGCCATGGCGTTTCCGCTGTCGGTCGGCGCGACCAGCACTCTCTTGCCCCAGCGGCCGACGCCGGAAGTCGTGTTCGAGGTGATGCGGCGACAGCGGCCGACCATTTTCTACGGCGTGCCGACGCTCTATGCCTCGCTGCTCGCCCATAAAGATATGACACGCGGCGTCGGATCCGACCGGCTGCGGTTATGCATCTCCGCCGGTGAGCCACTGCCGCGCGCGCTCGGCGAGCGCTGGCGGCAGGCGTGCGGCGTCGATGTCCTCGACGGGATCGGCTCGACTGAAATGTTCCAGACTTTTTTGTCGAACCGCGCCGGCGATGTGCAGTACGGCACTACCGGCAAACCGGTCCCCGGCTACGAGCTGAAAATCGTGGACGACCAGGGCCGCGACGTCGCCGATGATGACATCGGCGAACTTGTGGTGCGCGGCGCCACCGCCGCCGAAGGTTACTGGAATCAGCGGGCCAAAAGCCGGCGCACTTTTGCCGGCGAATGGACCTTCACCGGCGACAAATATTTCCGCGACCGCGAGGGCTACTATCACTACTGCGGCCGCACCGACGACATGTTCAAGGTCAGCGGCATGTGGGTGTCGCCGTTCGAAGTCGAGGCGGCGCTCGCCTCGCACGAGGCCGTGCTCGAAGCCGCTGTGATCGGCAAAGAGGACGCCGACGGGCTGATCAAGCCGAAGGCCTTCATCGTGCTGCGCAACGGCTTTGCCGCCGACGAGCGGCTCCTCGAAACCTTGCGCGTGCATGTAAAGAATTGCGCCGGACCGTGGAAATATCCGCGCTGGATCGACATCCGGCCGGATCTGCCGCGCACCGCGACCGGAAAGATTCAGAGGTTCAAGCTGCGCGAGCTGGAGAGCTGAACAACCCTTGCACCAGCCGCCGCGCCAGCACGCCGGCGACGCGCCGCCGGTAATGGCCGGGCGTAAACGTCGTCTTCATCGCCATGATCTGATCGCGAACGAGCGCGTCGAGCCCGGTGAACACGCGCGCGTCGAGCGGGCCGCCGCACAGCGTCTTCGTGCCGGCAAGGCGCACCGGGCGCGGATTGGTGCCGGTGAAGGCGACGCGCAGATCGGCAAGCGTGTCGCCTTCGCGCCGCAATGCCACCGCCACCCCGGTCACCGGATATTCGATCGAGCGGCGAATGCGGATCTTGTCATAGGCCGAGCGCAGGCCCGGCGTATTTTTAGCGCGCACCGCGGTGACGATCTCGCCCGGGCGCAGCGCGAGATAATATTTGCCGTCGCCGTGGGTCTCGGTCATCGGCTCGTCCTGGCGCGCATAGCCGATATAAAAATCATCGAGCGGCAAGACACGCCGGCCGGCCGGACCGGCAAGCTCGACCTGCGCATCGACAACCAAAAGCGCTGGCGCGAGATCGCCGCTGAACGTGGCAAAACAGACGCCGCGGCTTTTCGGTGCGACATGGCAAACCGTGCCGACCGTTTTCAGGCAATGCTTGTTGGCGTCGCGCCACCATTCGCTCTGATTGTAAAAAATGCAACGGGTGTCGAGACAGAGATTGCCGCCGACCGTGCCCATATTGCGCTGGGTCGGACCGGCGATATGCGTGGCCGCTTGCGCCACCGCGGGATAGTGGCTGCCGACGCCGGGATGCGCGGCGAGTTCGGTCAAGGTCACCGCCGCGCCAATCGCAAGCTCGTGCGCGTTTGCCGCGATGGCATGCAGCTCTTTGACGCCGTTGGTCTCGATCAACACCTTCGGCGCAACGATGCCGCGACGAATGTTGACGATCAGATCGGTGCCGCCGCCAAGGAGGCTCGACTGCGGATGCGCCGCGCGCGCGCCGACCAGCGTGTCGAGCGTTTGCGGCCGCACGACTTCGAATTCCGGCAATGCGTCCATTACACGGGCCCGCCGCCGTTCGTCTTGCCGTCACGGGCGCGCTTCTCGACGGCGGCAAAGACACGATCCGGCGTCACCGGCAGATTGTTGAAGCGCAGGCCGGTGGCATCGGCGATCGCATTGGTGAGCGCCGGCAGGAACGCCGCGAGCGAGCCCTCGCCGGCCTCCTTGGCGCCGAACGGCCCATGCGGATCGATGCTCTCGACGATGCCGACTTCGATCGGCGGCGAGTCCTGGATGGTCGGCACCCGGTAATCGAGCATATTCGCCGTGATCATCAGACCGTCGTGGTAGGCGGCCTCCTCGCTCATCGCCTGGCCCATGCCCATCCACACCGAGCCCTGAACCTGGCCGTCCACCGTGAGCCGGTTGAGCGCTTTGCCGCAATCGTGCGCCACCCAGACCTTGTCGACGGTGACCACGCCGGTCTCCTCGTCGACGGTGACTTCGACGACCTGCGCCGAATAGCTGTAGCCCATGGTGCCGCCGATCGCGGCGCCGCGATACTTCTTGCCGCCGTGGGATTGCGGAATGGTCGAGTAGTTGCCGGTCACCGTGATGGTGCCGCTGTCTTTGAGGGCTTCGGTCACCACGTCGTTGAAGGTCAATCCCTTGTCCTGCGCGCCGGCGCGATAGAGTTCGCCCAGGCACTCGACCTCATCCGGCTTGGCCTCAAGCTTGCGCGCCGCGGCGGCGATGAGCACGGCTTTGAGATTTTGCGCCGCATCGATCGCGGCATTGCCGACCATGAAGGTCACGCGCGAGGAATACGAGCCGTTGTCCTTCGGCACCACTTCACTATCTCCGCTGACAATGCGAATGCGGGCGAGATCGAGCCCGAGCACCTCGGCGACGCTTTGCACCAGCACCGTCGACGAGCCCTGACCGATTTCCGCGGCGCCGGTGAGCAGGACGATGGAGCCGTCGAAATCGAGCTTGAGCTTGACCGTGGCATGGGGCTCGCCGGTCCAGTTCACCGGCTTCGAGGCGCCGCTGATGTAGTGCGAACAGGCCATGCCGAGGCCTTTGCCGCGGGGCAGCTTGCCTTTGCGCGCATTCCAACCGCTTTCGCGCTCGACCCAGTCGAGGCATTCCGGCAGGCCATAGGAATTCACCATCAGGTCGTTTTGGGTAAAGGTCGGCGCTTGCAACAGGTTGGCGCGTCGCACCGCGAACGGGTCGAGTCCCAGCGCACCGGCCATTTCGTCGAGCAGGCTTTCGAAGGCAAACCGGATGTCGACGGTGCCGTGACCGCGGAACGCGCCGCATGGCGGCGTATTGGTCAGGACGCGTTTGCCGACATACTTGACGTTATCGAGTGCGTAGATCGCGTACAGCATCGATCCGGCATAAAGAATGGTGACTATGCCGTAGCCGGAATGGGCGCCGCCGCGCTGAATGCATTCGCATTCCACGGCGGCGATGCGGCCGTCCTTGCGCATGCCGAGCTTGAGCCGGATATCGGTTTCCGGCCGGCCGCGATGGGTGATGAAGGTCTCTTCGCGATTGACAACAAGGCGCACGCAACCGCGGGCTTTGCGCGCCAGCAGAGCGGCGATCAATTCCACATTCAGCGTCTCGGTGCGGCAGCCGAACCCACCACCGACATGCGGCTTGATCACGCGGATGCGCGACATGTCCATGCCGAGAATCTGCGCCAGCATCAGGTGCACGTAATAGGGCACCTGGGTCGAGGCATGCACGGTCATGCGATCGCGCACCGCGTCGTAGTCGGCGATCGCCGCATGCATCTCCATCTGGTTCTGGCAGACCTCGGCGCAATTGTAGACGCCTTCGCGCACCAGGTCGGCCGCGGCGAATGCCGCCTCGACGTCGCCGAGCTCAAACAGCACGTCGCGCTCGAGGTTATGCGGGCGATGCTGATGCAGCGCGATCGCATCGGGCGCCAGCGCCTGCCGCGCAGTATGATAGGCGGGAAGCTCGCGCACCTTGAGTTTGATCCGGCGCAGCGCTTCCTTGGCCGTTGCATCGTCGACCGCTGCAACGGCGGCAATCGGCTCGCCGCGATAGCGCACGCGATCGCGCGCCAATACGTGTTCGGTGCGGGCGACCGGTAAAACCCCGAACGGCTGGTCGCACTCGGCGCCGGTGACGATCGCTTTGACCCCCGGCAGCTTTGCCGCCTCGGCAATGTCGACCTCGAGGATTTCGGCATGCGAATAGGGGCTGCGCAAAATCCGCCCCGCAAGCATGCCGGGCACGATGAAGTCGGCGGTATATTTGGCGCGGCCAGAGACTTTTTCCGGGCCGTCGACCATCGGCACGTAGCTGCCGATATTATGCGCTAGCGCGATCTCGTTCACGGCGTCAGGCCTTGCGCGCACAGCGATGCGGCGTGCTTCACCGCTTCGATGATTTTGACGTAGCCGGTGCAGCGGCAAATGTTGCTGCCAAGCGCGGCGCGGATTTCCGCGTCGCTCGGATTGGCGTTGCGGCGGAGAAGGCCAGCCGAGGCCATGATGTAGCCGGGCGTGCAATAGCCGCATTGCGAGCCGAGCTTCTCATGGAAGCCGCGCTGCACAGCGGACAAATGGCCGTCTTGCGCCAGCGATTCGATGGTATCGATGCGGTGGCCCTCGACGCTCACCGCAAGTGTCAGGCATGACAGCCGCGGCATGTCGTCAACCAGCACCGTGCAGGCGCCGCATTCGCCGCCGTCACAGCCGGTTTTCGTTCCGGTCAGTCCGACCACTTCCCGCAAATAGTCCAGGAGCAAAAGGTTGTCGGGAACCGCGTCGGTCCGCGCGCGGCCATTGAGCGTGAATTGAAGAATGCGCGCCATACCGGCCTGTGGCGTTTCGAATGTCTGAACTGCCGATTGCATAGCAATAACGCCGAACCCCTTCAAACCGTCGCCGGGGCGTCGCCCACGGCAAGATCAGGCCTGGAAGCGGGCGGAGACGTCGGCCGGTATCGGCTGCGACTTCATTTTTGAGGGATCGGCCGGATCGCGCGCCGCCCAGACCCGGGTTTCGTGCCCTTCGACGGCCACGATTGTGCCGACCAGGAGCCGGTGCTCGACGTCAAAACTTGAGCGGCGGAATTCGCGGACACGGGAGCTTAATTCGACCTGATCGCCGAAGCGCGCCGGCGCCAGAAAGCGGGCGCCGGCATCGACCAGCGGCAGCCCGGCAATGCCGAAGGCAGCGCCAAGCTCCGACGGCTTCACGCCGAGCGCCGCCTCGAACAGCATCCAGGTGCCCCAATCGAAGAACGCAAAAAACCGGCTGTTGAAAACGATACCGGCGGGATCGCAATGGCCCCACTCGATGGTAAAGCGCCGCCGGTTGATGAATTTCGTCATCAACCTATGATCGCCGCGAAGGAGCGCCGCGGTCAACCGCACCAGCATCCGCAAAGCGCCAGCAAAAATCATGACGGGCGAGCTTGCGCCCGCCCGTCACGTTCCTTGCGCTGCTACCCGCAGCAGGGAACCAGGATCAAATCCACCGTTTGATGCGATGCTGGTAGCTGCGATCACATCCAGGCCAATCTGACCTTGGCGATCGTCACATTCGGCAGAACCAAACGCGACCGATCTGAGAGAAAGCATAGCGCATCGCCGGCGAGTCTCAAGTGAAAGCGTGTGTCGCCGCGTGCCGCTCGGGTTTGGGGATAACTGTGTGGATGGCGAACAGCGGGACGGCTAAAAACGTTTATTTGTTCGCATTCCCGGTCTCTGAAGGCGAATTGACCGCCTTGCCAGGCCACTTGCATAAATCGCCGATCACGCATTTTTCGCACAACGGCCGGCGCGCCACGCAGACATAGCGGCCGTGCAGGATCAGCCAGTGATGCGCGTGCAGCCGATATTGCGACGGCACCACCTCAAGCAACTTCATTTCCACCTCGAGCGGCGTTTTGCCGACCGCCAGCCCGGTGCGATTGCCGACGCGAAAGATATGCGTGTCGACTGCGATGGTCGGCTCGCCGAAGGCGATGTTGAGCACCACATTGGCGGTCTTGCGTCCGACGCCCGGCAAGGCTTCCAGCGCTTCGCGGTCGTGCGGGACCTTGCCGCCATGCTCGGCGACCAGCTGTTTCGACAGCGCGATGACGTTTTTTGCTTTGGTGCGATAGAGGCCGATAGTTTTGATCAGTCCGCGCACCCGCGGCTCGCCGAGCTTGATCATCTTCTCCGGCGAATCGGCGAGCTTGAACAGAGCCGGCGTCGCCTTGTTGACCCCGGCGTCGGTCGCCTGGGCGGACAGCACCACGGCCACCAACAGCGTGAACGGATTGATATGCTGTAACTCGCCGCGCGGGACCGGATTGGCGGCGGCAAAGCGCCGGAACGCCTCGGCAATCTCCGGGGTTGTCCATTGTGGCAATTCGCCATGCGCGGCCTTGCGATCGGCGCCGAGGCGGGCGCTCGCGTCCTTCAGCCGTGCCGCCCTACCCTTGCGCGCCGCGGCTAGCCGCTTCCGGACGGATTTGCGCGGCTGAATTTTCGGGCGGCCTGTGTGTTTGGGCATCGGAATTTCGTATAATGAGCATAATGAATGGCGACAATAACAGCAGCGCAGATCACCCCGTCGATCCAAAAATCTTTTCGGCGATCATCACGCCGCATCGTTCGCTTGGTCCGACCGGGTTTGTCATTTTCATGTCTTGCCTGGGAGCTTTGAGCTTTATCTCGGGAATGATTTTTGTCTCGCTTGGAGCGTGGCCGGTATTCGGCTTTCTCGGTCTCGACGTGCTCCTGGTTTATCTCGCGTTCCGCGCCAATTACCGCAGTGCGCGCGCTTATGAGGAGGTCACCGTCACCGCCTCGGAATTAACGCTGCGCAAGGTCAATCATCGCGGCGCGGTACGACAATGGACGCTCAATCCCTTATGGGTGCGACTCGAGCGCATCGTGCACGCCGAATTCGGCATCGAACGGCTGTTCCTGGTCTCGCATGGGCGTCGCGTCGCGATCGCCGGCTTCTTGGGCCCGGACGAGAAGGCAAGTTTTGCCCGGGCGCTGACCAGCGCGCTCGGCGAGGCCAGGCGCGGCCCGACCAGGACGCCGAACGGGCGTATTTGACCGCAATCCGCGCCCCCGGGCCGCCACCATGGAGGCTCGCTTTGGCAGTGCCGCGCCGGTAAAAATGGGCCCAGAAATCGGGTGGTTTGGCGCGAAACGCCGCCATAGATCGGGAGCAGATGATGGAGGCAGCCATGTTGTCACCCGATCGCATTTCCGATTCGACGCCGTTGTCCGAAGCTGCCGCCGATTACGAAATCGTGCGCAAAGCCATAGGTCATATCCGCGGCCATTGGCGCGAACAGCCCGAGATCGAGGCCATTGCCGAGGCGGCAAGCGTCACGCCGACTGAATTGCATCACCTGTTTCGGCGCTGGGCCGGGCTCACGCCCAAGGCCTTTTTACAGGCGCTGACGCTGGACGGCGCACGACAGCTCCTGCGCGAGTCGGCGAGCGTGCTCGATGCCAGCTACGAGGTCGGCCTTTCCGGGCCGGGCCGCCTGCATGACCTTTTCGTCACCCACGAAGCGATGTCGCCCGGCGAATGGAAATCCGGCGGTGAGAGCCTCACCCTTTATTTCGGCTTTCATCCATCGCCATTCGGCCATGCGCTGATCATGGCGACGGATCGCGGGCTCGCCGGCCTCGCTTTTGCCGACCCCGGCACGGAACGGCCCACGCTCGCCGACATGCAACGGCGCTGGCCGCGGGCGCATTACGTCGAGGACGCGGCACGCACCGGGCCGATTGCACAACGCGTGTTCGACTCCAAGCAATGGCGGTCGCAACAGCCGCTGCGGGTGGTGCTGATCGGCACCGATTGGGAAGTGCAGGTGTGGGAAGCGTTGCTGCAAATCCCGATGGGGCGGCTCACGACCTATTCGGGGCTGGCGCGTAAAGTATCCAATCCCGCCGCAGCCCGCGCCGTCGGCGCCGCGGTCGGCAAAAACCCGATCTCCTTCGTCGTGCCTTGCCATCGCGTGATCGGCAAAGCCGGCAAGCTCACCGGCTATCACTGGGGCCTGACCCGAAAGCGCGCCATGCTCGGCTGGGAGGCTGGCCAGGTCGCCGCGGCCGCCTGACGGCCAAGGACCTGACAACCAAGGACCTGACAGCCACGGCCGATTGACGATGCGACGGCAATCCGCAATACCCGTTGCCACCTAAGGCGAAATGGCTCCAATGAATGCTCATTTCGCCTTAGAGTCTTGTTTGAGCATGATCTTTTCCGACCTGCCTTCGCCCGCCGAAGCGTAAAACAAGCGGTTGGCACGGCGTCGCGCAGGCGGGAAACCGGTTTCCACTTTTCGGGATCATGCCCCGATCAAAGGCGGGTGGTGATGCAGCGGCGGCGGCCGGTGATGCTGGTCATTTTGGATGGCTGGGGCTGGCGCGACGACCCGCGCGACAACGCCATCCGCCAGGCCAAGACGCCGAATTTCGACCGGCTGTGGCAAACCGGACCGCACGGTTTCCTGCACACTTCGGGCAAGGACGTCGGCCTGCCCGAAGGCCAGATGGGCAATTCCGAGGTCGGCCATCTCAATATCGGCGCCGGGCGGGTCGTGATCCAGGACCTGCCGCGCATCGACAATGCGATTGCCAAAGGTGAAATCGAGAGTGCCCCCGCGCTCGTCACGCTGATCGAAAAGCTCAAGCAAAGCGGCGGCGCCTGCCATCTGATCGGACTGGTCTCGCCCGGCGGCGTCCATTCGCACCAGGACCATGCCGCAGCGCTCGCCAAGATCCTTGACCGCGCCAAGGTGCCGGTATCGGTGCACGCGATTACCGACGGCCGCGATACGCCGCCGCAATCGGCGGCAGATGATTTAAAGCGCCTGATAGCGGCCCTGCCGCAGTCGATGCGGATCGCGACCGTATGCGGACGGTATTACGCCATGGACCGGGACAAGCGCTGGGATCGCGTCGAGAAGGCGTACAAAGCGATCGTGGACGCCGACGCGCCTCACTTTGCCGACGGGCCGGCAGCGATCGCCGATGCCTATGCCGGTAAAAAGTTCGATGAGTTCATTGTGCCGGCCGTCATCGGCGATTATCGCGGCATCAAGGACGGCGACGGCATACTGTGTTTCAACTTTCGCGCCGACCGCGTGCGCGAAATTCTCGGTGCGATGCTCGATCCGCAGTTTTCAGCTTTTTCGCGAAAGCGCGTTATCCGGTTCGCCGCCGCGGTCGGCATGGCCGAATACAGCGCGGAGCTGGACAAATTGATGGACGCGATTTTCCCGCCGCAAGATCTCGCCAACGTCCTCGGCGAAGTGGTCGCCAATGTCGGCCGCACTCAGCTGCGCATGGCGGAAACCGAAAAGTATCCGCATGTCACCTATTTCCTCAACGGCGGACGCGAGGAGCAATATACCGGCGAGGATCGCATCATGGTGCCCTCGCCTAAAGTCGCGACCTATGACCTCCAGCCGGAAATGTCGGCGCCGGAGCTCACCGACAAGGCGGTCGCCGCGATCGGTTCCGGCAAATACGATCTGATCGTTCTCAATTATGCCAACCCCGACATGGTCGGTCATACCGGCAGTCTTGCCGCCGCGATCAAAGCGGTCGAGACCGTCGATGCCGGGCTGGGCCGCATTGTTGACGCGGTCCAGAAAGCCGGCGGGGCCTTGCTGGTCACCGCCGATCACGGCAATTGCGAGATGATGCGCGATCCGCAGACCGGGGGCCCGCACACCGCGCACACCACCAATCCGGTGCCGCTGCTACTCTCCGGCGCCCGCAATCGCGCGCTGGTGGCGGACGGACGCCTCGCCGATATCGCGCCGACTTTGCTGGAATTGATGGAGCTGCCGCAGCCGCAGGAGATGACCGGGCGGTCGCTGTTGCGCGGCAACAGCGAGTGAACACGGCCGCCTTATTCGATCACCTCATCGGCGGCGCCACTAAATGTCCTTCAGTCCAAGCACGTCGGCCATCGAGTAAAGCCCCGGCTTCTTGCCGCGCGCCCAAAACGCGGCATGCAGCGCGCCGCGGGCAAAGATCATGCGGTCTTCGGCGCGATGCGTGAGTTCGACGCGCTCCGCCGGCCCGGCGAAGATCACCGAATGCTCACCGACCACCGTGCCGCCGCGCAACGAAGCAAAACCGATGTCACCGGCGCAGCGCGCACCAGTGACGCCGTCGCGCCCGCGCACCGAGTGCGCATTGAGATCGATGCCGCGGCCCTGCGCGGCAGCGCGGCCGAGCATCAGCGCGGTGCCGGACGGCGCATCGATCTTCTTGTTGTGATGCATCTCGACGATTTCGATGTCGTAATCGTCGTTAAGCGTCTTGGCGACACGCGCGACCAGTGCAGTAAGAAGATTGACGCCGAGACTCATATTGCCGGATTTGACGATGATCGCACGGTTGCCGGCCTTCGCGATCATCGCATCTTCTTCCGCGGAATGGCCGGTCGTGCCGATGACATGGACCAGACCCGCATTGGCGGCGAGCTCGGCAAAAACCAATGTCGCGGCCGGAATGCTGAATTCGATCAGCGCATCGGCGCGCTGTAACAGCGGCGCGGCGTCGCCGACTACGCTCACTCCATTTTTGCCAAGGCCAGCCAATTCGCCGGCATCGCGGCCGATCACCGCCGAATCCGGCGCGTCGACCGCGCCGGCGAGCGTTACGCCTTTGGTCGCGGCCACCGCATGAAGGAGGGTGCGGCCCATGCGCCCCCCGGCGCCCGCGATCACCACCCGCAGATCGGAATTGGCTGCTGACATTCGTGCTGCTCCAATCGGGCCGATATAGCGGGGCGTTGCAACGCCAGCAATGCGGGAGACTACCTTTTCTGCTCGTCCCCGTGAAAGCAGGGACCCAGCATATAAGGAGACCATAAAGCCTGGATTCCCGCCTGCGCGGGAATGAGCGGACTTACTCACTAGAACTTCGCGCCGTCGTAGCCCTCGGCGACAATGACATCCGCCTCGGCCTTACCCTCGCGCAGCGTCTTTGCCGCCTGATATTCGGCTGAACGATAGCAAGCGAGCGCGGCGTCGTAGCTTGGAAACTCGAGCACTACCACGCGGCTGCGCGCTTTGCCTTCGGTGACTTCCTGGCGGCCGCCGCGCACCAGATAGCGCGCGCCGAATTTGCCGAACGGCATTTGATTGGCCGCCAGATACGGCTTGTAAGCTTCGGCGTCCGGCACGTCGACCTGGACGATCCAGTAGCCCTTCTTGCTCGCGGGTGGCGGCGGCGAAGGCGACGGCGGCTGCGGGCCATCGTAACCTTCGACGATGACGAAATCGCATGTCGAATGCTCAAGCCGCAGCGGCTTGGCGCGCTGATATTCGTCGGAGCGATAGCAGGCGAGCGCAGTGGCAAAATCAGGAAACTCGCGCAGCACGCAACGGCTGCGCGCGCGGCCTTCAACCACTTCCGTTTTGCCGCCGCGAACGAGCGCAGCGCCGTGAAATTTTTCATGGGCCGGCGGCGTCGCCACCATGTAAGCCTTATAACCTTCGGGATTGCTGATATCGATTTGCGGAATCCAATAACCCTTGGGCATCGTCATCACGCTCCCTGGCTGACGTCCTTGCACGAGGCGCCGGCAATGTCGGCAACAATCGCCTCTGCCGCGGCTTTGGCATCGGATGCGTCAATGATCGGACGACCGACCACAAGGTAATCGGCGCCGGCGCCGATCGCGGCGGCAGGCGTGGCGATACGCTTCTGGTCGCCGGCGGCGACGCCCGCCGGGCGGATTCCCGGAGTCACCAGGACCAGTTTGTTGCCGACCCTCTCACGCAACATCCCGACTTCTTCCGACGAACAGACCAATCCGTCCATGCCGATCTCGCACGCCTGCTCGGCCCGGAGCAGAGCGAGTTCGCGCACCGTCGCGGCATAACCGGCCTTGGCCAGATCGGCGTCGCTGAGCGACGTCAGTACGGTCACCCCGAGGATCCGCAAACCGTTCTCGCGCGCATCCACCGCGGCGCGCATGACCTGCGGAAGCGCATGCACCGTGAGAAAACTTGCGCCAAGGCGCGCTATGCTTTTGACGCCGGCGGCAACCGTATTGCCGATATCGTGAAGCTTCAGATCCAGAAAAACGCGCTTGCCGGACTGGACCAGCTTTGGCGCATATTCGAGCCCGCCAGCAAAAGCGAGCTGGTAACCGATTTTGTAGAACGTCGCCGCATCGCCCAGCCTTGCGACCACCGCTTGCGCGGCATCAAGCGACGGCACGTCCAAGGCGACAATCAGGCGATCGCGCGGATCCATTCCTGCTCCCTGCGCAAGCTCGACATTGTCTTAAATCCATCAGAGTTTTTAATCCATCACGCTTGCCAATTCGAACAGCCGGCGCATGGCGGCACGCAAGGCTGCGGCGAGCGCATCATCTCTGAGACTATCATCGTCGTCGAAGGCGAGTTCGGCGCGCGGCACGCTGACCTGTTCGGGGATCACCAAAGCGCCGCAGCCGAGTTCGAGAATCTGGCGGAGCGCCATCAACGAGCGGATGCCCCCGCCGCCGCCGCTGGTCGCCGAGCCGAGCGCAAAAACCCGGCCCTTGAACGCCGCATAAGTCGGCTCGCCGCGCTCGCGCACCCGCGACACCCAATCGATCGCGTTTTTGAGAAGCGGAGTAACCGAGGCGCTGTATTCCGGGCTGGTGATGAAGACGCCGCGGTGCGCGACCAGCGCTTGCCGCAGTTTCAGCGCGGCCGCCGGCGGTCCCGACGCCGTCGCCAGATCGGCATCGAACAGCGGCAGTTCATAATCTTCGAGCGAAATTCGCGTGACTTCGGCGTCGAGCAAAGTGAGTTCCTTGGCCGCAAGCGCCGCCAGCCGCGCATTGTGCGAACCGGCGCGCAGCGAGCCGGGAATGATCAGAATTTTGGGGACAGCCATAGACGGAAAGAGGCCGGATGTCAGATGGCGGAGGTCAGAATGGGCGTTGTCCGGGTGCTGTCATCTGACCTCTGATCTGTGTCATCTGACATCTGCCCTCCGGTACACCCAAACGCGCGCCGGCGGAATGTTCATCCAGATCCGCTCGGAAGCTTCCACTGAAAAGCCGCCAAAGCGTTTCGGCAGCGGTGCGGCGACCGAGTAGGTAAATTGCACGAAGGGGGCGCCCGGCGCCATAACATCGAAGGCATCGCGAATGAGCCGCAAGCGCATGGTGATCGGCTTGGTGATCAACGGCAGTCCGGAAACCACTGCCGCAGCCGGCTGCAGCAGCAAGCTGTCGAGCAGCCGGCGCATGCTGTAAGCGTCGCCTTGCACCAGCATCGCATGCGGATAACGCGCACGCAAAATCCGGCAGAACGCCGGGTTTGATTCCACCAGAACCAGACGCGAGGGATCGACGCCGGCTTCGACCAGAGCGTCAGTGACCGGGCCGGTCCCCGGTCCCAATTCCACGACCGGCCCGCTCGAACGCGGATCGACATAGCGCGCCATGGCGCGGGCCAGGATTTTCCCCGACGGGGTCACAGCGCCGGTCGATAACGGCCGTTCGATCCAGGAGCGGATGAAGCGCACTTCGTCGTCGATCCGAACGCCGCGCTTGAGCTCGAATCGCTTAATCTGCTGCTCGATCTTGCGGCCGAGCCCATCGCGTTTTTGCTCGAACAGCCGGATTTGCCGTTCGATCTTGCGCTCAATAAGGGTTTTTCTGAATTCGAGGAGGCGAAGCTGCCGCCCAATTTTTCGCTCGAACACTTGCAGGGCTGGCAGCGGCATGGGCATCCACGCGACAGAAGCTTCCGGCTATTTAAGACATTTATGCCGTAAAAACCATATGCAAGGTTCAAGCCGCCCCGGCGCGGCCGCCGAGTCCATCGAGGAACTCTTTGACCTTGCCGAGGAATCCCG
The DNA here is from genome assembly GCA_051961815.1 of Xanthobacteraceae bacterium. Classification (GTDB taxonomy): domain Bacteria; phylum Pseudomonadota; class Alphaproteobacteria; order Rhizobiales; family Xanthobacteraceae; genus BOG-931. The sequence continues at coordinate 14,781 of JBQCCX010000352.1, forward strand.
AGGATTCCGGTTGCGTTTCGCTGGACGACAGTCGTTCGAATTCCGTCAATAGCTCCCGCTGCTTCTTGGTGAGCTTCTGCGGAGTTTCGACCACCACCTGGACATACATGTCGCCGCTCTGGCGTGACCGCAGAACCGGCATGCCTTTGCCGGCCAAGCGGAAGCGGCGACCGGATTGCGTGCCCTCGGGGACTTTCACTTTGGTCTTGGCACCGTCGATCGTCGGCACTTCGAATTCGCCGCCGATCGACGCCGTCACCATGGAAACCGGAACGCGGCAGTGCAGGTCGGCGCCTTCACGCTGGAAGAACGGATGCGCGCCGATCGACAGGAAAATGTAAAGATCGCCGGGCGGCCCGCCGCGCACGCCGGCTTCGCCCTCACCGGCAAGCCGGATGCGGGTGCCGTCCTCGACGCCGGCCGGAATATTCACCGACAGCGTGCGCTCGCGGGTGACCCGTCCAGAACCGGCGCACGAAGCGCATGGCGTGTCGATCGATTGCCCGCGGCCGTGGCAGTTCGGGCAGGTGCGTTCGAGCGTGAAAAAGCCTTGCGCGTGGCGTACCCGGCCATGACCGCCGCACATCGGACAGGTCTTGGGCTTGGTTCCCGCTTTGGCGCCAGAGCCGGAACAGGCCTCGCAGGTCACCGAAGTCGGAATGCGGATCTGCGCGGTCTTGCCGATGAAGGCTTCGTGGAGCGTAATCTCCATGTTGTAACGCAAGTCGGCGCCGCGCTCGCGGCCACTGGAGCGGCCGCGCCCGGCCGACATGCCGAAAATGCCTTCAAATAAATCGGAAAAAGTGGTGCCGAAATCGGCGCCGAAGCCAGCCGGGCCGCCGCCCATTCCGTGCTCGAACGCGGCATGGCCGAACCGGTCGTAAGCGGCACGCTTATCCGGGTCTTTGAGAACTTCGTAAGCTTCGTTGATTTCCTTGAAGCGATGTTCGGCCGTCTTGTCGTTGGGATTGCGATCGGGATGAAATTGCATCGCATGTTTGCGAAAGGCGGCCTTGATCTCGCCGTCGCTGGCGCTGCGCTCGACCGATAGCGTTTCGTAATAACAGCGTTTGGCCATCACTGCCCACCCGATCGATGCCGCCTGTCGGCGAACGAGCACCCCCGTTTAGCTGTCCGGGGGTGCCATTCGGATGACGGCGACGGCATCAAACGCCCTCGCTGCCTTAAGCAGACTTTTTGTTCTTTTTGTCGTCGTCGACCTCGGT
>JBQCCX010000353.1:0-2556 GCA_051961815.1 Xanthobacteraceae bacterium
CGCGGAGGAAGTCGGCGTCGAAGCTGGTCACGCGTGGTTGCGTTTTACGCAAACCTCACCTTGGCGCGCTCGCGCGCTTTCATCGCTTCGATCTCGCGGGTCTTCGCCGGGCTTGCCGTCTCGAGCGCGCCAAGGAGCCGCCGCGCCGCGTCGCTCACCTCGTCCACCGCGCGGGCGAATGCCGCCTCGTTGGCGCGCGACGGATGGGCGAAGCCGGAAAGCTTGCGCACGAATTGCAAGGCCGAGGCGCGGATCTCGTCTTCGGTCGCCGGCGGCTCGAAATTGAACAGCGTGCGGATGTTGCGGCACATCGAATTTCTCCAGGTGGTCATTCCGGGACGCCCGCAGGGCGAACCCGGAATCCATAATCTCCAACCGTGAAATCCAGGATAGAGCCAGACGCTTTAGTTATCGCAGGGATTATGGATTCCGGGCTCGCGGCCTTCAGCCGCGCCCCGGAATGACCTCCACTGTTTGGACCAAATAGTAAAATCGGCTAGGCTTTTGTTCGCGGCACTTTCCCGGATTTGTCGGGGCCAATCCGGGCCAGCCTGGCGACCGATGCCATGCGCATCCGCACCATTCTGTTCGTGTTGGCGGCCGTCGTGGTCTCCGCGGCCGCCGCGGCGTTGATTACCGTTGTCTCTTCGCCCGGTCCGTCGCCGCCGCGGCCCGCGCTTGCGGCGCTACCGCCGTTGCAGCCACTCGCCGGCACCTCCACGGTGCTGGCGCCGACCGCGATCGCGCTCACTGCAATCCGCGACGCGCTCGAGGCGCAAGCGCCGCGCAACCTCGCCGGCAAGCCGCAGAATCCGCTCGGGCAGCTCTTGGCCAATGCGACGCTCAGTTTCTCGGTGACGCGCGGGCCGTTCGTTATGGCGAGCCGGCCCGAGACGCTCGTTATCACCACGCCGCTCACCGGCACGTTCGAGGCGCTCGGCAGCGTGACGAGCGGCGTCAGCTCCGGCGCCGGCGCGCTCGGCGGCGCCGTCGGCAATCTGATCGGCGGCAATGTCGGCCAGCAGGTGCAGCATTTCGCCGGCGGCGCCCTCAATCAGAAAGTCGATCTCCAGGGCAGCATCGTCACCACCTCGCGGCCGGCGATTGCCGCCAATTGGCGGCTCATCCCCAATCTCGCAGGCCAGGTCAATATCGCCGACGTGTCACTGCCGATAGGCGGCGCCAAGCTTAATGTCGCCAGCGCGGTCAAGCCTGCGCTCGACGGCATGGTGCGCGAACAGGTCGGTGCGCTGGAAACGCGCGTGCGCAACGATCCGTTCATCGAGAATGCGGCGCGCACGCAATGGGTCAAGCTGTGCCGCGCCGTATCGCTCGGCGGGGCGGGGCAGGGCGGCGCAAAGTCGGGCGGATCCGCCTTGCCGAACCTGTGGCTCGAAATCAAACCGGTGCGCGCCATTGCCGCGCAACCGCAGGTCGACGGCAAAGCGCTGACCTTGCTGGTCGGCGTGGAAGCGCAAACCCGTATCGTGCCGCGGGAAACCAAGCCCGATTGTCCGTTCCCGCGCCAGCTCGATCTGGTGGGGCACGGCGATCAAGGCCGGGTGAGCATCGCCGTGCCGATCGATGTGCCTTTTACCGAAGTGAGCCGGCTGCTGCAGGCGCAATTCGCCGGCAAGACGTTTCCGGAGGATGGCAGCAGCGCGGTTCTCGCCACCATCAAACAAGCCAAAATCGCCGCGTCGGGCGAGCGCCTGCTGATCGAGCTTCTGGTCACGGTCAAAAAGAGCGGCTTGTTTGCGCTCGGCGCCGATGCAACCGTTTTTGTCTGGGGCCGGCCGGCGCTCGATCAGGACCGGCAGATCCTGCGTTTCACCGACGTCACGCTCGACGTGGAGTCGCGCGCCGCGTTCGGGCTCCTTGGCATGGCCGCGGAGGCGGCGGCGCCGTATCTGCAAAAGATGCTGGCGGACAAGGCGGTGATCGATCTCAAGCCGTTCGCCGCCGATGCGAAGAAACGCATCGGCGCGGCGGTGGGCGATTTTGCCGCCCAAGGCAACGGGCTTCGCGCCACCGTCAGCATCGACGACCTTCGTCTTGCGGGAATTGCCTATGACAGCAACACGCTGCGCATCATCGCCAACGCCAATGGCGCGGTGAACGTCGCGGTCTCGTCACTGGCGATGCAGTAGGCGGCTACTCGTCATTCCGGGGCGGGCGGAAGCGATCTGAACATTCCCTCCCCCCTTGTGGGGGAGGGGCCAGGGGTGGGGGTGGTCGAGATCTGTGGCGAGCGTCGCCGGCGATGCCTGGCCTAACAACCCCCCTCCCAACCCTCCCCCACAAGGGGGGAGGGAATAGGAATCTGCAACACGTCGATCACATGAACGCCTGGATGCCGGTCTGGGCGCGGCCGAGCACCAGCGCATGGATGTCGTGGGTGCCCTCGTAAGTGTTGACGGTTTCGAGATTGCACAACACGCGCATGACATGAAACTCTTCGGTGATGCCGTTGCCGCCGTGCATGTCGCGCGCAAGGCGCGCGATCTCGAGCGCCTTGCCGCAATTGTTGCGCTTGAGCATGGAAATCGCCGGCGG
>JBQCCX010000354.1:0-3869 GCA_051961815.1 Xanthobacteraceae bacterium
CGTGGGCGCGTCCCCGCCAGTGAAGTGACGTTCAGCCGCCGCGAGCTCGATCGACTCTTGCGGCTCTACGGCCGTAAAGTCGCAGCCGGGGAGTGGCGCGATTACGCCATCGACTTCCTCAAGGACCGCGCGGTTTTCTCCGTGTTCCGCCGCGCCAGTGAAGTCCCGATCTACCGCATCGAGAAAAATCCCAAGCTGGCGCGCCGCCAGGGCGCCTATAGCGTCATTTCGGCGACCGGGCACATCGTGCGGCGCGGCCAGGAACTGGATCGGGTACTCGGCGCGCTCGATCGCTCGCTGCAGCTGGTGGTGGGGTGACGGCTTACTGAGGCGGCGTGGCATCGCCCTCGCCGAGCGCGCGCTGCATCAGCACGGTGTCGAGCCAGCGGCCGTGCTTGAATCCGACTGAGCGCAAGGTGCCGACGTGATGAAAGCCGGCACGTTCATGAACGGCGATCGAGGCGATTTGCGCCGAATCGCCGATCACCGCGATCATCTGCCGGTAGCCGCGTTGCGCGCTGGCAGCGACCAGCGCTCGCAGCAATAGCCCGCCGACGCCTTTGCGGTGCATGCCGGGGTCGACGTAAACCGAGTCCTCGACACTCCATTTGTAAGCCGGCCGCGCGCGATACGGCCCGGCATAGGCGTAGCCGGCGACAACGCTTTCGATCTCGGCGGTAAAATAGGGATAGCCGTTACTGAGAAGCGCGCTTTGCCGGCGCAGCATTTCCGCTTCATCGGGGGGCTCGATCTCGAACGACGCGGTGCCGTAAAGGACGGCGTCGGCGTAGATGCGCGTGACCGCTCCAATGTCTCCCCGCACTGCCGGCCGGATGATGACCTTCTGCATCGCGCGCTGAAAGTGCCAGAAAATATCGGGCTCTGAAATATGCCAAACAAAAACGCCCCGGATTGCTCCGGGGCGTTTTGTTCGATTCCGCGAGACTGCGTTAGCGACGGTCGCCCATCAGCCGCAGCAGCATCATGAACAAGTTGATAAAGTCGAGGTACAGCCGGAGCGCGCCCATGACGGCCTTGCGGCCGCCGACGGTGCCGTCGTCCATCGGGCTGTACATTTCCTTGATCGATTGGGTGTCATAGGCGGTCAGCCCGGCGAACACGATCACGCCGATGATCGAGATCGCCCAATCGAGCCCGGTCGATTTGAGGAAGATGTTGACCAGACTGGCGATGATGATGCCGATCAGGCCCATGAACATGAATGAGCCGACGCCGGTGAGATCGCGCTGGGTCGTGTAGCCATACAGGCTCAGCGCGCCGAAAGCCGCCGCCGAAATAAAGAAGACGCGCGTGATCGAGGCGCCGGTATAGACCAGGAAGATCGACGCCAGCGACACGCCGAGCAGGCCGGCATAGACGAAGAACAGCATCAGCGCCGTTGCCGGCTGCAGCCGGTTGATGCCGAAGCTGAGCACGAAGACGAGCGCCAGCGGCGCCAGGACCAGAACCCAGAGCAGTGGGCTCTGGAAGATGGTCTGGCCGAAGGCGGTCAGCTGCAGTCCGGCGGCGGTCTGCACGACCGCGGCCGAGAAGGTCAGCCACGCAACTACACCCGTGAGCGCAACGCCCGCGGCCATGTAATTGTAGACGCGGATCATGTAGGCGCGCAGGCCTGCATCGATCGCGACCTGGTCCGTGCGATAGCCGGTGCTGGGCGTCGCGTAATTCCGATCAAAGTCGGACATGGAATTTCCCCTGTTTTACACCGGCTCGCAGGCCGGGTCTGGTATCCGGCCAGAGCCGGAATTGGCGTGGCAAGAATCTAGTGCGAAAGGGCTGTCCGCGCCAGATGGCCGAAAGGCTATATTTGTGGCCCGTTACAAAGTTTTCATGGTCCAAGTATCGAGTAAAGCTCGATCCCGGAGTGTCATTTTCCTACAAATTGCGCAGCACTTCCGCCGGTTTGCGGCCGAGCGCGCCGAACGTGCCGGCAAGGCCGATCACCAGCGTCACCGTGAGCGCCGCGGCGGCGGTTTCAAACGCGGCGCCCGGCACCCAGGCGAAAGGAAATTCCATGACGCCGCTCACCACCAGACCGGCGGCCAGCGTTCCCGCGGCGATGGCAAAGGCGGCCGTAGCAAGCCCGATCAGGAGGTATTCAAGCGCATAGGCCGCGGTCAGCCGCGCCCGGGTCGCGCCCAAGGTTTTCAGCACCACCGCATCGTAGATGCGAAAGCGCTGGCTCGCCGCCAGCGCGCCGCCAAGGACCAAAGCCGCAGCGACAAGGGTAATCGCGCTCGCTCCGCGCAACGCCATCACCAATTTGCCGACCAGCGTGTCGATCGCCTCGAGCGCGTCCTTTACGCGCACGGCGGTGACGCTCGGAAACGCGCCGCCGAGCGCTCGGATCATCGTCGCTTCCTCTGCGGTGGTGCCGCCGTCGGCGAATGTCAGCGTGGCAATGTCGCTATGCGGAGCGCCGTCGAAAATGCCGGGCGAGAACACCAGGACGAAATTGATGCCGAGATTTTCCCAGTCGACGGCGCGCAGATTGGCAATCCGCGCCATCACGTTGCGGCCGAGGACATTGACCGTGATGGTGTCGCCGATTTTCAGATCGAGGTCGTGCGCGGTGCGGCTTTCGAGCGAGACGAGCGGCTCGCCGGCGTAGGAAGCGCTCCACCATTGCCCGTCGACGACACGCGAGCCGGGCGGCAGCGTGCGCGCATAGGTGATGCCGCGATCGCCGCGGAGCACCCAACGCGAACGGTCGGGTGGCTTCAGCTCGTCGGCGTTCACGCCGTTGGCGGCAACGAAGCGCCCCCGCAGCATCGGCACCCGCTCGAGTCTCGAGTGCGGCGCCTGTTCGCGGATGAACGCATCGAAGCGGTCCGCCTGCGCCGCCGGGATATCGAGGAAGAAGAAAGAGGGCGCCTTGTCCGGCAGCGCGGCAGCGAATTGCCGATGCAGGTTGCCCTCGATTTCCGCAATCGTGACCAGCATTGCCAGCCCGAGCCCAAGCGAGAGCATCACGCTCGGCGTCAATGCCCCGGCGCGATGAATATTGGCGATGGCGAGCCGCAGCATGGTGGAGTTCTGGCGCGGTGCGCGTCGCGCCATTGCCATGACCAGCGCCGCAACCAGCCGCAGCAGTACGAATACCGCTGCTGCCGCGGCGAGGAAAAACGCCGCAATGCGCCGATCATAGGTGGTGAAGACGGCAAGCGCCGCCAGGACCGCGACAATGGCGGCACTTGCGGCGATGTAGCGCGCGCGCGGCCACGATCGCCCGCCGGCAACCTGATCGCGGAACAGCATCGAAACTGAAATGTCGTGGGCGCGGCCGAGCGGCCATAGCGAAAAAGCCAGCGCGGTGAGAACGCCGTAGACGACCGCCAAGGCCAACACGCCTGGCTGAACCGCCGGCTCGACCGGCAGCGGCAGGACGGTGCCGAACAAATAGGTAATCGCGAACGGAAGCGCTGCCCCGAGCGCGGCGCCGAGCAGGGTTGCGGCCAAGGCGACTGCGAGGATTTCAGTGCAATAGACCGCGAAAATGGCGCCGCCGCTGGCGCCGAGCGCTTTCAGCGTGGCAATCGTTTCGCGATTGCGCGCCAGGTGACTGGCAACCGCGTTGGCCACGCCGACGCCGCCGATCAGGAGCGTCGCCAGCCCAACCAGCGTCAAGTATTGCGAAAAGCGATCGACATTGCGCTCCAGCTGCGGCGAAGCCTTGCTGCGCGTGCGGCTCTCCCAGCCGGCTTCGGGGAATTCGGCCTGCGCCAGCTTCTCCAGCGCCGCGCCGGCGCCGGCGCGCGAGTGCGCTGTCGGCAGCTGCAGCCCCGATTTCCAGCGCACCCCGCGGCCGGGGTGGAAAAGGCCCCGGCCCCGCCACGCCCCCACCCGGC
>JBQCCX010000355.1:0-2049 GCA_051961815.1 Xanthobacteraceae bacterium
AAAGTGAAAAAGGAAAGCGGCATCACCACCATGACCGTCGGCCTGATTGCCGGCTACCAGCAGGCGGAAGATATCGTCGCCTCCGGCAAGGCCGACATGATCTGCTTGGCGCGCGGGGCAATGTGGGATCCGCGCTGGGCCTGGCACGCCGCCGAAGAGCTCGGCGCGGAAACGCCCTATGCGCCGAAAATGATGGGCTGCCATCCCAAGCTGCGGCCGCAACTGTTTCCCAAGCGCGCAGCGGCGGTGAGCTAAAAACGGCGCGACGCCGCAAGCGAGAGCAGCGGACACCTTACGCCTCGATCGGCTCGGTGCCGACGATTTCGATCCCGAAGCCCGACAAGCCGACATAGGTCGTCGGCCGCGACGACGTAATAAGCCGGATCGAATTGACGCCGAGGTCTTTGAGGATTTGCGCGCCGAGGCCGACCTCGCGCCATTGCCGCGTGCGCGCCTCGCCTGACGGACTCTCGCCGGATTTGGGAATCGAGATCACCGGCACACCGGCGGTGCCGTCGCGCAACAACACCAGCACCCCCCTGCCCTCGGCTTTGAAGCGCGCCAGCACCGCATGGATCAATTTGGCGCCGCCGAACACGTCGGCAATGATGTTGGCGCGATGCAGCCGCGTCAGCACGCTGTTGCCGTCGCCGATCCGGCCATGCACGAAGGCCATGTGATGAACCTGATCGAACGGCGTGAGAAAGGCATAACCGGTCAAGGTGCCGATTTCCGAGGCGACCGGAAACTCGCCGACGCGTTCGATCAGTTTGTCGCGCGCCTGCCGATAGGCGATCAGTTCGGCGATGCTGATGCGCTGCAGCTTCTGCCGCTGCGCGAACCCGGCAAGCTCGTCGCCGCGCATGACGGTGCCGTCGTCGTTCATCAGCTCGGCCAGCACGCCGACCGGCGGAACTCCCGCAAGCCGGCATAAATCGACGCAAGCTTCGGTGTGGCCCGAACGCATCAGCACGCCGCCTTCTTTGGCAACCAGCGGAAAGACATGGCCGGGGCGGACGAAATCCGACGCGCCGAGATTGCCGTTGGCCAGCGCCCGTACCGTATTGGTGCGCTCTTCGGCGGAAATGCCGGTGGTGAGCCCGTGGCGCACATCCACCGAGACCGTGAAAGCGGTGCCGAGCGGCGCGTCATTGAGCGCGACCATCGGATCGAGATGCAGCCGCCGTGCCTCCTCGGGCGCCAGCGGCGCGCAAACGATGCCCGACGTGTGCCGAATGATGAACGCCATCTTTTCCGGCGTGCACAGGCTCGCGGCGACGAACAGATCGCCCTCGTTTTCGCGATCATCATCGTCGGCGACGATGATGAGCTCGCCGCGCGCAAAGCCGGCGACCGCCGCTTGAACGCGTTGGTACGCGTCGCTCATGACTTTGCCGGGAATGGCCATGCGGGGGTCTCACCGACCTGGCCGCGCTGCCGCAAATAATGGTCGGCGATCACGCAGGCCACCATCGCTTCGCCGATCGGCACGGCGCGAATGCCGACGCATGGATCATGCCGGCCGGTGGTGGCGATGTCGGTCTCGCGTCCATAACGGTCGACCGTGCGCCGCGGAATGAGGATCGATGACGTCGGCTTGACCGCGAAACGGGCCACCACCGGTTGCCCGGTGGAAATGCCGCCAAGAATGCCGCCGGCATTGTTGGAGAGAAAGCGAGGCTTGCCGTCGTTGCCCATCCGCATCTCGTCGCCATTCTGTTCGCCGGTGAGTTCGGCGGCGGCGAAACCGGCGCCGATCTCGACGCCTTTGACCGCATTGATGCTCATCAGAGCGGCGGCCAGATCGCCATCGAGCTTGCCGTAGATCGGCGCTCCCAATCCGGCGGGTACGCCGTCGGCGACGATCTCGATCGCCGCACCAATCGAAGAGCCGCGCTTGCGCAGCCCATCGAGATAATCACCGAGTGCCGCCGCCGTTTTGGCATCAGGACAAAAGAACGGATTGCGCCCGACCTCGTCCCAATCCCAGCGCGCACGATCGACGCGATGCGGCCCCATTTGCACGAGTGCGCCGCGCACGTTCATCCC
>JBQCCX010000356.1:0-12949 GCA_051961815.1 Xanthobacteraceae bacterium
GCGGAGGCGCCGGACTCAAAACTCACGCGGGGCGTCCTGACGGACGCCCCGCGACGCGACACAACCATGACTCAGAACTCTGACTCTGGCGACGCGGTCGGCGACGCGGGACCTACAAACCGACGGCCGCGATGATGCCGCTGCAAGGTAAAAAACGGCTTAATCGGCGCAGGCCTGCGCTAGGCAATAAATGCCGGGAAACACTTTGTTAATTGCCGTGAAAGGTGCTCTAATCGGGACCCGGATGTGAAGGAACATCGATGGCAGGAATCGATGAAACAAAACAATTCGTGCCGCTGAAATTTGCGGTGCTGACAATCTCCGACACGCGCTCGCTCAAGGACGATAAATCGGGCGCGCTGTTGGTGCAGCGGATCGTGTCGGCCGGACACTTCGTCTCCGAACGCAGCCTCGTGCCTGACGACGTCGGGGCGATCCGCGCGCGCGTCAAGGCCTGGATCGCCGATCCGATGATCGACGTGATCATCACCACCGGCGGCACCGGCTTCACCGGCCGCGACGTCACGCCGGAAGCGGTCGAGCCGCTGTTCGAAAAAAAGATGGAGGCGTTTTCGGCGCTGTTTCTGGTCGTCAGTTTTCCGAAGATCGGCACGTCGGCGATCCAGTCCCGCGCCACCGCAGGCGTCGCCGGTTCGACGTACATTTTTTGCCTGCCCGGCTCACCCGGCGCCTGCAAGGACGCCTGGGACGAAATTCTGGTCCACCAGCTCGATTACCGGCACGGCCCCTGCAACTTCGTCGAGATCATGCCGCGGCTCGACGAACATTTACGGCGCGAGAAGGCCAAGGGCGCGACGGTTTAACTTTAAACTGTCACCCTGAGGTGGCCGCGGAGCGCCCTCGAAGGGCGACGGCCCGGGCCGCTCATCCTTCGAGGCTCGCTTCGCTCGCACCTCAGGATGACGGGTTATTATCGTCTCACTCACAACTCCAGATCCCAGTGCTCGCTGACGACTGGCTGGCCCCAGCTCTGGTGCTCCTCGCTGCGCATCAGCTTGAACCCGGCGCTTTGATAGATGTGCCGCGCGGCGGTGAGCACGCTGTGAGTCCATAATGTAATCTTGCGATAGCCGGCGGCGCGAGCGAAGCGAATGCCTTCGTCGACCAGCCGCGCGCCAATGCCGAGCCCGCGCGCTTTGGCCTCGACGAAAAGCAACCGAAAACGGGCAACGCCGTCGCCGTCATTGGCCAGCATCACCGCACCGACATTTTCGCCGTCGATCTCCGCGATCCAGCCGCGTTCGCGCTCCGCGTCGTATTTGTTGACGAAATCGGCGACGATCTGCGCGCACACGCCTTCGAACGGCTCGCGCCAGCCGTATTCCCGCGCATAGAGCTCGGCATTGCGCTTGACGATCCAGCCGAAGTCGCCGGGGCGCGGCGGGCGCAACGTGTAACTTGGCTGCGGCGCCGGGTCGTCGGTTTCGCCCGCGAGCAGGGTCTCGATCGTCGCCATGGCCGCGATTAATCGCGTCTGATCCGCGGGCGATAACTTGCCCAGCATGGCCGCGGTGTCGCGTTGCGAACGTGCATCGAGCGGCGTGTAGGATTTTTTGCCGAGCGGCGTGAGCGTCAGATGACTTTGCCGTCCGTCCGTCGGCGAGATGCGCTTGCGGATGAGGCCGCGCTTTTCGAAATTGCGTATGAGGCGGCTGAGATAACCAGCGTCGAGATCGAGGCTCTTGGCGATGTCGCTCGCGGTTGGCGCTTGCCTGGTTGCGATCTCGTGCAAGACACGCGCTTCGGCGAGCGAGTAGGGGCTGTCGAGAAAGGTCTTTCGCAACACCCCGATCTGGCGCGTGTAGTAGCGATTGAAGCGGCGCACCGCGGCGATGCTCGCGTCGGTATTCTCGGGTCTGGTGAGCATGTCCGGACCGTCGGGCAAATACTTGACCAAGTCAAGTATCGAATCGAGGCCGGCCGCAGCCACTTTACAGGCCGCAGTCCCATAAGCAGGCCCGATCACGAACAATTGTTCTTGTTTTGTTCACATTCCGGCGTTAGCTTTGTGCCTGGAGCTGTGACCATGAGTCGTTCATCCGCGTTGAAACGCCCGCCGGCACCGCTGCCCTCCACGCCGGCGGGCGAGACGGGCGCCACCATTGGCGCCGCCGTCGATCGCGAGCGGCGGCGCGGCCGCGGCACGGCGTCGAACGCGTCGGGTCGTTACGAACCTTTGGCGCGGGTCGCCTTCGACGACGGCTGGCAAGGGCTGGAGCAGCTGCCGGCGTTCAAGACCACGGTGACGGTCGACGCCACCCGCAAGATCATCACCCGTAACGATTCGCCCGACATCTCCTTCGATCGCTCGATCAATCCGTATCGCGGCTGCGAGCATGGCTGCGTCTATTGTTTCGCGCGGCCGACCCACGCTTATCTCGGGCTTTCCCCCGGGCTCGACTTCGAATCCAAATTATTTATGAAGCCGAACGCGCCGGAACTCCTTGAGCGCGAATTGTCGGCGCCGGATTATGTGCCGAAGACGATCGCGATCGGCACCAATACCGATCCTTATCAACCGATCGAGCGGCGCTATCAGATCATGCGCCGGATCCTCGAAGTGCTCGACCGCGCCGGCCATCCGGTCGGTATCGTCACCAAATCGGCGCTGGTGCTGCGCGACCTCGACATTCTCACGCGCATGGCCAAACGCGACTTGGTCAGGGTGGCGCTGTCGGTCACCACGCTCGATGCCAAACTGGCGCGGGTCATGGAGCCGCGCGCGTCGACGCCGGCCCGCCGGCTCGGCGCATTGCGCGAATTGGTCAATGCCGGCGTGCCGGCCTCGGCCTTGGTCGCTCCCGTCATCCCGGCAATCAACGATGCCGAGATCGAACGCATTCTTGAAGCCCTCGCCGAGGCCGGAGTGCGCCACGCCGGCTATGTGCTGTTGCGGCTGCCATTGGAGCTGAAGGATCTGTTCCGCGAATGGCTAATCGAGAATTTTCCCGACCGCTATCGCCACGTGATCAATCTCATTCGCGAGACCCGTGGCGGCAAGGATTACGATTCGAGCTGGGGCAAGCGCATGACCGGCTCCGGTCCGATCGCCTGGATGATCGGCCGGCGCTTCGAAGTGGCCTGCGAGCGGCTCGGTTTCAATGTGAACAGCGTGAAAACCACCACCGAACATTTCAAGCCGCCGCGGCCATCGACCGAGCAGCTCGACCTGTTTTAGCCTCTAAGCAAAATCGCGATGTGGATTTAGCGGCCAATCCCGGATTGCGCGCCGCGGCCGCGCATGCTCATCATGGCCGGCATGAATCGCCAGCCATCATCCGCGCGCGCGCCCAATGGCGGCAGGCAGTCCACCGGCAAAAGCGCTGCCAAGACCGCTGCCAAGACCGCTGGCGGCAAGGATTGCGGCCAAGCGGCAGCGCCGCGCCTGCCGCTTGGCGAGGAGATCGTCACCCGGCCGAGCTTCCGCCGCGAACGCGCGGCGCTCAAGCGCGGCGTCTGGCCGATCGCCGGCTGCGACGAAGCGGGGCGGGGGCCGCTTGCCGGCCCGGTGGTCGCCGCCGCCGTCATTCTCGATCCCGACAATATTCCGCGCGGTCTCGACGATTCCAAACGGCTGACCCCGGAACGGCGCGCGGTGCTCTACGAGCGCATTTGCGCGCGCGCCCAGGTCGCGGTGGCGATGGCGCCGCCGGCGCGAATCGACCGCGACAACATTCTGCGCGCCTCATTATGGGCACTGGCGCGGGCGGTGGCGGCGCTGCCGGTGAAGCCGGCGCTCGTCTTTGTCGACGGCCGCGATCGCATCGATGCCGGCTGCGATTGTCAGGCCGTGATCGGCGGCGACGGTCTCGTCGCTTCGATCGCGGCGGCGTCCATCGTCGCCAAGGTGACGCGCGACCGTCTGATGGCGTGCCTCGGCGCCGCTCATCCGGGCTACGGCTTCGAACGGCATATGGGCTACAGCGTGCCCGAACATTTCGAGGCGCTGGACCGGCTTGGTCCGACCATCCACCATCGCCGGTCGTTCTCGCCGGTGGCGATTGCGCTCGGCGATCTGGGCGCCGATGCCGACGATGTCGTCATCGACGTATTGCCGCTATAGTCCCGCGCCACGGTCCTCCCGATGTTTTTCGTTCCGCTTTATCTTGAACTGCTGCGCTCACGGCCGCAGCTCTTGTTTTGGTTCGCGGCGCTGACGCAAGCCTTCATTTGGCTGGTCATCCCGGCGCTGTTCTATTTCGCGCCGCCAGGGGACCTGGCGCAGCTCCTTGCCGTCGGCCACGAATTCCGGCTCGCCAGCGGTGTCGGTCCGCCGCTCGCATATTGGCTCGGCGAAATCGCCTTTCGCATCGCCGGCCTGTTCGGCGTTTACCTGTTGTCGCAGATTTGCGTGGTCGTCACCTATTGGTGCGTGTTCGCGCTTGGCCGCGCGATGCTCGGGCCGACGCATGCTGCGATCGCTGTTCTGTTGATGATCGGCATTGCGCTTTTGACGGTGCCGACGCCCGATTTCGGGCCGGCGATCCTGACGATGGCGCTTTGGGCGGTGACGCTGCTGCATTATTGGCAAGCGCTCGTGCAGACAAACAAGCGATCCTGGTACGTCGCCGGGGCTGCTGCGGCGCTCATTTTACTCACCAGCGATGCGGCGCTGATCCTGTTGGGAACGCTTGTGGCGTTCACGGTGCTGACCGATCGCGGACGCGCCGCACTGCAATCGACCGAGCCGTGGATCGTTGCCGTCGCGCTCGTGCTGTTTCTATTTTTGCATTTATTGTGGCTGGAAGGCATCGCGGACGGTGTCGGCCCGATCTTGCAGACGTTGCGGCGCGCCGCGGCGGCTGGCGACAATACGGTGGCGTGGCTGCGGATCCTGATCGCGCTTGCGCTCGCCCACGCCGGGCTCGCCATCATGGTCGTGCTTGCGCTCGGCTGGCCGCGCAGCCGCGCGACACCGGCGCCGCCATTGCAACGCCCGCCGGTGGATGCCTTTGCCGGTACTTTCGTGAAAATCCTGGTGGTCATTCCGGCACTGCTCACCACCGCAATCGCGGTCCTGATTGGACGTCCGGCGCCGATTGGCGGCGCCGCGCCGCTCGTCGTGCTCTCCGGGCTTGCTGTGGTGATGGTGGCCGGCGACAGCATCGCGCTCTATCACCAGCGCGTTCTCGGCTTCGCCTGGAGCGGATTGTTGCTCGTGCCGGCGGCTTTCGTGCCGCTGTTGATCCTGGTGCTGCCATGGGCCGCGGCAACCGATCTGAAAATCGCGCAGCCGGCGCGCGCGATGGGCCAATTCTTCGCCGAAAATTTCGAGCGCCGCACCGGCCAGCGGCTGGCAATCGTCACCGGCGATGCACGCACTGCGGCGCTGATTGCGGTTGCGGCGCCGAGCCGGCCCAGCGTGCTGTTCGACGCAGCGCCGGAGCGTTCGCCGTGGGTGACGGCCGACGACATCCGCAGCAAAGGCGCGATCGTCGTGTGGCTCGCCGCCGATACCACGCCGACGCCGCCGCCTGACATCAAGGCCCATTTCCCGGATCTCGTGCCCGAAGTGCCGCACACATTCGATCGGCCGGTGGCCGGACGCATGCCGCCGCTACGGGTTGGCTGGGCGGTGATCAGGCCGGGCACCGTCGCGGCGGCGCCTTCCTCGGCGACGAGCGCGGCCGCGCGCTAGTGCGCGCAATTTGCCGCGCGCCGAACAGAGCTCAATGATAGCCGGCAGTGGCTTGGACTTTGCCGCGGAATACCCAATACGACCACGCGGTGTACATCAGAATGATCGGCAGCAGAAACAACGTGCCGATCAGGAGGAAGGCCTGAGTGCTCGGCGATGAGGCCGCCTCCCACAGCGTATAGCGGTACGGCACGATCATCGGCCACAGGCTGATCGCGATGCCGACAAACGACATCAGAAACAACGCAACCGCGCCAAGGAACGGCGTCAATTCGTGGCGGCGGCGCAACGCCTCCCATTCGCCGAGCGCAATCAAACCGGTGACGATCGGCACCGGCGACAGAAAAGCGATGTTGGGCCAGCTGAACCAGCGCTCGGCGATCTGCGGATGCGCAAGCGGGGTCCAGATGCTCACCGCGGCGACCGCGGCAAGAACGGCGATCAGGCAGATTGCGGCGGCGCGGCGCGCCCAATCCTGCAACTCGCCTTCGGTTTTCAGAACGAGCCAAGTCGCGCCGAGAAGCGCATAGCCGAACACCAGCGCCAGCCCGATCGCGAGCGGAAATGGTGCGAGCCAATCGAACGAGGTGCCGGCAAATTCCCGGCCATCGATCTTGAAGCCCTGGATGAAAGCGCCGAGCACGACACCTTGAGCAAAGGTCGCAACCAGCGAGCCGCCGCAGAAGGCGCCGTCCCAGAACCGGCGCAACGCGGGATGCTTGAAGCGGAATTCGAAGGCGACGCCGCGGAACACCAGCGCCAACAGCATCATCAGAATCGGGAAATAGACCGCCGGAATGATGATGGCGAAGGCCAATGGAAAGGCGGCGAGGAGGCCCAATCCGCCGAAAACCAGCCAGGTTTCGTTGCCGTCCCACACCGGCGCGATCGAATTCATAACGATCGCGCGCGCAGCATCGCCGCGGACGAGGCCGTAAAGCATGCCGACGCCGAGATCGAAGCCGTCGAACACGACGTAGTAAAAGACGGCGAGACCGAGCAGGATGGTCCACAACGGTACGAGATCAAATGGCATCGTGATCCTCCGTCACGGCTGCGGCGCCGCACGTGCGGCGTGCTCGAACGGCTGATGCGGGCGGCCGCTCTCGATCTCGTCGAGTGGGCTTTCAAGATCCGCTTGCTGCGGCCCGCGGCGCACCAGTGACGCCATGAAACCGATGCCGGTCGGGAACATGATCAGATAAACGACGATGTAGAAGGCGAGCGACCACGCCACATTGGCGCCGGTGAGCGACGGCGACACCGAATCGGCGGTGCGCAAGACCCCGTAAACCGTCCACGGCTGCCGCCCGACTTCGGTCGTGATCCAGCCGGCGATCACCGCGATGAAACCAAGCGGCGCCATCGCCTGGCACAGGCGCAGGAACCACACCGAATCCCATAAGCGACGGCGCAGCTGCAGCACCTGCCCGACGATCGCCACCAACAACATGATGACGCCGATCCCGACCATGATCCGGAATGCGAAAAACGGCGGCCCGACCGGCGGCCGTTGATCCGGCGGCCATTCCTTCAAGCCCCTGATCGGTCTATCCCAGGAATGGGTCAGAATGAGACTGCCGAGATAAGGAATCTCGACGGCATTGCGCATGGTCGCCGCGGCATCGTCGGGAATCCCGAACAAAGTCAGCGGCGTTGGCTGCACGGTGTCATAACGGCCTTCGATCGCGGCGAGCTTGGCCGGCTGGTATTCAAGCGTGTTGAGGCCGTGCTGGTCGCCGAGAAAGACCTGCAGCGGCACGATAATTATCAAAAGATCGAGCGCCATGCGGATCATCATGCGCGCATCTTCGCTGGCGCGGCCGCGCCGCAGCAGCCAGGCGCCGACGCCCATCACCACGAAGGCGGTGGTGATGTAAAACGCGGTGACGTTGTGCAGGATTCGATACGGAAACGACGGATTGAAGATAATCGCCATCCAGTCGGCCGGCACGAACCGGCCGTCGACGATGTTGTAGCCCTGCGGCGTCTGCATCCACGAATTGGTCGCGAGGATCCAGAATGACGACAGCAGCGTCCCGAACGCGACCATGATAGCGGCAAAAAAATGCGCCCAGGCGGGCACCAGGCGCCGCCCGAACAGCAGCACGCCGAGGAACGAGGATTCTAGAAAGAACGCCATCAGCCCTTCGTAGGCCATCAAGGGCGAGATCACGTCGGCCGTGGCGTCGGTGAAGCGGCTCCAATTGGTGCCGAACTGGAACGGCATGATGATGCCGGAGACGACGCCCATGCCGAAGGACACGGCGAAAATTTTCGTCCAGAACCCGGAAATGCGGAACCAGATCTCGTCGCGGGTGACGAGATAGAGCCCCTCAAGCACGGCGATGTAGGACGCAAGCCCCACCGTGAAGGCCGGCAGCAGAATGTGCCAGGCGATCACCCATGACCATTGCAGGCGCGACAACAGAACGGGATCGAGCGTCATGGACTGATCCTTCTAGTCTGCGCGTCCGAAATATTTTGTAGTATACGGGCTAGGGGCGAGGGGCACCATGGAGCAATCGACCGCTGCCGATTCGAAAGGTTCGACGCCGCTGCTCGAGCGCGTATTCGGACTCGCCAAGGCCGGCACCAATCCGCGCACCGAATTTGTCGCCGGGCTGACCACTTTCCTGACGATGGTCTACATCGTCTTCGTCAATCCGCAGATTCTCGGCAATACCGGGATGGACAAGGGCGCCGTGTTCGTCGCCACTTGCATTGCGGCCGCGGTGTCGACGACGGTGATGGCGCTATACGCCAATTATCCGATCGCGATTGCCCCCGGCATGGGGCTTAACGCGTTCTTCGCCTTCACCGTGGTTTTGACGATGAAATACACCTGGCAGCAGGCGCTCGCCGCCGTGTTCTGCTCGGGCGTGATTTTCTTTTTGATCTCGATCTTCCGTATCCGCGAATACATTATCAATGCGATTCCGCGCAATCTGAAGCTCGCGATCTCGGCTGGCGTCGGACTGTTTCTCGGCATCATCGCGCTTGAAGAAGCCAAGATCGTAGTCGCAAGCCCGGCGACGCTGGTCACGCTCGGCGATCTGCGCAATCCGGCGGCGGCACTTTGCCTGTTCGGTCTCGTACTGATCGCCGCGCTCAATTACCGCCGCGTCGCCGGCGGCACCTTGCTCGGCATTCTCGCCGTCACCGCGATCGGCATTCCGTTGGGGCTCGCCACCTATAGCGGCGTGGTCTCGGCGCCGCCGTCGCTCGCCCCGACGTTGCTGCAGCTTGATTTTTCGCGCCTGCACGAGCCCTCGTTCCTGATCGTCGTGTTCAGTTTTTTGTTCGTCGACGTGTTCGACAATGCCGGCACTTTGATCGGGGTCACGCATCAGGCCGGCTTGACCGATGCCGACGGCAATCTGCCGCGGATGAAACAGGCGCTGGTCGCCGACAGCTTCGCCGCGCTGTTCGGCTCGCTGATCGGCACGTCGACCACCACGAGCTACATCGAGAGCGCCGCCGGGGTTGCCGCCGGCGGACGGACGGGATTAACGGCGCTGTTTGTCGCCATATTCTTTGTCGCCGCGCTGTTTTTTGCTCCGCTCGCCGGGATGGTGCCGGCCTATGCGTCCTCGGCGGCGCTGCTTTATGTCGCCTGCGTCATGGCCCGCGGACTGGCGGAGATGGATTGGGACGACATCACCGAAACCGCGCCGGCAGTGGTTGCGGCCGTCACCATGCCGCTGACCTATTCAATCGCGACCGGCATCGGGCTCGGTTTTATCACTTATGCGCTGATCAAGCTCATCGCCGGCCGCTTCGCCGATGCCAAGCCGGCGGTGCTGGTGCTGGCGCTGATTTTCGCGGTGAAGTTCGCGCTGGGCTAGGGCGTGTTCGGCGGCGCCGTTACGATCGAACGTCTGCGCCGGTTTGCTGCACCAGCACGTATTCCAGCGACACACGTCCTTCGCCTGCCGGGAACAAAGCGTCGCACTTCACGCAACCGAACTTATTGTGCTGCCCGTCTTTTGGCACCTGCACGGTGACAATAATGTATTTCGCCCCGCAACTCGGACAGCCGAAGGGAATCGGTTCTGATTTGTCTGAAAATGTGCGCGCGGATTTGCGGCCCTTGATATGCAAACGGATCTCCGGGGGCTTGGTAATTTGAGACAAAAACTTGACGGGTTTTGCCACAAGGCGACGCGGCGAATCGCGTCTGACGCGGCTCAGTGACGTTTCTCGTGATCACAAATTTAGCCTTTTCCAACGGCTAAATTCATCCGCTGGCAGGCACCCGGGGTCCGGCGATGTCGAGGCATGGCGGCAGTTGCCCATTCGCTTCACTTGCCCTTGTTGCGGGGATCGTTACGCAACTGGTCGGCGCATCGGCCGATGCGGCGCCCCGCGTGGAAGCGAATTCCCGCCTGCCGATTTTGCCGCCGGCAATATTCGGACCATCCACGGCAGCACCTGAACCGCTGCGGCTCCCTGACGCCGCCATCGAGCCAATCGAATGGAATGCCTTGAAGGGATGGTCGGCCGACGATCACGTGGCGGCACTGACCACTTTTTTAGCGAGCTGCCGCCCGCTGCTGCGGACCAGCCTGCGCGAAACCGACAAACGCCCGATGTCCGCCGCGCTTGTCGAGGCATGCCGCAAGGCGCTCGCCATCGGCCGATTAACGGAGGATCAGGCGCGGCTGTACTTCGAACGCAACTTTCGACCGCTGCGGATAACCAAGCTGAGCGATAATGCTGGCTTATTGACCGGCTATTACGAACCGGTCGTCGACGGTTCACGATTCCCCACCGGAATTTTCAAGATACCGATCTACCGCCGCCCGCCAGATCTGGTGCCACCGCCTCACGGTGCCGGTTCTGCTTTCCCCAACAGAGGACAATCGTTGCGCCGGACGAAAACCGGAACACTCGTGCCTTATTACGACCGCGGCGAGATCCTCGATGGCGCTCTCGATGGACAACATCTCGAGATCTGCTGGATCAAGAACCAGTCCGATGCGCTCATAATCCAGATCCAGGGATCAGCGCGCGTGCGCCTCGAAGACGGAGCCATGCTGCGCATCAACTACGATGGGCATAATGGCTACCCGTTCGTCCCGCTCAGCCGCATTCTCATCGATCGCAATGTCATTCCGCGCGAGGAGATGTCGGCGGAGCGAATTCGTGAATGGGCGCGGCTCAACCCACAAGACGCCCAGGAACTGTTGCGGCAAAATCGTTCCTTTATGTTTTTCCGCATTGTCGGTCTATCGGATGACCGGCGGCAGGCCGGTGTGAAAGAAGCGCCCCGTGAGCGTGAGGCGATTGGCGCTCAGGGAATATCGCTAACCCCAACCCGCTCGATTGCTGTCGACAATGCATTGCATGTATACGGCACGCCGTTCTTCATTGAGGCCGATTTGCCACTCGCGGATGAAAAACGGAGCGCCCGCTTTGCGCATCTGATGATCGCTCAGGACACCGGCTCGGCCATCGTTGGCCCAGCTCGCGCCGACATCTTTTGGGGGGCTGGAGATCGCGCCGGGCAGCTCGCCAGTCACATCCATCACCTCGGCAACTTTGCGATGCTGGTCCCTCGTGAAATCGATCCTGTCGCAGCCGGGGCCCGGATGCCTCTGCCGCCGCAAAAGCCGCCGTTACCACTCGAAGCTAAGGGCAAGACGCGACCCGCAGGGTCCTCTGCCGTCCGGCCACATTCGCTGCAACTTCAGCCCTACATGCCTGGGTTCCAAGGCGTGCCCAGAATCCGCGCGCCGATGCAGGGCAGATAAGGCCGCTCCCTGACCCGGCCGCTCCAGCAGCTTGGCGATATTCGCCATTGATCTGTCGGGCCTCATGCAATGACTGAAAGCGGACATTGCCCGTGCTGTGACGAAGGGCATAGCCCCATTGCTGTAATCTGATACCATTCTGCTGCCGGATGTGGCCCTCACGACGGAGGCAAGCCATGGAGCGGCGTGAATTCATCAAATTCGCATGCGGCGTCCTTGGGGCATGGCCTCTGGCCGCTCGCGCACAGCAGCCATCGAACCAACGGCTCATCGGAATACTCGGCGCGGATGCGACCGTCTGGCGTCCCTGGACGGGTGCACTACTGGCGCGCTTGCGCGAGCTCGGTTGGAGCGAAGGCGATACTCTGGCGATCGAATACCGCTGGGCCCAAGGGCGATCAGATCGCGTCAGCGAAATCGCCGCTGAATTCGAGCGGCGCAAGGTCGACGTAATCGTCACCTATGGCAGCGCTGCATCGATCCTGAAGCAGACAATAACGACGATACCTATCGTCTTTGCCGTTGCGTTCGATCCGGTTAGCGGCGGCTTGGTTCAGAGTCTGGCGCGTCCAGCCGGCAACGTCACCGGGGTCTCGATCCAGCAGCCCGATCTCGTCGGCAAGCGGCTTGAGCTCTTACGCCAGGCTCTCCCGAAGCTTCGTCGATTGGCGATCTTGGCCAACGCCGGTTACGCCGAGCCGATGCTGGAGGCAGATCGGGTTAAGTCCATGGCGCAAACCTTCGGGCTCGAAGCGGCCAAGCTCGGGATCTGGCGCGCCGACGACATTGCATCAGCATTCGAGTCGCTGAAAAACAAAGCGGACGCGCTTTACGTCGTTTCCGATGCACTGGTCGCCGCCAATCGCAGCCGCATTATCACGCTCGCGCTCAATGGCCGCTTACCGACAATCATGAGCTACGACGATTATGTCGAAGCGGGCGGTCTGATGTCGTATGGACCGGACTATGCCGATCTGTTCCGGCAGGCTGCCGAAATGGTGGACAAGATTCTGCGTGGCACAAAGCCTGGCGATATTCCGGTCGAGCAGCCGGCCAAGTTCGAGTTCGCTATCAACGTCAAGACGGCAGCCGCTCTCGGACTGACTATTCCGCAGACATTGCTGGCCACGGTCGACGAAGTCATCAAATAACAAACCATCGAATGCTATGGCACGCGGCTGCCCGCTGCTAACGGAACTCAGCCGCGATCTGTTGAGGCAGCCGCGAGCGCTTTCTTGAGCGCCAGAAAATCGCGCCAGGCAAACCGCTTCTGTAACGGGCTGCGCAACAGAAAGGCCGGATGAAACGTGGCCAACGCGCGAATTTCGCGCCGGCCGGTGTCATAAGGAAACCAGCGGCCGCGCGCGCGCGTGATGCCGTCCTTGATGCCAAGCAGCGTCTGCATCGATGGTCCGCCGAGACAGACCAGAAAATCCGGATTAGCGAGCTCGATCTGTCGGCGAATGAAGGGCAGGCAAATGGCGGTTTCCTGCGGGGTCGGCGTGCGATTGCCGGGCGGCCGCCACGGCACGAC
>JBQCCX010000357.1:0-2528 GCA_051961815.1 Xanthobacteraceae bacterium
TCTTCTTCGCCAGCCGCGTCTCGCTGATATCTTACAGATCGTTGAGAGCCATGGTTTTCGACGTCACCGCAAGGGTGAGGAACGGCGCTTCGTCTGGATTGACCTTGGAATAGATCGGCGGCGCCGGCAGGTCGGACGGCAGCAGATTGCCCGCGGCATTGATCGCGGCCTGCACCTGCTGCTCGGCGACGTCGAGCGAAAGATCGAGCGCAAATTGCAAGGTGATCACCGAGGCGCCGGCCGAGCTCGCCGAGGTCATCTGATTGAGTCCCGGCATCTGGCCGAACTGCCGCTCCAGCGGCGCGGTGACGGATGACGTCATCACTTCCGGGCTGGCGCCGGGATAAAGCGTCTGCACCTGGATCGTCGGGTAATCGACCTGCGGCAGGGTCGACAGCGGCAGAAACATATAGGCGACCATGCCGGACAGCATGATCGCCGCCATCAGCAGCGTGGTCCCGACCGGGCGCAGAATGAAAGGCTCGGAGACGTTCATCGCACCCGCTCACCGCTGCGCATAGCGCCGGTATGCCTATTGCCGGACGGCCCCGTTCTGCGAACGGCCCGGACGCTGACCGGACGCACGCTCGCCGGGCGCTGTGCGCAATGCGCCGCCCGGGTTGCCGGGTTGGCTCTCTTGCCCCGCTTGGCCGCCTTCGCCGGCCACGGTCACCTTCATGCCATCGCGCAGCCGGTCGGTGCCATCGGTGACGACGCGCTCACCGGCCGACAATCCGGAATCGATCGCGGTGATGCTGCCATCGACCGCACCGGTGGAGACCTGGCGCACCGAGACGGTGTTGTCGGCATTGATGACGTAGACATAGGTGCCGGGCGCACCGCGCTGAATCGCCGATGTCGGCACGGTGACGGCGTTTTGCACGGTTTTCACCAGCAGCCTCACATTGACGAACTGGTTCGGAAACAGCTTGTTGTCGTCGTTGTCGAACTGCGCGCGCACCTTCACCGTCCCGGTGGTGGTGTCGATCTGGTTGTCGATGGCGGAGACTTTGCCGACCGCGAGCTGGCGAAGATTGGCGCGGTCATAGGCGGTAACGATCAAGGTCGCGCCCGCGGTAAATTGCGGGTTGATATCGGGCAGTTCGTCTTCCGGCACCGAGAACACCACCGAAATCGGTTGCAACTGGGTGATCACGGCAATGCCGGTGCTGCTCGTGGTCTGCACATAATTGCCGGGATCGACCAGGCGCAGCCCGACCCGGCCGGTGATCGGCGACACGATCCGGCAATAGGCGATGTTGAGCGCCTGCGCGTCCACCAGGCCCTGATCCTGTTTCACCGAGCCGGCATATTGCTGCACGATGAAGACCTGATCCTCGGATTGCTGCCGGGCGATCGAATTCTGCGCCGCCAGTGTCTCGTAGCGCTTGCGATCCATTTGCGCCTGCGCCAACAGCCCCTGATCGCGCGCCAGCTGGCCTTCGTATTGTTCTTTCAAATATTCGTAGGGGCGTGGATCGACCTGCGCCAGGAAATCGCCTTTCTTCACCAACTGGCCTTCGGTGAAGCCGACTTCAGTCAATTGACCGTTGATCTGGGTCTGCACGGTGACTGTTGCGAGCGGGGTGACCGTGCCGAGCTCATTGAGAATGACACGTACATCGCCGAGCACCGCGGATGAGGCACCGACGGTTTGCACCGCGCCTTGCGGGAAGCGGCCGCCTGGCGGCGTGGCGGTTCGTACCCAGCGCGTGGTTTCGTAGATGCCGAAGGCGACGAGCAGGAGGACGACGAGGCCGGCGCCGATTCGCCACCGCGACCGCGGCGGCGCCTTGACCCACGGCTTGAACGGGTCGGGGATGACGCGACGGCTGCCCGGCGCCAAATCCGGCCTCAAATCCTCATTGGTTCTGCGCGTCCGCTCGTCCATCCGTCTGAAGCATCCTGGCGCACGCCGGCTTGCTCGTCCCAATAGAGTTCAACCGACTGGGATTTATAAAGTGCCCTGATAGGGGTCCCTAATGAATATTCGCTAATGCGTGGGGCGTGCCCGCTAAATCGTCGTCAGGCGGCAGGGGCCTGGTCATGCGCGCTGCGCGTTACGGCGATATGTAAGCAAAATCATGACCTTGGTGGGGGCTACCGACGCGGCGCGGCGCGGCGCGCTCGCGGCCTATTGCTGCGATGCCGGTGGTGGCGCCAGCGGCGGCGGCACCAGGATATCGCTCGGTATGATCCCGACTGGTGCTGGCTGCGACTCAAGTTGCGGCAATAGTGAGAAGTCGCGCTGCAACTGCTGGGCCGCCGGCAACAGCATTGTGTCCCAGCCGCCGCCCAGCGCCACGATCAGGTTGACGCTGGCGAGAAACAGGTTTTGCCGCGCGGTCAATTCGGCTTCCTGGTCGGCGAGCAGCTGAACTTCGGCAACCACGACGGTGGTGAATGCCACCGTGCCGGCCCGGAATTGGTTCAAGAACACGTCGACGGCGGTGCGCTGATCGGTGACCGCACGGCGTAACTGCTCGACCTGGCGCGACAGCCAGCGGATGGCGGCGAGCTGGTCCTCG
>JBQCCX010000358.1:0-9188 GCA_051961815.1 Xanthobacteraceae bacterium
GGATATCGGCTCCGAGTGCGCCAAGCCGATTGAACAGCAGCGCGGCCGGCACTTTGACAAAACGGAAGCCCCGCTCGTTCAAATCGCGAGCATTGACACGCAGATCGGTAAGATTGTCCATCGAGAAGCGGAAGCCGCGCTCGGCCAGTGCGGCGAGGCTGGCATGCTCGATCGCGCCCATGGCGCGCACAGCGCTCTGGGTAAATTCGAAGACCAACGCCGCCGCGATCGCGCGATTGGCATCCATGAGTTCGAGAAATTTCGCAAAGCCGGGATCCGCAAGCGTTGCCACCGCCACATTGCAGAACAAACCGACCTCGCGCTTTTGCAGCAGCAGGCGGCGCACAATCTGGACGCTGCGCGCCGCAGCCAAATAGTCAATTTTGGGCATCAGGGCGGCGGCTTCGGTATCGGACGGGAATTCACCCGCGGCGGCGAGTTCGCCACCCTCCGTTTTGAGCCGGGCCAGCGCCTCGTAGTAGCGCAGCCTGCGCTGCGGCAGAGTCACGACCGGTTGCAGGTAAACTTCGATCTCGCCGGTGGCGACTGCATTGCGCAGTGTCTGCGCAATCGCATCGCGATCGAGTCCAGCCGTCGGTGCGGTTTTGCCGTTGCTCGGGGCCGCGCGGGATGCCGCCTCGACGAATTGCAAGCGCGCGATACTCGGCGCATCCGCCAGGTGTCGCGCAGCCATGACGCCGGGAAGATCTTCGACCTCGCATTCGCTTCTTGCCTGTTGGCCGAGCTCTGCCGAGAGCGCCTTGACCGTGCTCGACAGCCGCTCGATTTCTTCGGTGAGCGGCTGCGAGCTCGCCACGGCGCGCTCGACCGCAGATTCGACCTTGGCCTCGATTGCGTTCAAGCGCCGGCCGAACTCGGCGAGCTGGCTGGCCAGATCGCCCGACCCGCGGGCGAGCTTAGCAAGCTGATTGCTGGTTTCGAGCCGATCGTGCCTGCGCGCGGCGACTGCGTAATAGACCGCGAATGCAGTGAGCGCCCCGAGCGCGGCGAGCGCCGATTCCGCGCCGGTAAAGCCGAAGCGCGAATAGACCACCGCGCCGAGCACGGCGGCGATCAGGACCATGCAAACTGCGATTAGGAAGGCGCTAATACGCACCATGTGACCGACAAGCCTTTCCTGAGTTTCGCCGAATGCTACCAGTGTTCACAAGCATGAGGGAGGCCGCAAGTTCCGAAATCGCGCATGCTAAACGTAGCGAGGGCTCAAGCGCGGTTTTATAAGGGCAAATCTGACAAGCGATTAACGAGATGGCCGAAAACCTTGCCGTCACTGAACCTTCGTCGGCTTCGCGGCGAGCCGCCGGCGCGATCCGCTGGATCGAGCGGCGGCCGGGGACCGCCTTTGCCGGCTTTTTGGGGCTGCACTTTGCGGTTTGGACGGCGCTGCCGGCGCTGCTTTACGCCAATCTGCCGCTCGACCTCGTCGAAGCGCTCGTTTACGGCCGCGAATGGCAGCTTGGTTATGACAAGCTGCCGCCGCTGCCGTGGTGGCTGATCGAGGCGGTGCATCGCATCTTCGATGCCGATATCGCCTATTACGCGACGGCGCAGATTGCGGTGCTGATCGCCTTTGCGCTGGTGTTCGCTCTAGCGCGACCGCTGGTCGGCGCCACCGGCGCGCTGGTTGCCGTGCTGATCGTCGATGGACTGCATTATTTCCAGTACACCGCGGTAAAATTCAATCACGACGTCATTCAGCTGCCGTTTTGGGCGCTCGCCGGTTATGCCTTCCATGCCGCGCTCCGGCGCGGCGGCGTTGGGCCGTGGTGTTTGCTCGGCATCGCCATTGGCGGGGCGTTCTGGGCAAAATACTTCGTCGTGATATTGGCGGTCCCGTACGTCTTGTTCATGCTGTTCGACCGTCGGGCACGACGCACTTTCGCGACGCCGGGGCCTTGGCTTGCGGTTTGCGTCGCGGTTGCGGTCGCGGCGCCCCATATCGTCTGGCTGTTTCAGAACGACTTTCTTCCATTCGCTTACGCCAGTCATCGCGCCACAGCGGTGCGCGATTGGTTCGATCACGTGCTCCATCCCACTGTTTTTCTGGGCAGTCAGCTCTTCTTCCTGCTGCCGTCATTTTTTATCGCCGCGGCAATGGTCTGGCCTGCTGAGGGAAGGAAAAATTTTGCCGAGCCGTTCGATCGGCGCATCGTCACTTTGCTTGCCTTTGGCCCGGCGTTGACAATGGTGGTGCTGACCGCCGTGAGCGGCCGGGGCGCGGTGGCGATGTGGGGCTATCCGCTGTGGCTGTTTCTCGGACTGTGGCTGGTAATGGCCGCGCGGGTGAGCTTCGACACCGCGCGTCTGGCGCGAATAGTCGGCGCCTGGGCGATCGTGTTTACGATCTTCGTCGTGGCATTCATCGGCAACTATCTGGTGTTGCCGCCGCTCGACCATCGCTATCGCGCCGTGTTGTTTCCCGGCGACAAGCTTGGTGAAATGCTGACGGCGCGTTTTCACGACGCCACCGGGGCATCGCTGCGCTATGTCATCGGGTCGATGTGGGACGGTGGCAACCTGGCGCATTATTCGCCCGATCAGCCCGAGGTGCTGATCGATGGTCTGCCGAGTCGCGCGCCGTGGATCGATCTCGACGACCTACGCGACAAAGGCGCAATCCTGGTGTGGACGCAGAGCGATCCACGCCAGGTGCCGCCGGCGTTTGCGACGATTGCACCCGGCGCCGAGCTCGGCGTTCCGTTCGATTTGCCGATGCGCCGCGCCGATGGCACCGTCCATGTCGGCTGGGCGATCTCAAAGCCGCGGTGATGGTCATTCCGGATTGCCGCGGAGCGGCAAGTCCGGAATCCATAGCCCCTGCGCCGGGGTTATGGATTCCGGGTTCCTCGCTCACGCTCGGACCCGGAATGACGCACAACTACCCCACGGCCTTTATGGCGCGGCCGACCTTGTCAAAGATCTCGTCGATCTGCGCTTCGCTCACGATCAGCGGCGGCGACAAGGCAATGGTTTCACCGGCGGCGCGCACCATGACGCCTTCTTCCTGGAAGGCGCGCTCCATCACCTGATAGGCGCGCAGGCCCGGCGCCCCCGCACGCGAGGCGAGATCGATGCCGGCCGCAAGGCCAACAGTGCGGATGTCGAGGACACCGGGCAGTCCCCGCAAGGTCATCGCCGCCTCGGCGAAGCGCGGCTCGAGCACCTTGGCGCGCGCGAACAGTTTCTCGTCACGGTAAAGATCGATGGTCGCCAGTCCGGCGGCACAAGCGAGTGGATGCGCGGAATAGGTATAGCCGTGGAACAGCTCGATGACGTGCTCCGGGCCGCGCATGAAGGCTTCATAGATGCCGTCGCGGGCGATCACCCCGCCCATCGGCACCGCGCCCGAGGTGACGCCTTTGGCAAAAGTGATGAGATCGGGCACGACCCCATAGCGCTCGGCGGCGAAGGCACAGCCGAGCCGTCCGAAGCCGGTAATCACCTCGTCGAAGATCAGGAGAATGCCATGGCGGTCGCAGATCGCGCGCAGCCGCTGCAGGTAGCCCTGCGGCGGCGGCAGCACGCCAGTGGATCCAGCCACGGGTTCGACAATCACGGCGGCAATGGTGGATGCATCATGGAGCGCGATGATGCGCTCCAAATCATCGGCAAAATGCGCGCCCCATTGCGGCTCGCCCTTGGTGAAGGCCTGATGTTCGCGGCTGTAGGTGGCCGGCAGATGATCGACGCCAGCGAGCAGCGAGCCGAAGAATTTGCGGTTGTTGACGATGCCGCCGACCGCGATGCCGCCGAAGCCGACGCCGTGATAGCCGCGCTCGCGGCCGATCAAACGGGTGCGGCTGCCTTCGCCGCGGACATTGTGATAGGCCAACGCGATTTTGAGCGCGGTGTCGACGGCTTCCGATCCCGAATTGCAGAAGAACACCCGGTTGAGATCGCCCGGCGCCAGCGCCGCGACCCGGCCGGCGAGCTCGAAGGCCGCCGGATGCGCAAACTGGAAAGCCGGCGAGTAGTCGAGCTGTTCGGCGGCGCGCGTGATCGCGGCGACGATCGGGTCGCGGTTATGGCCGGCATTGGTGCACCACAGCCCGGCAGTGCCGTCGAGCAGCGCGCGATTGTCGGCGCTGTAGTAGTGCATGTCCTTGGCGCGCACGATCAGGCGAGGCGAGCGCTTGAAGCTGCGATTGGGCGTGAACGGCAGCCAATAGGATTCGAGATCGTTCGGTACGGTTGCCGTCGCGACGCGCGCCTGTGCCATTTCACTCTCCAACGATTGCTCCCGGCGATTTATCCCAGAATGGCGCCGGGTTCGCGCCATCCTATCGCTTGCCGCTCCGCGGCGCGACTGCTACCACCGCGCAATCGCGGACAGGCACAGATATGGCCGAGAAAGCGGATAAATCGAACAAGCTCAAGCCGCGGCTGCCGCGCGGATTGGCAGACCGCAGCCCCGGCGAGATCGCGGCGACGCGGCAGATGATCGAAAAAATCCGCGCCGTCTACGAGCTTTACGGTTTCGAGCCGGTGGAGACGCCGGCGATCGAATATACCGACGCGCTGGGCAAGTTCCTGCCCGATCAGGACCGCCCGAACGAGGGTGTGTTCTCGTTCCAGGACGACGACGAGCAATGGCTGTCGCTGCGCTATGATCTGACCGCGCCGCTGGCGCGCTACGTCGCTGAAAATTTCGACACGCTGCCGAAACCGTATCGCAGTTATCGCGTCGGCACCGTCTATCGCAACGAGAAGCCTGGCCCCGGCCGCTTCCGCGAATTCATGCAGTTCGATGCCGACACGGTCGGCTCGTCCTCGCCGGCCGCCGACGCCGAACTGTGCATGATGGCCGCCGATACGATGGAAGCGCTCGGCATTCCGCGCGGCAGCTATGTCGTTAAAGTCAATAACCGCAAAATTCTTGACGGTCTAATGGAGACGGTCGGACTGAGCGACGAAAAAAATTCTGATCGTCGGCTCACCGTGCTGCGGGCAATGGATAAATTCGACCGGCTGGGCGATCACGGTGTACGCCAATTGCTCGGCCAGGGACGCAAGGACGAATCCGGCGATTTCACAAAGGGCGCCGGACTGGAGGCTGAAGCTATCGCAACGATCATGAGCGTGTTTGCGCCGGCGAGCGATCAACGGGAAAAACTTGCGCAAATAGATTCGCGCCTGAAAAGCAGTTCGGCTGGCCAAGAGGGCCGCCAGGAACTTCAAGCCATCAAGACGCTTGTCGAAGCCGCAGGATATTCGGACAGCCGAATCAGGATCGATCCGTCGGTCGTTCGCGGACTGGAATATTACACCGGGCCGGTCTTTGAAGTTGAGCTCACCTTCTCAACCGATTCGGCCGACGGCTCGCCGCGCTTCGGCTCGGTCGGCGGCGGCGGACGCTATGACGGCCTGATTTCCCGCTTTCGCAACGAGCCCGTTCCGGCCACCGGCTTCTCGATCGGGGTGTCGCGGCTCCTCGCCGCGCTCGAATATCTCGGCAAAGTCGACCTTAAAACCGAGCGCGGCCCGGTCGTGGTCACGGTGTTCGATCAGGATCGCATTGCCGATTATCAGAACATGGTGGCGCAGCTGCGCAATGCCGGCATCCGCGCCGAGCTTTATCTCGGTTCGGGAAAATTCGGACCGCAGATGAAATACGCCGACCGGCGCAATGCGCCGTGTGTCGTCATCCAGGGCTCCGACGAAAAAGCGCGCGGCGAGGTCACCATCAAGGATTTGATCGTCGGCGCCGAACTCGCCAAATCGGAAAAAGGCCGCGAACAGCACTTGCAGAAACAGGCGCAGGCGCAGCGCTCGGTGCCGGAAGCAAAACTGGTCGAGGCGGTTCGCGAGGTGTTGGCGCGCCACGGCTTGCGCTGACTGGCTTCATTAAACATGATTTTTACCTCCGCTCATTCCCGCGCAAGCGGGAATCCAGTGCTTTTTTGAATACGAGCTGGGTCCCCGCTTTCGCGGGGACGAGCGGGCCTTAAACTATGCGCTGCCGTCAGAACTCCGCGTGCACGCGCGCGCCGATGACCGAAACCGGGCCGCGGTCGCGGTTATAGGCCGGATTGACGATAAACTGATAGTCGAACGTCACGGTCGAGGCGAATAGCGGAAACGCATAATAACTTTCGATGATCTGCTCGGGCCCGGGATGCGGCAGCATGCCGTCGCCGACCAGGATGCCGAGGCCACCGGCATTGAGGAATTGCTGGTGGACACCGGAAATATCGTTGACGATTCCGGCAAGGCCAAATGTATCGTCGGGCCGACCCCACTGCTTGCCCTTGAGCGACAGTCCCGCAGCGACGGTGCGGTCGATGTCGGTGACGTCGAACGGTTCGACCGCGCCATCGGCCCAACCGGCGCGCATGAACAGGCCGAGATCGGGCGCGATCTCCTGTTCGAGGTTCATGCTGACGCCGGTGCGGCTTTGGTATTTGCGTACAGCCGCGATATCGGCTGGCCCGCCGGTGATCTGCGCGAGATCGATCGCATCCTGAAAGCTGCCCATGCGGCCGCGACTGAGAAATCCTGTGACTGCGATCTTTCCGGGATGGCCCCACAGTTCATAGCGACGCTCAACCTCGCCCACCCACTGAAATTGGCTGAAGGTCGGGTCGAGTTCCGCCTTGCCGGGGGTCTTTGAAAGGTCAAATAAGCCGCCGCGTAACGTCCAGTCGCCGCGATACCACTCGGCGGCCGCGCCGTAGGTGTAGCCCCACGCGTCGGATGCATAATCGAAGGTGCCGGTATTGATCAGCGCCCAATTCATGAAATCGCGGCGCGGATTGGTCGCGTATTTGTTGGTGTCGAAGACATCGGTGACGGAGAACTTGCCGAGCGTGATGACCAAGCGGTCCGCCGTGTGCGACCCCGCGAACTGATTGAATGCCGCATCGGTTTTCTGAGTCTCGCCGCCAAGATCGATCGTTTGGCGCACGAAGTATTTGGGTAGTCGCGCATAAGGCACCGAAGTGCCGGCCTTGAACGCGGTGCCGGACGGGAAACCGGCGACACCCTTGGTCGTGCTTAATCCGAACCCCTGATCGATTTCCGAATCCACCCAGAATTCGGCGCCGTGCCAGAGTTTGACGCCGATGCCAAACGTCGCGTCAAAGGTCTCGCGGCCCTCGTTCGGAATGAGACTGTTTGGACCAACATAGGGTGATCGGAACGGCGGCGCATATTGTTCGATGAAGGTCGTTTGGCCGTGCGCGGCGAAGGAGCCGAGATCGAGCGCGTCAGGGCCCTTGGTAAAGATTTGCGGATCGATGCCATCGCGGCCGAGCCGGTAATCCAATCCGATCCGCACTGTGTGGACCGCAAGATCGGAGGCGAAGCGCTGCGCGCCGGCGGGGAAATCGACGCTGCGCGATCCATATCCGGTGTAGAGATATTCGAGCCGCGCCATCCAGCGCGGCGTCAGCGTGACTTCGACGCCGGCGCCGGCGACGCCGCCGATGCGTGGCACCATGAACAAATTCTCCACGGTGCCGGCAACCGCCGTGCCACCAATCGGCGCGCCTGAGACCTGCGTGCGCGAGAACTGATCGAAACTATAGGCAAAGCCGCCGGTCACATAATACAGCCAATGACCGGGGGCATAGCCGATGCGTCCGCGCAGCGTTCCGGACATTTCGACTTCGTCGCGGTAAATCGCCTGGCCGATCGCCGGTGACGCAATGGCCGCGCTGGCGCCGAGCACGTTCGGAAACGACACATCGGCCTCGACGCCGAGGACAACGCGTGACGGCAACATGAAATTGTAGCCGGCCTGCAGGCCGAGCAAATAACTGCCGGTGCCCTTGAAGAGATCATAGCCCTGGAACAGGTCGAGCGTGCCAGAGAGGCTCGGCGCTGTCGCCCCGGCTTGCGTTGCCGTCCAATCGGAAAAACCGGCCGCATAGCCGAAATGACCGCCGGCGTAGAAACCCGTCCAATCGGTGGTCGTCGCCGCCGACTGCGGCGGCGCCTTGGTCGGCAGCATGCGCGAAAGGTCAGCGGCTTGCGCGCCGCTTGCCACCACGAGCAGGGCCAGCCCCCCGAGCCAGTGCCCCTTCATCGCGCCCCCCGAAACAAGCACATGCCGCCGCGCTGTGCTGCCATTGCCATGCTGACAATAACGTGACAGCGCCCGCCCCTGTCCATCCGTCCCTGGGTCATTCCCACAGGTGCATTGCCGGACGCCGGTCGGCCGGCTCTCCGGTGACTATGCCGCGGCAGTCGACATTTCGTGCCTCAATACCTACCGTAACCCGTACCTATGACGAGGCGCGATGCCGGCGCCTGGGAAGAAAGCCGTTTAGGCCGATCTCAACAAAGGCAGCGCCCGGGTAGCGCCGGTGCAGGAACGCATGTCGCACCAACACACCAATTTTCACAGCCACGTCTTTCTCGGCGTACGCCACGAGCGCAACGAGCGCCGCACCTGGACGGTGATTGCGTTGTGCACCTTCATGATGATTGCCGAGATCGTCGGCGGGCTGTTGTTCGGCTCGATCGCGCTCATTGCCGATGGATTGCACATGTCGACCCATGCCAGCGCGCTGCTCCTTGCCGCACTGGCTTACAGCTACGCGCGCCGTCACGCTGACGACGACCGTTTCAGTTTCGGCACCGGAAAGCTCGGCGATCTGGCCGGTTTCACCAGCGCCATCGTGCTCGCCATGATTGCGCTTCTCATCGGCTATGAGGCGGCGACCCGCTTCGTCTGGCCGGTGCCGATCGACTTCAATCAGGCGATCCCGATTGCCGCGCTCGGCCTGGTGGTCAATATCGTGAGCGCGCTCCTCCTCGGCGGCGGCGATCACCAGCAGAGACACGAACACGATCACCATCACGCGCATGCCGGCCACGATGCTCATGAACATGAGCACGTGCACGCGGGCCATGCGGCGCACCGCGACAACAATCTCCGCGCGGCTGTCGTACACGTGCTCGCCGACGCAGCGGTCTCGATCCTCGTCATCGTCGGCCTCGTGATCGGCCGCTTCTTCGGCTGGACCTGGATGGATCCTGCCGTCGGTCTCGTCGGCGCTGTGGTCATCGCAGCCTGGGCCTACACGCTCATCCGCGATACCGGCGCCATCCTGCTCGACATGACGCCCGATCGCGCCATGGCCGAGCGCATGCGCGCCACAATCGAGACCGATGGCGATCGCCTGACCGACTTGCATCTGTGGCGGCTCGGCCCTGGTCATCTT